>JBEELK010000025.1:0-6352 GCA_041168165.1 Planctomycetota bacterium | reverse complement strand
CGTGTAGACGTCGCCATTGCCGATCACGGGGATCGTGCGCTCGCTGACGATCTTGGCGATCCACTCCCAATCCGCGGCCTTGGTGTAGCGCTGCTCGCGCGTGCGGCCGTGGACCGTCAGCGCCTTTGCGCCGCTCTCTTCGACGATGCGCGCGACGTCGCTCGCGTTCTTGTCGTCCTCGCTCCAACCGAGGCGAATCTTGACCGTCACCGGCACCGGCAAGCCCTTCACCATCGCTTCGACGAGGCGGCCGAGGTGCGCGGGGCGCTGCAGCAGCGTGGCGCCCATGCCGCGCTTCACGACGTCGTGGATCGGGCAACCGCAGTTGAGGTCGACGAACGCCGCGCCGCGCTCCGCGGCGGCGAGGCCCGCGGCGACCGCGAGCTCTGCCTTGCTCGCGGCGATCTGCACGCCAAAGCACTGCTCGTCGACATGCTTGCGAAGCAGCGCCATCTCCGTCGGCGTCTGGCGCATTACTTGGCCCGAGTAGGCCATCTCCGACGTCGTCGTCTTGCAGTCAAATGCAACGCAGAGGCGACGGAAGGGGAGGTTGCCGCCCTTCGTCAGGGGAGCCAGGATGACGCGATCACGAAAGTCCATGGGATCTGCATACGGGGTCCGGCATCGATCACCAACGGTGCGCTGCGCCGCATCCGCAACGGCGCAGCGAATCGGCGTCGCCACGCGAGCGCGCGAGGTCGCTATGATCCCGCCCCATGCCCATGCCGATCTCCCGACGGAGCGCCGCGATTGCGAGCGCATTTGGCACCCTGTTGCTCATCGCCGCAACGGCCCAGGACCCAGGCAGCCAAAAGCCCGCGAGCGGACACGTCGTGCTCGTCGTCGAAGGCAACGTCAAGGCGCTGCGCGTCACGCGCGCGGTAGCCAAGCAAGACGAATGGGGCGGCGTGCCAAAAGGCCTCGTGAGCGAGTTTGCGCTCGTGATGCTGAACGGCGACGGCAAGGAGCTGCAACGCGTGCCGCTCGACCTGTCGAAGTTCGAGACCGACGAGACCAAGATCGATTCGCCCGTCGTCGTGAAGGGCTGCGAAGTGAAGAGCCCGCAGATCGGCGCGTTGCTCAACATCCCCGTGGTCGATGGCGTCGCGACCTACCGCTTCGTGCGCGGCGACCGCGCGATCGGCGAAGTCGACGCTGCGTCGATGCAGCGCATGATCGAGGAGGCGCGCCGATGATCGCTCGCATGTTCATGGCCATCGCCGCGACTGCCGCAGCAGCGCTCGCGCAGGCCCCGATCGTCACAACCGTGCTGTCCAACGGCACCACCGCGTCGCGCTACGACATGGTGATCCTCGGCGATGGCTATCAGGCAGCGGAGCAGGCTCGCTTCAACCAAGACGTCAACACGTTCTTGGCGGGGCTGTTCGCGAAGTCGCCGTACTCGACGTTCTCGAACTACTTCAACGTGCACACGGTGTTTCGCGCGAGCACGGACTCCGGCGCGTCGCAACCCGACGTGACGCCGCCGATCGTCAAGAACACCGCATACAGCGCGAGCTACAACACGGGCGGCACCGCGCGCTGCCTCTACATCCAAAACACGTCGCTCGCGCTCGCCGACGCCGCGCTCGCGCCCGCCAACGAGTCGCGCATCCTCGTGATGGTCAATGACAGCCGCTACGGCGGTTGCGCGAGCACGTTTGCCGTCAGCTACAACGGCGCGTCGATGGTCGAAGTGCAGACGCACGAACTCGGCCACTCGGTCGCGGGACTCGCCGACGAGTACGACTATCCCAACGTCCTCTACACCGGCAACGAGCCCAACCAGGTCAACGTCACGACGAGCAACGTCGGCCAGAAGTGGTCGCACTGGTGGGGAACGGATGGCGTGTCCGCATTCCAAGGCGGGATGTACCACACCACCGGCATCTGGCGTCCGCGTGCAGACTGCCTGATGCGCAACCTCGGCCAACCCAATTGCGCCGTGTGTCGCGAGCAGATCGTGAAGACGGTCAATGCGATCGCGCAGACGATCCAGAACCCGATCCCCGCGACGCAGTCGCTGACGCTCGCGCGGCCCGCGCTGCAGGCGTTTGGCTTCACGAGCCTCGTGCCGACGGCCAATAGCCCGCTCATCACGTGGAAGATCGACGGCGTCGTCCAAACCAACCAGCAATCGAACGGCCTGTTCGTGTCGACCGCCGGCATGACGCTCGGCGCGCACACGGTCAGCGTCGAACTGCAGGACCGCACGCCGCTCGTTCGCAACGATCCCGCGAATACGCTGCGCGAGAGCTACACGTGGAACGTCACGGTCACCGACCCCAACGCGGCGAGCTTGCGCATCACGGCCAACGGCGCGACGCCACAGGTCCTCGCCGTCGGCACGGAGACCGACGTGACGGTGACCGTTGCCAATGATGGCCCCGCCGTCGCCAACAACGTGCTCGTCGAGCAGTTCTTGTCGGTCGATGCGACGCTGACGACGAGCGACTTCTACCTCGGTAGCGGAACGATCCCGACGATCGCCGTCGGCGCGCAGCAGACGCTCACGCGCCGCGTGAAGCTGCCGTGGGCCGCATCGCCGCGCGTCTACCAACTGTTCACGCAGGTCAATCGCCTCGGCACGATCATCGAGCCGTCGATCATCGACAACGTGCAGACGCGCTCCTTGCTCGTGCAGACGGGCTCATGCACTCCGCGCCTCGAATACCGCGACGACTTGCTCTATCCGCGCGACGCCGCGTCGGTGTCGCTGCAGCAAGGCGGCACGATCCGGCCGACGATCGTCGCTCCGTGCGCCGCGCCCGGGACGCTGTATCTGCTCGCGTGGAGCTGCAGCGGCACGCAGCCAGGACTCGCGCTGTCGCCGACGATGACGCTGCCGCTCAACTTCGACTCGTGCACCAACACGGGGCTCGAGCTGATCAACGGCAGCGTGTTCCAGCTCGCATTCGGCGCGCTCGCGACCAATGGGCTCGGCAACGCGACGATCGCGTTCCCGAGCGGCCTGAGCCTGCTGCCGACGCCCACCCACCTCGCGGCGGTGCTGCTGGATCCGTCGCTGCAGTTCGTCGGCGTTACGAACGCGATCGCATTCGACCTGCAGTGACGAAGGCCTTCGCGCGTCAGCCGATGCGCATGAAGCCGATCGGGTCGCCGACGACCGCGGTCGGCAGCGTCTCTTCGTCTGGCGCGTAGGCGACCTTGTTCTTCTCGCACTCCTCGACGAACCACGCCACTTCTTCGACGGTCGTGGTGATGAGCCCCGGCTTCTGTAGGCCAGCGAACATCGCAGCGGCGAGCCCGCGCGCCTTCTCGCGCTCAGCGACAAACGCCTCGACCTGCAGCTGCACCGGAGCAATGCGACCGTATGCGACCGCGCTGAGCCACGGATAGGACTCAGGGTCCGTGAACAAGCTGACGCACGCAAGGTGGTCGTAGCCGCCTTGCTTGGCAGGCTCCATCACGTCGCAGTGGCGCATCTTGAACTTGCCAACGAGGCCGCAGCGCGCAATCGCCGCTTCGATCACTTCGCACTCGCGCAGACGCGAATTGCTCGCGATGACGCGACGGCCGCGCACGAAGCGCTCCGCGAACATCACCGGCAACTCCGCGATGCCGGCGCCGGCATACAGCGAGACGCCGCCCTCGGGCACGCGCTGCAGCAGCGCGCGCGCCCAGTCGAGGCCGAGCGGAATCACGCGGGGACGCAGTTCTTCCCAGTGCTCCTCGCCATCCTCATGGAAGTAGATCTTGCCCAAGGCCTCCCAATCGAGCGCCTCGAACAGCTTGTGCAGAGTCTCTTCGCAACGATCCCAGGACCAGAGTTCACTCATGCGGTGCGGCCCTCCTCGCCGATTTCGCGGAGTCGATCGAACGTGAAGATCCCCGTCTTGTGGCCGTCGCTCCACACAAAGGTGAGGCCGTAACGGCCAACGAGCTCGACGCCGAGGATCAGGATGTCAGGACGCACCGAATGAGGGTCGAGCAGCTTCTTGCCCGTGCCTTCTTCGATGCAGTTGGCGCATGGACAGAGCAACCGAAGTTGACGCGCGCCGAGATCGGTCACCGCGCCATCCTTCCACGCGATGCGCAGCGTGAACGGGGACACGAGGTCGGCGGACTTGGGGATCGCTACTTGCATGTCGTCAGAAGGAAGCTCTTGAGCGCCGCGCGCGGAGAAGGGAGAACCAGCGTCGTGCGCGTCGGATCGATCATCTTGGCAGGCGGCCGCAGCCGGCGCATGGGCCAGCCCAAGGAGTCGCTGCCGTTTGGGGCGAACACGATGCTCGGGCGCGTCGCAGAAGTCTTGTGCGAATGCACGGATCCTGTGTGCGTCGTGGCACGGGACGAGGCGCAACCTCTGCCAGAGCTGCCGCAAGGCGTGATGGTCGCCTTCGATGAACGGCAGGACCAAGGTCCGCTCGCAGCGATCGCGACCGGCATGCGAACGCTGCTGCGGCGCGGCGCATCGACCTCCGAAGACGCCGTGTTTGTCACGGCCTGCGACGCGCCATTCGTGACCGCGCGCGTGGTTGGGCTGTTGCTCGAACAACTCGGCGATGCGCAATGCAGCGTGCCTGACGAAGACGGCATGCTGCACCCGTTGTGCGCGATCTACCGCCTGTCGTGCTTGCCGGAGATCGACGCGATGCTGCAACACGGCATCGACGCGCCGCGCGCATTCGCGAATGCAGCGCAGACCCGACGAGTGGCGAATGCGACGCTGCGCCGAGCTGACCCCGAACTGCGCTGCTTGCGCGCCTGCAACACGATGGCGGACTACGAAGCGGCGCTCCGCGACGCGGCGAGGACGAACGATGCGCGCTGAACTACATGATGGCCAACTGCGGCTCACCGTGCTCGGCTCGGGCACGGCGATCCCCGTGCGCGATCGCTTCCCGGCTGGCTATCTCGTGCAGTCGAAAGACAGCAACGTGCTCATCGATTGCGGGCCGGGCACGCTGCGCCGGCTCGCGGAGACCGGCGTCGATCTCGATGCGATCGATGCAGTGTTGCTGACGCACTACCACACCGACCATTGCGCCGACGTGGGCCCATTGCTGTTTGCGCTGCGAAGCCCGCGCTATCGCGGACGCAAGCCGCTGACGCTTTGCGCGGCGCCGGGACTGCAGCGATTCCTCGACACGCTCGCGAGCGTGTGGCCGTGGACGTTGCCGCGCGACTACGAACTGCACGTGCGCGAACTGCAGCCGGGCACCTTCTCGCTGTGCGATCTGCAAGTCACCACATTGCCGATCCGCCACACCGCGCAGAGCCTTGGATATCGAATTGCATCGACGAGTGGCGCTTCGATCGCGTTCAGCGGCGACGCGGATGAGTGCGATGAGTTGGTCGAACTCGCGCGCGATGTCGATGTGTTCGTCTGCGACGCGGCGTTCCCCGATGCGCTGCGAGTCGAGGGACACCTCACGCCAGGCATGGCCGGCGATCATGCGGAGCGAGCGCGCGCGAAGACGCTGCTGCTGACGCACTTCTATCCCGAATGCGACGGCGTCGATGTCGTGGCGCAAGCGCGCGCGAGGTTTGCAGGCGAGGTCGTTGCCGCGCGAGACTTGATGGCGCGCGAGATCGGTTGAGGGAACGGCGGCGGAGAATCTCGCAAAGGTCGCATCCCCCCTTGTGCGTCTCCTACATGCCGCGGCGGTTTGCCGCGCAAGGAGACCGATGCAAACCGACCTCATCTTCCGCCGCGCGTTTCGGAGTCCCGAGTTGGCCCAACTCTGGCTCCGCATCCTGCTACAGGGCCATCCACTTTGTAACCACATCTGCTGGTCCAAGCTCCGCATCGCCGGAGCCGCGAGCGTCGATCCCAAACTGCGTCGCCATGACGCAGATCTCGTGCTCATCGCGCCGACGTTGTGCGGCACGAGGCTCGTGATCTTCGTCATCGAGTTTGCGCACGGGAACAAGCGCGCCGCATGGCGGCAGCTGCTCCGCTACGTCGCGCAAGAGGTCGACAAGGCGATCGCAGGCGCGCGTGGAACGCTGCCGCCGATCGTCGTGCCGATTCTGGTGCACACGGGCAAGAGCCCGTTCCAGGGGCTGCGCGCGGTCGCGGCGCACGGCCCGCAGCATGTGGTCGGCAGTGAGCACGCTGGCTTCGCGCTCGGCATCGCCGTCGAAGACTTCGCCGCGCGCGACGAAGCGTCGATTGTGTCGATGCCCTTGCCCGAGCCGATCCGGCTCGCGGCGCTGTTTGCGCAGTTCGTTCGCGGCAAGAGTCCGGACGAAGTGGAAGCCAATGTGCTCCGCTGGCGAGAGTTGTTGCTCGCCGTATGCGGGGCCCCTTTCGACCCCGAAGAAGCACAGGTATATGCCAGCTACATCTTGGAGACGACGCAGCTATCGGCCGAGCGCTGCGAGA
>JBEELK010000024.1:0-13249 GCA_041168165.1 Planctomycetota bacterium | reverse complement strand
GCGAGGCGGCCAAGTTGCCCGCGAGGTCCGTGACGAGGAGCGAGTAGTTGACCGACGACGTGCGGCGGCCGAGTTCGACTGGCGCGAGCAAGAACGTGCCGCCCGTGCGGCTCGCAAACAGGCCCGCGGTGACCGGCGATGGCAATGCCACCGTGAAGGCCGCGTCGCCGATCGGTTCGCTCGCCGTGCCAAACAGCGTCAGCGTCTCCAACTCGGCGTAGAGATCGGTGCCATTGGGGCCTACTGGCGGACCAAGCGTCACGATCGCGGGCACCACCGTGTCCTGCGCTGCCGCAACGTTGCCGCGAACGACGTTTGAGTGCACCGAGCCGCGATACAGCTGCGCCGTGTACGACAGCGCGCCCTCGTCAAACAACTGGCGCGTCAACGTGCCGAGTTGCCCCGTGAAGTCGACGATCGCCGTCTGCGCGCCCGCTTGCGTGAGCGTGGCCGTGCGCTGCGAGTAGACCAAGTCCCCGACGCCCGTCGTGCTCTTGTCTCCGCCGTAGATGCGCGCAACCACCAAGTCGCCGACCGCGGCCGTCGCCGGCACTTCAACGGCCATGCGCAGCGTCGTGAGGTTGCTGCGGTTGACCTTGTTCGGGAAGCCGGTCGTGATGTTGTCGACTGCGATCGACACGGGATTGGGCACCGAGCCCGTGATGAAGCGCGAATACGGCGTGCGCCCGTTGAACTGCAGCACGCCATCGTTTGCGAATCGGATGCTGCTGTTGACGACGAACTCGATCGTCGTCGAAGCCGCGAAGCTCGCGCCGCCCGCGAGCGTGTAGCCGACGCAACGCGCCTCGGGCACGTTCGCGACCGACAGCGGCAGCGACGGGATGCCCGTCAGCGCCGAGCCGCCTTGCGGGCGCAGCAGGAAGTTGTTGGGCAACGTCGTCGGATCGACGGCGCGCGAGAAGAAGCAGAGGAACTCGGTGTCGAGAGCGAGGTCGCGCTGGTTCTCGCGCGGATACACCGCCATCACCGTCGCGTCCGCCGTCGCCTCGGGATCGACCGTGAACGACGCGAGCGTCGTCTCCGTCGTCGCCGAGAAGCGAACGCCATCCGCGTCGCGCACGCCCGGCAACATCACGATGTCGTAGCTCGCCTGCGCCGGCGCATCGAGGTTGGCGAGCGGACGCAGCACTAGCACGCGGCCACCCGCGAGGAAGTTGTAGACCACCGGCACGAGCGTCGTCGTGCTGGCGGGGCGCAGCACGATCTTGCCGTCCGTGCCGTTGTTGGTCGTCGGCAGGATCGAGGCCTGATTCATCGACTCCGAGAACTCGATGACGATCGGAACCGTCGACGGCCACCCACCGCCGCTGGGATACGTCGCGCGCACGATCGGACGCCCATCGCGCACGTCGCCGCTCGCAGGCGGGACCTCGATGTTCGAGGTCACAGTCGTGCCACCCTGGTTGGGCGGATCCACGTCCGGGTCGAAGGCGCGGCCGACGTTGTCGCAGGCGGCCAGCAGCAAGAACCCGGCAAGGGCGGTCAGATGGAAGAGTCGTGGCATCGGCGGATCGAGCGCACCGGGACGGAGCGCGGGCGAGGATTATTCCCAAACCCTGCCGAAGAGGCGAGGACGCCGACCAAGGAGCGTCGCGGTTCGCGTTGCTGCCGGCGCTGGTCGAGCGCCGCGCCGCGGGCCGCTCGCGTCCTCAGTCGGGTTGCCACCCGGCGTGGCGCGCCAACTGCTCGACGAACGCGTCGACCGCCGCCTTCGCCGCGTCCGACTCGCAGGTGAAGTTGTTGACCAAGATCGAAAACACGAGCGGCGCCGATCCGTCCTTCTTGTCGACGTAGCCCGACAACCCGATGACGTAGGAAACGAAGCCCGTCTTCGCGCGCACATGGCCCTTTGCGGCACCGCGCGCAAAGCGCGACCGCAGCGTGCCGCTCTCGCCCGCGACCGGCAGTCCCGCGCGCAGCGCCGCCAGTTGCGGAGCCCCGTGCGCATGCGCGAGCAAGGCCGCGAGTTGCTGTGGCTGCACGAGGCTTCTGCGCGACAGCCCAGAACCGTCCGCGAGCGCCATCCCGTCGGTGGGCACGCCCATCGATGCGAGTGCCTTCAGCGCTTGTCGTTCGCACTCGGCGAACGTGCGATGACCCTGCCCGCGGTAGACGCCATAGAACGCAGCCGCGCGCCACGCCTGCTCGGCGTAGAGGTTGATGCTCTGCTGCAGCAACGGAACTGCGACCTCGGACAGCGGCGCCGATTCGTGCGCGCAGAGTTCTGCGGCGTCGCGAGGCGCAGCAGCGTTCTCGCCGACTCCGCCCTCCACCTTGATGCCGCGACGCGCGAGCGCCAACACGAACGCCTCCGCCGCAAAGCGCGCGGGGTCCGCGACGGCGACCGGCACGCGGTAGTTCGTGGTCTCTGCGGCAAGCGTGCCGTCCACCACAACGCGATCGCGATGCGGCTCGCGCCAGAAGCGGATTCCGGTCGGCCCCTTCGAGGCGACGGTGTGCACGTTCACGTGCAGCCACGGCGTTGGGATCGCAGGCTCACACGTGAACGTCGAGGGCTTGCCCGGCGCGCCGGCGTGCACGAGCACGGTCATCACGTTCTGCGCGAAGTTGAGCGAAGCACTCGGCGCGGCGTAGTCCTCTTCGAGGTAGTCCCACTGCCAGCCATTGCCATACATCGCAAACGGCTCCGCGCTCGCGTCGCCGCGCACCGCACCCGTGATGCGGCGGATGCCGCGCTCATGCAGCAACGCCGCGAGGTGCTCGAGTCCATCCTTGCCGCCGAGGCCGCCGGGATCCGATGGACCGCCGAGCGTCGGATCGCCACCGCCGCGCAAGAACACGTCGCCCTGGATCGTCTCGGGCGCAGCGGCATCGGGCGATGCAGCCGCGCGCACGGTCGTCCGCCAGCGAAACGTCGGCGACAGCAGCTGCAGCGCGACCGCAGCGCTGATCAGCTTCATGTTCGACGCGGTCATGAACCCCTTGTCCGCATCGTGCTGCAACAACGTCTCGCCGCTCGCAAGGTCGCGCACGACGACGCCGATGCGCGCATTCGCGAGCGCTTTGTCCGCGACGAACTGACGGAGTGCCTCGTCGATCGCGATCGTTGGCGCGAGCGGCGCAGGCGCAGCGCCATCGCGAGACGCGCCACCTTGCGCGGCGAGCGGCGCAACAAGAACGCTAGCAACGCAGAGTGCGCGAAGGATGAGACGGGGAGTCGTCATGCGGCGCACGATGTTGGTCGCAGCAACGCGCGACGGCAACTGCCACGATGAAATGCAACGCGGCCCATCGCGAACAGGCGCGATGAGCCGCGTGGCTTTGACGGCGATCGAGTCAGGCTCGAATCACTTGTCGACACCCGGCACGACGGGCGCGACCGGCGCCCCGCCATCCTGCGGCGTCTCGGCCGGCGCATCCTTGGCCTTGCTGAGGTCCGCGCGCGTCGGCTTGAGCTTTTGGAACAGCGCGTTGTCGATCACGTAGTACCACGGCCCGAAGCGGCGCGTGAGGTCGGCAGCTTCCTTCTTGCCTGCCTCGACCTTCGTCTCGTGTTCCTTCCACTGGTCGGCATCGCGCTTCATGTCGTCTTCGCGCACGAGCAGAGTCGACACGATGTCGGTGCCGACGCCATCACCGCCTTCGACCTGGTCCGGGCCCTTGCTGAGCAGCTTGTAGCCTTCGCCTTCGACGACGTAGACCACGTCCTGGCCCCACGGATCCTGCTTCAGTTCCGTCAACAACGCCGCCTCGGTGTCGTTGGGCTTCTTCGTCAGGTCGACGAGCGCCGCCGGCAGCTTGCCTTCGTTCTTCTGCTTGTAGGCATCGATCGCGCTGACGATCGCTTCGATCTGCGAACGCGCATCGCGGCGCTGGTCGAGCACTTCGTCCGGCAAGCGCGCGCCCTTGGGCGCGGTGAGCAAGCTCGGATCGAACTCTGCCGAGACGAGCAGATAGCGGTTGTTGCCCGCCATCGGCGTCGGCCCTTGCTCGCCTTCCTTCGGCTCCTTGGGCTTCGCTTCCGCGCCCGAGGTCACCGCGTCGCCTTCGCCATAGACGATCTCGCCGAAGCGCAGCGTGTAGCGCACGCCGCTCTTCGTCTCGAACAACAGGTCGCCTTCGTTGCTGCGCATCGAACCATCGCGCAGCAAGAAGAAGCCCTTGCTCTGCAGCGACAGCGCGTCGTTCATGCCCGGCTTGCTCTGCAGGCGATCATCAAGGCCCGCGGGCTTCTTGCGCACGCCGACGATCTTGATCTGCGTCAGCGACTCGCCGACTTCGCGCAGCTTCTCTTCGTTGGCGACCTTGTCGGCTTCGAGGCCATCGACCGCCCACTTCGACGCGTCGTCCTTCTTCGCGACGATCTTGTCGCCCTGGACGATCTGGCCCTGTTGCTCGTCGACGGAGTAGTTGTCGAACGTGATTTTGCTGATGTCGTAGCTCTTAGCCTTCAGCAGATCCGTCTCGATCCAGTCGGCGAACTTCGTCGACAGCTGGTTATCGAACTTCGCGGCGTAGACGCGCTTCTTGCCCGGCAGGCGCACGAAGTGCATGTCCATGTCGCCCTCGAGTTCCTTGCCGATGATCAGCGTGGCGAGGTCTTGACCGCCCTGGTTCTTGAACGTGACCTTCGTGCCGCGGCCCTTCGTGTCGAGGCTCTGCTCCTCGGGATCGACGACGCCGCACTTTGCGTGGTCATCGACGAGGTCGCTGATCACGCGGTCGCGCTTCATGCCGAGCATCATCGTGGCACTCTTGGCCATGCGCGTCTTCGCGTCGGCGGGGTAGTTGTTGTGCGACGGGATCGTCCAGATCCCCTTCTCGTCGCGCCTCACGTTGAACGTGCGGATCTCGGTGCTCGCGTCGTCATACGAAGCGACGACGAGCTCCGACGCCGCAGCGGCATCCGTGAACTCAGGAAACAGCACTTGCCCTTCGTCGTCGAACAGCGCGTTCTCGACCTTGCCAGAGCCAGTGATCGAAGCGAGCGCCACGAGCAGCGCGGCGGCGCCAACGAAAGAGATCGTCTTGACGGTTTCGTTCATCGGAGTGCCTCTCACTTCACCATGCGGTTCTGCGGGACGATCGCGCTCTCACGCGCGCGACGGCGGAGGAATGTGGCGATGCCAAACGCGAGCGCGGGCACGACCGACAGGACGATCATCCCGATGCGGTACGAGTTGTAGAGCGCGCGCTTCTGGCTATCGCGGTCGTGGCGAGCGACCTCGATCCTCGTCTGCTTGTCGTTCTCGATCTGCGCCTTCGCCAACTCGAGCTTGCGGTTCTCCTTCTCCTCGAGTTCTTGGATGCGGATCTCCTTTGCTTGCGCGTCGAGCGTCGTGTCGTCGCGCAGCGCCTTCACGGCGTCGTCGAGGCGCGCCTGCGCTTCGTCGAGTTCCTTCTTGGCTGCATCCTCTGCAGCCTCCTTGGCCTTGATCCACGAGCCTTCGAAGTCGCGTTGTGCGAACTCGACGGCCTCCAGCTTGCGCAGGATCGGACGGCGCTTGCGCAACTCGACGAGGCTCGTGTCACCGACCAGCGTGTCGATGCAGTTGAACACGAACGTGATGTTGTCGAAGCGCAGGTTCGGATCGTCGGCAGAGCGACGCAGCATGAAGAACTGGTTGCCGACGAGGTCGAGATCGCCGATCGCGATCACGCGCGCACGCTTGCCGTCCTTCTCCGGGCCCGTGACCTTCGCCGCGAGCACGTAGTCCATCGGCTTCGGCCGATTCACGCGGCGCGGGTTGATCTGCTGGCTGCCGCCAAACGGATTGAAGACGAACAGGTCCATCGTTGAGACGGTGCCGTTCATCTCGCCGTTGCGCGTGTCGGGTTGCACCGAGCGCAGCAGCGGCTGGAACTCGAAGCCATCCGTCGCCATTGGCTGGAAGTGCCCGCCGAACATCACGATCGTGCGATCGAGGCCGTTGGTGATGACGTCGTCGGCTGCATAGCCGCGCGGATCGACGAACAAGAACTCGGGTGGGAGGCCACCGCCCGCGAACGTGCGGTAGCTGAGGTCCCACACGATTTGGCCCTTCGCCATGCGCAGGCCCATCGCGCCCAAGAACGCGTCGAAGCTGCCCTTCTGCGGGCCGCCGCCGCCCATCATCGAAGCGCGCGCGCCGCCCTTTTGGTCGGTCGCCGCAGTGCCAGGCGCGTCGAGTGGCGCCGGGTCTTCGAGCAACAGCGCCGCGTTGCCGGCGAGGATCCACTGCTGCAAGCGATCCATCTGCTCTTGCACGAGCGAGGACGGCTGCGGCACGACGAGCGCGTCGAGGTCCGCCGGATAGTCCGAATCGGCGTCGACGTTCTCGACCTTGTACTGAAGCAGCAACTCGTCGACGATCTGCCAGCGTTGCTTCTGCGAGAAGTTCTGGAAGTCGAAGCCGCCGTAGAGCTCCACGTCGGTCTTGAGCACGCCGACCTTCTTGCGCGCTTGGCCCGCGACCGTGCGGATGCTGCGCATGATCTCGTACTCGAGCGGCAGCGCGGCATCGACGAACGGCACCACGACTTCTTCGGTGCCGCTTTGCACGGCGAAGCCGAGATAGACCGTCGTCTCCACGCTGACGCCGCCTTCATCGATCATTGAGCGCTGGCCCATGATCTTGAAGTTCTTCTCCGCGTCGCGCGCCTCGGGCGAGAACGGCTCCGTCAGCACCACGCGCTGCTGCACCGCGTCGCCACCCAAGTGGTCGAACTGGTTGAGCAGGTTGAGCAACGTCGCCTTCTGTTGGATCAGGTTGGCGGGCACCTCGGGCGACACGTAGGCCGACACGATCACCGGCTTCTTCGGGTCGAGTTGCGCGAGCAGCTTCTTGCTCTCCGCGCCCAGCGAGTGGATGCCCTCGATCGTGCTGTCGAGGCGCGGCAACACCTGCACGCCAGTGACCGCAAGGCCGAGCGCCGCGACCGCGAGCGATACGAAGCGCACGCCGCGATGCGCGCCTTCATTGCCGCCGCGAATGTGGTGGCGGCGCGAGAGCAGCGCGAGGTTGAGGTAGAGGAACGCGATCGTCAGGCCGACGAACAGCAGCAAGCCGCCGCTCGTGATCATGCCGCGACCGAAGTCCTCGAACTGACCGCGCGGCCCGTTGGAGTACCACTCCGGCCCGCCGCCCATCAGTTGCGCGAGGCTGCCGCTGCCGACGACGAACGCGGAGCACAGGCCGCCGAGGATCAGCGACACCGTCATGTTGTCCGTCAACTGCGAGCCCAGCATCGAGACCGCGACGAGCAGCGCGCCGAGCAGCAAGAAGCCGAGGTAGTTGGCGAACATCAGGCCGAGGTCCGGCGAGCCGAGCACCGAGAGCCCGACGACGAGCGCCAGCAAGAAGCACAGCGAGACCGCGTAGATGCCGAGCGCCGCGAGGTACTTGCCGAGCAGCAGTTCGCTGTCGCGCGCGGGCAACGTGAAGAGCAGTTCCTGCGTGCCGTTGCTGCGCTCGCTGCTCCACGTGCCCATCGTGATCGCCGCGGTGAACAGCACCGCGATCCACGGGAACGTGCGGTTGAGCAAGTCGAGCGTCGCGAGGTTGTCGCGGAAGAACTCGCCGGGCAGCAGCAACGCCGCGACCGAGAGCAGCACGAACAAGCAGATGAACACATAGCCGGTCGGGTTGCCGAACCAGCTGCGGAGGTCGCGGCGCGCGACCGCAAGGATGACATTCTTGTTCATCGGGGATCTCCTCAGACGGCCTTGGCGCCGGTCAGGTTGTAGAAGGCTTGCTCCATCTGGCCGTGCCCGCGTTCTTTGAACGACTGCGGCGTGCCGTCGAAGACCAGCTTGCCTTCGTTGACGAGCAACAAGCGACCGGCCATCGCTTCGACTTCCTGGAACAGGTGTGTCGACAGCAGGATCGTGCGCGTCTCGCCGAGCTTCTTGATCAGCTCGCGCACGTGGCGGATCTGGTTGGGATCGAGGCCCGTCGTGGGCTCGTCGAGGATCAGCACCTCAGGGTTGTGCAGCAGCGCCTGCGCCATGCCAACGCGCTGCTTCTGACCCTTGCTGCACTTGCGGATCGGCTTGTCGAGCAGATCCTGCAGCGAGCACTCGCCGGTGACGAAGTCGAGGCGCGCGCTGAACTCGCCGCCCGTCATCCCGCGCGCGTCGGCGAAGAACTGCAGCAGTTCGCGCGGCGTCATCTCGGGATACAGCGGGCCGTTCTCGGGCAGGTAGCCGAGCTTCTGCACGGCCTGAATGCGGTCCTTCACCACGTCGATGCCCGCAAGACGCGCAGCACCCGACGTCGGCGTCAAGTAGCCCGTCAGCACCTTCATCGTCGTCGACTTGCCGGCGCCGTTGGGGCCGAGGAAGGCCACCACTTCGCCGCGGCGGACCGTGAAGTTCATGTGATCGACCGCTGCGAACGACCCGTAGTGCTTGCAGAGGTCGATCGCCTCGATCATGGGCTGCCCGCCGGCAGCCGAGTTTGCGTTGGTGTCGGCCATGTCGTGCTAGTGAGTGAGAGTCCGGGTCTGCCCCGAGTCGGCGAGCCGCAGCGCGCCTGGACCACCCGCCCATCCGCCTCTTGGGCGAAGAATGGGGCGAGAACCCTTAACCACGAGGGTTGTCAGGGGCAACGGCGAGCGCAGCGAACCAAGCATCGGACGGACGGATGGTGGTTTTTGGCGCCGCCAGACGCGCACTTCGGAGAAAAACTCCGAGCGGTTGCGGGGTGGGCGGGGTGGGCGCAGCCACCAGGCACCAAACGACGGCGCGCCGACCGATGCTCGTATCGGCTTTCACGACGCATTCCGCGTTGCTGGCGAGGGTGCCCCGCCGGTAGCTCCGCCTCAGTAGCGCCCGATCGTCGACTGCAGCCCGTTCGAGCCGCGGACGGACTGCAGCAAGCCGTTTGCCGCGGCGTCGAGGCGCACCACCTGCTGCCAATACGTGACGCCAAGCAGCGCCTGCTGCGCCGGGATCGGCAGCAGCCACGTGGCCGAGCCATTCGTCACGGACAGCCAGCGATCCTGGTCCGGCACAACGAGCAGGTCACAGCCAGCAACACCCTGCGGCAGGATGGCATCGAACGGCACCGACACCGGCCCAAATCCGAGCACGCCGATCTGCAACGCCGTCGGGCTCGCACCCGCACACCGCGTCTCGGCGACATTGCCGACATAGGGAGGGCGAATCGACTGCAGCTGCATGGTTCCCTGCGCGCTGACACATGCGACGCCATAGGAGAGGACGGACGCGGGATTGGCAGGGAAGCGCACGACAAAGGCCTGCTCGCAACCTGCGGGATTGCGCGCGGTGCCGACGATCACACGCCCGTCCGCGGACACATCCGTGGCGCTGAGCAAGGTCCAACCTTGCAGCGCACCGCCGAGGTTCCACCGTGCGACCAATTCTGACTGCAGGTCGCGGAAGCCGAGCGTCGGCGTCCACAGAAACGGCTTGGTGCCGGCGACGCCGAAGTTGATGTAGTCACCGACGACGACATCGCCGGCTGCATCGCACGCATAGGCGGCGCTACCGGCGGGGCCGAAGGCGACCAAACCACCCGCAGGTGTCCAACGGAATGCAGCCATACTGCAGGCATTCGTCTCTTGCGTGCCCACCGCGACAGATCCGTCGAAGTTGAGGTCCCATACGCCAGTGAAGTTGCAACCGCGCGCTTGCGTCGAAATCGCCGTGCTTCCCGCCGCAGTGACCATAACAGCGGTATAGAGACTCCCAAACTGCGGCGCAGGCTGCTGCACCGAGCCGCCGACGACGAGTCCATTGCCGCTGATTGCGTGGAATCGATAGTAGTCGGGCCCGAACTGCGCGTTGGTCGGCAGGATCTGCAGTTGCGGCGAACCGACCTGCCACAGGAAGTAGTCCTTTCGGTTGTTGATTGTGTCTTCGACGATGCCGGTGACGACGCTGCCGTTCTGTGAGCTACTGAAGATCAGAATCTGGGACCCGAAGAAGTAGCCGGCGTTGGTAGCAAGCGAACGCAACGTCTGCGACAGGGACTGAACGCCCGTCGCGCGGTTCCACATCCACTGGTCACCGAAGACCGTGTTGCCGTCCGCCGAGATCCCGTTCGGCACGAAGTACTCCGACGAGATCGCGAACAGGTCCTGCGCGATCACCTGCGTGCCGCCCGCTTCCGTCCAGACCACGGCGCTGCGCGGCGCCGCGCCAGGAACAAGCAGCGGGCGGTAGACGACCGCCGCCACCGTGTTGCCGTCGGCGCTGACGCGCACCGTGGACCACCCGCCCGATCCGCCCGACGCGTAGCACGATCCGTCATACGGCATGATCGCCGGCTGGAAGGGACTAGGGATCGGCGTGAAGACCGCCTGCGCCGCGGCACTGGGGCTCAAGAGCGAGGCGGCGACGAGGATCACGGCACTGCGGAGCGACAAGAAGTTGCGCATGGAAGGAGCCACCGAGGGGATATCGCTCCCGGGCGAAGGGATCGCGTGCCCGGAATGTGAGGCACAGAAAGCCTGGGTCGGGCGGCGCTTCGTGCCGCAGGCAGCGGCGGATGCGGGAAGCCCCATTGGCAGGGACGAAAACCATACACGGATGCGACGAGGACTCCAGCCGCGCGTGCACCAGACGCTGCCGCTCCCCGGCAACGACCGCAACGCCGCGGCGTGGGGCATCAGCAAGAGCTAGCAGCCTATTGAAGAACGCATCCTGCCTGCAGGCGCGGTCTCTGACTCGATCTCTGCGTCGCTCGAACTACGTCGAATCTGAAGATTGGACTCCGTTCTCGCGCCTTGAACCCGAGCCAGATCCCGGGCCATCGGCAACGGAGCCGTTCTCCAACAGGCTGCTAGTCCGCTGCGAATCACGCAGCGCCGCCAACGCTGAGGTTCGCGCGTGCGAGACAGCAGCGAGCAGAACGTGCGCGCACGTCAGCGCACCCGCTCGACCTTCTTGAGCCACGCGACCAGCCCCGACATGTAGACCTGCTGGTCGTCATACATCGCGAGATGGCTGCCGTCCGAACACAACAAGAACTCGGCGCCGCGAATCTGCTGCGACATCCACTCCATGTGCGCCGGGTCCATCGTGTCGTGCTGAGCGCCGATCACGAGCGTGGGCACATCAATGCGCGCAAGGTCGCGCGAACGATCCCACTTCTCCAGCAGGCCGGAGGCGCCCATCTCGCTCGGGCCCTGCATCGGCACGTAGATCTTGCGGTTCAGTCGCGAGAAGGAGCGCACCACTGGCTCCGGCCAATCCGCGCTCGGCATGCGCAACAGATGCTGCTCGTAATACGGAACAAGCAATTCCTCATAGCGCGGATCCTCGGTGCGGCCCTGTGCCTCCATCGCGAGGATCTCTTGGAGTGCCTTCTGGTCCATTGCCGGCTTCAGCACGCGATCCGCATACGCGTTGTATGCGGGCACGCTCGACATCATGTTGGATATGACGAGACCCTTGAGCTTGCCTGGATGCGCGAGCGCATACTCGATCGCGAGGATCCCGCCCCACGACTGGCCGAGCAGCACGAAGTTGTCGGGCCCGAGCCCGAGCGCCACGCGCACCTGCTCCACCTCATCGACGAACCGCGGGATGTTCCAGAGCGCCGCGTCGTCAGGCTGGTCGCTGTAGGCCGAGCCGAGTTGGTCGTAGTAGATGTATTCGACGCCCGCCGCGGGCAGGAACGAGTCGAACCCTTCGAAGTATTCGTGCGTGGCCCCTGGCCCGCCATGCAGCAGCAGCACCTTGAGCCGCGGGTTGTTGCCGATGCGCTTCGTCCACACGCGGAAGTCGCCGCTCGGAGTGCGGATGGGAATCATGCGCGCGCCGCCAGCGAGCACATCGCTGCGGCCCGCGTTGTCGAAGTAAGCAGAGTCGCGCGATCCGAGCGAGCAGCCCACGCAAGCAAGGGCCAGCATCGAAGTCGCAGCGAGGGAGCGCAGGGACGAGAGCGTGCTCATGCAGAGACCATAGTGGCGCTTCGCTGCGTTGCGCGCGGGCGTTCGCCGAATGCGGCGTCCGCGACGCTTGCCTTCACCGCCAGCGATACGGATACGGGTAGCGACACGGATACCCGTATCCCCAATACCCAAACCCTGTGCCCCAATACGGCCACGGATCGCGCCATGCGTAGCGATTGGGCTCGGGCACATAGGCGACGAACGGCGTGACTTGCGCATAGCTCGCGTCGCCTGCTCCGCGCGCGCGCCAATGCGCTTCAAAGGACTCGATGTCGCGCGGCATTGCGCCATCGACGACAAACAAGAACCCAACGCGCGCCGTCGTGCCCGGCGCGGCCTCAACGGCGGACAGCGGCGGAGCGCCTTCGACCGCGACCGCTTCTGCCGCGCGCGCCTCGAACGTGCCCTTCTCGCCGACGACTGCGCGCACGACCACATCCTCGGGCGCCACGCGAATCGGCGCGTCGCCGGAGTTCTCGATCTCGATGCCGAGCAACAACTCGGTCCGCTCCTCCATGCCCTCGGGAGAACTGCGCCGCGCGCCATCCGACCAGATCCGCACGTCGCCGTGCATCGCAGACGGCATCGCATAGACCGCGGCGGGCATGCCCGTCGGCCCCGTGCCGTTGCGACTCTCGCGCGGCGCAAACGAACGCGACGTCGAACACGCGGCGCACAGCATGGCCGCGGCGATCACGAGCATGCGCACGATCAGCATTTGCACCCCCACGCCGCCTCGAGCGACCCGCGCGTGATCGCGCGATGGCTCGCGTTCCACACCGGCTTGCCTTGCTCAAACACAATCGCCTGCGGCGACTCGTGCCGCACGCCGCACGCATCCGCGAGCCCGCGCGCAACCGCGCGATCGTCGATCACATCGACGAACATCGTCGGCACGTCCGGGTTGTGGCGGCGGAAGGACTCGTATTCTTCGCGCGCCGCGTGGCTGATCGGGCACTGCGGCGAGTGCTTGAACAGCAGCACGCGCACGTTGCGCGCGATCGACTGCGAGAACGACTCGAGGTCGTGCAGGACGGTTTCGGTCATGGGCGGAGGCGGTGAGTGTTGGCTCTGCCGCGTGCGGCACAAGGGGCATTCGCATTCGCCACACCCGCGCGAACTCCGCACTCGCTCGGTACGCTTCCTCACCCCTTCCACTCGCCATGCCCCCCACCACCCCCGAGCCTCACGCCGATGACCACTGGGACGCTGGCGAACTCGGCTGCGGCGAACTCGTGATCGACCTGCGCATGCGCATGCGTGCGCTCGCGCCGCGACAAGTGCTGCGCCTCGTAGCGCTCGATTCCGGCGCGCATGCGGACATTCCCGCTTGGTGCGGCATGACGGGCCACGCGCTCGTGCATGC
>JBEELK010000023.1:0-23476 GCA_041168165.1 Planctomycetota bacterium | reverse complement strand
GTGCGCGGCCCCGACGACACGATCGAGCGCACGCTCGCCGATCTCGGCATCGCGTATTCGCAACTCGATCGCGATGCGCTCGCGACCGCGCGGCTCGATGAGTTCTCGGCGCTGTTGCTCGACATGCGCAGCTACCACCACGTGCCCGAGCTCGCGGAGCACAAGGATCGCATCCTGCAGTACTGCCGCGCGGGTGGTCGCGTGGTCGCGATGTACCACAAGCCATCCGAGTGGAACGATCGCGCAGGGCATCCGCTGCTCGCGCCGTTCCCGCTCACGGTCGGCAACGATCGCTGCACCGAAGAAGACAGCGCGGTCGTGATGCTGCAGCCGCAACACGCGATCTGGAGCAAGCCGCACGCGATCACGATGCAGGACTTCGACGGCTGGGTTCAGGAGCGCGGGCTCAACTTCCCAAGCAAGTGGGACACGGCGTGGACGCCGCTGCTGGAGACCAAGGATCGCGCGGATGAGAAGGCGAGCCAGGGCGCGTTGCTGCACACGCAGTATGGGCGCGGTGATTACGTCTACTGCTCGCTCGCGCTGTATCGACAGCTGCGCAACGGCCACGCGGGCGCCGCGCGCATCCTGGTCAACCTGCTCGCGCGGTGAGCGAGATCACAGCCGCTGCGTGACGCAGCCCGTTGCGCGTGCCTCGAACGGCAATGTGGCGAGGTCGACGACGAAGCCTTGCCACGTCAGGTCAACTGCGCCGTAGCTGCGCAAGAACGCGCGCGTTGCGGCGCTCATCGGGACCATCGCTTGGAAGCGACCGAAGAAGTTGGTGGTCCCGAAGAACGTGATGCCGCTCGGATCATCGAGATCGACGCACACGTTGCCGACGCTGTCCGCTGCGCCAAATCCCGGGATCTGCGCCACCGGCTGTGAGCCATCCGCATTGCTGCCGCCGCGGAGTGGGCCAAAGGACATGCGCACAAGCGCGATCGCGTTGGGGCGCTGGCCATCGGTGATCAAGAAGCCGATGTCGTCGGCGCGCGCGAACGACGATGGCGGCGGCGGGATCAGCGCGGTCGCGTCGTGCAGGTCCGGGTGCAGGCCTGACAGCATGTTCGTCGTGCCGCCGAGTGGCACTCGCGCCGTCGGATTGGGCGACGCCAGCGCGCGGCTCACTTGGTAGTAGAGCTGGTTGGTCTGCGTGACCGCGACGCCGCCTGGCGCATACGTCAGCACGTCGAGGTCGAGTTGGCGGTAGTCGCCCCGGCGACCGGCGATGCCAGGAAACTGCGCAGCAGCACCCGTCGGCAGCGGGAACGCGCCGCCGGTGGTCGCGACCGTGCACACGAGGTTGGGCGGCAACGGGCTCGCGGGCAGGCGCGGGCCCACGACGTCGCGCGGCGTCGCGGCGGTCACGTTAGGCATGAAGTCCGCGGTGATGCGACAGCCGAGGCCTTCGTTGGGCCATGTGCCGGCTTGCAGTCCGATGCCGAGATAGAGGTCATCGTCGGTGGGGCCGTGCGATGCGCCAAAGCGCGCGGGCGTGGGCGGCGGGTTGATGCCGACGAGCAGCGTGTGGACTGCAGGCCCCGTCGATGCGTTGGGCGGCGTGTTGATGCGACCGGTGCGAAACCAGACGCCAGCGCCATTGCTACGCACGTCGGGTCGCCCAGGCTGCAGCGGATCGTCGAGATAGCCGACCAGCGTGTACTGCTCTGACGTGAAGCCGACTTGGTCTTGCACGACGACGCGCAGTCCGACGATGCGGCGCGCTTGCCCAGTTGGATCTGCGGGATCGACGAATGCGTGGCGATAGTGGCGGCCCGAGAACACCTGCAGCACATCGACGTTGGTCGTGTCTGCGCCGCCGCGATCGGTGTAGGACGTCTCGAAGCCCGCGGTGAAGCCGAGGAAGTGCGCGGCTTGCGCGTTGGCGGTCTGTGCGCCGCACGCAATCGCGCACAGCAGCAACGCGACAGCGCGCGGATTCACCGGCGCGCGCCTTGCTGCTGCTGTTGCTGCGCCTTCTCGCGTTCGGCGATCGCTTCGTCGGCCGTCTGCGCCGGCGGCCCCTTGCCTTCGCGCGCGAGGATCGGCGTCGCCTGCGGCACGCCGTTCATGTCGACCATCTTGACCGTGGTCCACGCGCCATCTTGGTGCTTCCACCACCACCAACCGTTGTGGAACACCTTGTCCACGATCGGCGAGTAGGGCTGCTCATCCCAAATCAGCGCGATGTCATCCGTGACATCGTTGATCGCTTCGATGGTGGAGCCGTCCGGTAGCGTCACCTTGCCGGGGCGCTGGCCTTCGGGAACATAGGAGCCCTTGGGCAGCGGCGTGTTGGACTGCGCTGCAGGTGCGGCAGGCTGGGGCGCAGCCTGCGCAGGTTGCGGCGCGCTGTGCTTCGCATCGCGGACGGGCACTGCTTGCTCCGCGGTAGGTTCCGCGGGCGCGCTCTTCGTCGCGTAGTAGGCCGCGCCTGCCGTAATCAGCAGGGCGGCCACAAGGAGCGCGCGGCTCCCCCTTCGATCAGAGGTGCTGGACGACACAGCCGGTGGCCTTCACCTCAGACGGGCTCGTCGCGAGATTGACGACGTAGCCTTGCCAGTGCAGGTCCACCGCGCCGAAGGACGCGAGGAACGCGCGAGCCGGCGCGCTCAGCGGGAACATCTGCTGGCAGCGGCCATTCGCGTCCGTGAAGTTGATGAACGTGAACGCGCTCGGATCGGCGAGGTCGATGCAGACGTTGCCGGCGCTCGTCGCGGCGTTGAAGCCGGGGATGAACGCGAGCGGCACCGAGCCATCCGGGTTGAAGCCGCCGACCAGCGGGCCGAACGCGAGGCGGATGACCGCGAGCGAGTTCGGGCGGTTGCGCTCCGTGAGCAGGAAGCCAATGTCATCCGCGCGAGCGGGCGAGCCAGCGGGCGGGGGCAGCGTGCCGCTCGTGTCGTTCACGTCCGGGTAGAGGCCCGACAGCATGTTCGTCGTGCCGCCGGCCGGGACCTGCGTGGCCGCGTTGACGAGCGGCGGATTGCGCAAGAGGCTCGACGGGTAGCGGATCTGGTTGGTCTGCGTCACCGCGACGCCGCCCGTGGTCAGAGCGAGGATGTCGAGGTTGAGTTGGCGGTAGCCGCCGCGCGAACCAGCGGTGCCCGGGAATCCCGGGATCTGGCCAGTCGGCAGTGGCGTCGCGCCACCGGTCGTGGCGACCGTGCACACGAGGTTGCGGATGTTCGTGTTGCCAGGAAGGCGCGGGCCGACGACGTCGAGCGAGTTGGTGCCGGCGTTGCCGAGGTTGAAGTCGAACGCCATGTGGCAACCGAGGCCGTCCGCAGGCCACGTGCCGTTGCGCAGGCCAATGCCGAGGTAGACGTTGTCGTCCGTCGGGCCGTGCGCGGCGCCGAAGTTCATCGGCGTAGCCGGCGGGTTGATGCCGTAGGTGATCGTGAACACGGCAGGCCCAGTCGCGGTGCTCGGCGGCGTGTTGATGAGGCCGGTGCGGAACCAGACGCCGGTGCCGTTTGGATTCACGTCCGGCTGGCCGGGAGCCAACGGGTCGTCCTTGTAGCCGACCAACGTGTACTGCTCGACGGTGTTGCCGATCTGGTCCTGAACGTTGAAGCGGAAGCCGACGAGGCGCTTGCTCGCGCCGAGCGGATCCGCCGGATTGATCAGGAAGTGGCGGTAATCGCGCGTCGAGAAGATCTGCAGGATGTCGACGTCGAGCGCGTTGATGGTTGCGCGGTCGGTGTACGACGTATCGAAGCCGCCATTGAAGCTGTGGAAGTTGGCGAGCTGTGCGGTGAGCGCGCTCGACAAGGAGGCAACGAGGGACAGTGCGAGGATGGAACGCATGGGGATGGTTCTTGGGTGCACAGGGACGGCCCGGCTCCAGGGGGTGAAGCGGGCGAAGGAGCGGCGAAGTCTACGCACGCCGCGCGCTGGTGGGAACCTCCGCAAGCCGCAGGAGCATGCTGCTCTGGGCGTAGCAACTACGGCGGCTGCGCTTTATCGGTGCGGCGCATCGCGCCGCGACCGTCACGCTTCCTGTGCTGCGCGCGGCGCAGTCAGGGCTGCCATGGCATAGAGCCCGGCCGCCACGAGGGTGACGACAAAGAACCCGCCTTCCATCGCCACCAGGATGCTGAGGATCGACGCCATCACCGAGGCGGCGCCGTTCACGCCGAACGCCCAGCCGATCATGCCCTGCTGCTCGTTGCGCAGCAGCGAGAGGCCCGTCGGGAACGGGATGCCCATCGCAAACGCGAGCGGCGCGATCGTCGCCATCGTGACGACGATGCGCAGCGGCTCCGACCACGCGAGCGTCGACTGCAGCACGACGGGCAGCAGCAGCGCCTGTAGCAACAGCAACACGACCACGGCAAAGCCAGCGCGCATCGCGCCGCGTTGGCCGAGACCCTTCTTGCCAGCCCACGACGAGCCGAGGCCCGAGAACAGCAAGAAGCTGCACAGGCCGACGCTGAGCGAGTAGGTCGGGTGGCCGAGGTAGAGAACGAAGCGCTGGATCGTGCTGATCTCAACCAGCAAGTAGGCGAGGCCGAGCGCGGAGAAGAACGCGATCACGCGCAAGCGCGAGTTGGCGGAGCCCGCCTTCGTCGAGAAGCCGAGACGGAACATCGGCAGCAGGATCAGCAGCGCGGTTGCGATCAGCGTCTGCACGAACAACGCGGCGAGGATGTAGAGGCCAATCGGCTCGCTGCCCGTCAACGCTGCGTAGCCGTCCTTGCCCTTCGACGTGAACGAGAGGTCGTTCCACGAGTTGAAGTTGAAGAAGAACGGCTTGTCGTCCGTCGCCGGATGCGTGCGGTACTGGTAGCCGTCGTGGAACGCTTGCTCCGCTTCGGGACCCTTCGCTGCGGCATCGAGCAGTTGGCTGTACTCGTTGTTCTCGCCCTTGAGTCCCGCGGCGTAGTAGAGGACGTGGTTGGTCTTCGGCGCGTTGAGCGGCGGCAGGTAGGCCTCGATCTTCGCGACGTCCTCTTGCGTGAAGGGCGTCTTGCGCATCAGCACCGCCGCGTAGCGCATCGGGTGCTCGTAGTCGCGCGACATGCGCTCCTTGAGCTCGGTGAAGTTCTTGATGTGCTCGAGACCCTGCGCGCCCTTCAGCTCCTTGGCGAAGTCCATCATCTGGCCGTCTTCTTGGTTGACGACCAAGAAGTGCTTGCGCGGGTCCGTGATGCCGAGCTTGCGCAGCGCGCGCGCAGCAGTCGCGACGAGTTTGAGTTCTTCGCGCGGCGGCTCGAATCGGAAGCGGATCACCGTGATCACGCCGTCATCCGCCATGTGCGCGAAGAAGTCGTCGAACGCTTCGATCGTGTAGAGGTAGCTCTCGCTGAAGATGTAGCTGCCCGACGACAGAGCTGAGTAGGTGTCGGTGCCCGACATCTGCAGCAAGTCGAACTTCTTGCCCGAGCGGCGCAGATAGCTGCGGCCTTCGGACTTCACCCACGTCACGCCGGGGCGGTCGTAGATGTGGTTGGTGTAGGCGCCGAACTTGCCGCGCACGAGGTCAATCGTGTCGCCGTTGATGTCGACGGCCGTGATCGTCTTTGCGCCGCACGCGAGCCCGGTCTCGATGTCGTTGCCGCCACCGGGGCCGATGATCAGCGCGTTGGGGTCCTTCACGAGCTGGTAGCCGAGGCCGTACCAGTGCTTCTTGTAGTCGAGTTCCTTCGCGTAGCCGCCGGACCAGATCTTGGTTGGCGCATCGCCATCCTGGAACACGTGCACTTCGGTGCGCGGTCCGCTCGTGGGGTTTTCGCGATCCTTCGCCGCGTTGCCGGGCGTCGGGTTCATCGGCAGTGTGTCGATGCGACACGTCGGGCTCCACACCGTCGAGCGCAGGCTCGTGTCCAACTCGGGATACTTCGGATCCTGCGTCTTGCGCAGGTAGTCGGTCATGCCCTCGTAGAAGAGGTCCATGGTGCCGAGCATCTTGCTCTTCGCCGGCTCGATCGGGAGCAAGCGGTTGGTCGCTTCCGGGAACGCGATCGACAGCGGCCAGATCGCGATCGTCAGCAACGCAAGCGCGCGCATCACCGTCGTCATCGAACCGCGGGAGCCAAGAGTCGATGCGAGGCCTGCGATGCCGCCGAGCGCTGCAAACAGATAGAGGCAACCAGGACCGCCGAGCGGGCGCACCAGCAACACGAACAAGAAGCTGCCGATCGCGGAGCCGATCAGGTTCCAGAAGTAGGTGCGGTGCACAATCGCCGCGTGTTGCTGCAGCGCGATCGAGATCGCGAGGCCAGCGAACAAGAACGGCACGATCAGGTACGCGTAGCGCAAGAACAGCAGCAGGTACTTGCTGCGGTCTTGTTCGATGTCGAGCGTGTCGAGCGGCGTGTGGCACAGCACCATGAACGCCCCGATCAAGCTGATGCCGAACATGCTGCAGCAGAACGACACAGCCTTCTGCGAGTCGCCGAACATGCGCCCGATGCTCGGGAACATGCCGAGCAGTCCGCCGCCGGCGCCGAAGCCGAGCAATGTGACGGTGACCACCATGTAGGTGAGGTGGTGCCACAGCATCACGCTGAAGAGGCGTGTCTGCAGGACTTGCACTGCGAGCGTCGCAGCCGAGATCAGCGCGACCGCGAGCAAGATGCCGCGGGTCGACTGCGGCGATTCGGAATGGGTCATCGGGATTCGGCGCTGGACCGGTTGTGCCGGCAGGTGGGGCCACGCGATGCGCGGCGCGAAGGATGATGGTGGCGTCCCGCTAGACCGTCAAGGCAACGGCTGTGCGAACGCGCAGAGAAAACGGCGAGCGCGGCGCTCATCGCGAGTAGCGCTCCCGTTCGTGCGCGGAGATCGCGACGGCAAGGCTCTGCATCGCGTCGGCCGCGATTGGCATGGCCTGCGCGCGCAGCAGCAGTTCGCGTGGCGTCTCACCGTGCGCAAGTTGCACGCGCGCGCGCCGCATCGCAGCGTCGAGCGCGCGCACCGTGAGCGGAATGCGCTGGTTCTTCACGTGGCGCCGCCAGAACGACAGCATCAAAAGCAATGCGAGCAACGCCGCGCATTCGATCGGGCTCGTGAGGAATGCGACAAGGGTCTCGCCGAGGCTGCGGCCGATCGCCGAGAACAACGCCGCGCGCTCGGCTTCGCCGAATCCAGTCACTTTGGCCCACGCTTCTTCGAGCCACTTGCGCATATCGGCGAGCATGCCCGACTCGTGGGCACCGCCTTCGTCCGCCATCGCGGGCGTCGCGTCGAGCGTGGCCCAGCCGGCCCCGGGCAGCCACGCCTCGACCCACGCGTGCGCGTGACGCTGGCGGACGACGTAGGCACCCGACGATGCGTCGCGCTCTTGCGCGAGATAGCCGCCGACCACGCGGCACGGGATCGACTGCATGCGCAGCACGAGGCATAGCGCGGTTGCGAAGTACTCGCAGTGGCCGCCGCCTGAACCGAGCAAGAAGTCATCGAGGCTGCGAGCCGCCGCGGGCGTTCCCGGGAGCGCGTAGCGGCGTTCGGCCGACAGCCAATCGCGCGCGTGCTCCGCGCGCCGCTGCGGGCTCGCGTCCTTGGGCAGCGTGCGGCGAAGCTCTTCTTCGAGAGCCACCAGAGGCGACGGCAGTCGTTCTGGCGTTTGCGTCAGGATCGCGCGCGCAGCGGGCGTCAGATCGGAAAACGCCGCGACCTCGCTCGCGCGCACCGAGAAGCGGACCTCGCGCGGCCCTTCGCCGAACTCGACGAGCGCCACGACGCCATCGGCCTTTGGGTCGACGAGCGCACCGGCGGTGAAGTGCAGGTCGAACGACTCAGCTTCCAACGGCAAGAACAGTCGGTGCGCGCTCGTGTCGAGCAGCGTCACCGCGACCGCATCGCTGTCGTTGGCCGCTGCTGCGTCGCGACGGCGACCTTCGTCGCGCGACAACGCACGAACCCAGCGAGTTGCCGAGGCTCCGCTCCACGGGATGTCCGTCGCAGTGCGCGTGCCAAACTCGCGGATCCGGAACGGCTGCCATCCCGCGCCGTCGAAGTTGACGAACGTGGCGCCGCGCCAATGCGTCGGCGTGCTCGCAGTTCCCTTGTTCGCGATGCGCATCACGGGCGCGTCGCTCAGCGTCGGCGTCGTGGAGCGATCGATGCGCACTTGGTCCGCGAACGCGACCACGGGCGCGCCACCAAACTGCATCGAGTCGCCGAGCCAACCTTCGCGCTTGAAGTCGCGGGGCCACAGCGCGAACACCAAGCCCGTCGCGAGCAGCGCAGCGGCGCTGCGCCAGAGCCCGTTCTGGATCAGTGCGCGCACTGCGCCGCGCGGTTGCTCACCGCTGCGCGGAAGGCATACGTGCAACTGCAGCGCGAGCACGAGCAGCGCTGCATACGCGAAGAATGCAATCGACCAGCCGAGGTCGCCGCAGAAGAAGCTCGTGACGAACGCGATGAGGAACGAGTTGAAGAACAACAGGTCCGGCCGCTGCTTCTGGCCGAGGTTGTTGAGCAGGTGCACTTGGCACAGTGCGGACAACAGCAGGCCGTCTTCGAGCATGTGCAGCAGTCCGCTGGTGACTGCGTCGTGCACGAGGAACGCAAACGAAGCGAGGACGGCGGCGTTCCAGATGCCTCGATAGACAGGGCTCTCGGCGAATCGCGCAAACAGCGGCGTCGCTGCAGCGCAAGACCACAAAGCCCACAGCCACGGCGAAGTCACGGTGCCGGTCAACTGCACGAACGCGAGGTCGAGCAGCACGATGCCCAAGAACAGCCAGCGCAATGCACTAGGCATTGGCGGCTCCTCCTGCGCAAACGGTCAGCAATTGCGCGCGCTGCGATGCGGCGGGTGGCGCAACTGCGTCGTGTGGCAACGTCGAGGCCGTCGCGAGCCAACGCAATAGCGGCGCTGGCTCAGGCCGATCGGCATCGAGCGCGAGGTCTGCGTCCTGGCTCCGCAGTCGCAGTGCCTGCTTCGTCTTTGCTGCATCGAGGACAAGCCGCGTCGCGATCGACAGTGCGCGTTCGAGCGCTGCTGCGTCGCAGCGACGATCGATCACGAGGTCGACGCCCTCGCCGCCATGGCGCTCGTATTCCTTGACGATCGGCGAGCCGCGGCGTGCGGTCGCCTTCCAGTGGATCTGTCGAAGGCTGTCGCCGTCGCGCCAATCTCGAAGGCCCGCGAGGGACTCCTCGTCGCCGCCAGGCGGGCGATTGCCATCGCCGCCGCGGCCGCGTTGCGAGGGGTCTTCAGGCACAGCAGGCGTTGGGTACGCGATTGCTTCACCCCGAACGGTGACGACCTGCTCCGCCATGCAAACACCGAACGGATGACGCGAACGAATGCGCAGTCGTTCGATCGCATGTGCGCCGCGCGGCATGCCCTTCAGCGCAGCCGTCACAGTCTCTCCGTCGGAGACGACCGGCAGTTCGGCTATGCAGATCGACTTGCCCGCTGCGTCCGCGTGCACGAGCACGCCAAACGCGCGCCGGCCTGTTGGCATCGTGATGCGCACGCGCATCGGATGCGGCGAGCCTGCGGGCGCAGGCTCGATCGCGAGCAGTTCCGCGCTCGCGCCGCGCAAGTTGCGCCATGAGCCGGTGACGCCGAGCGCGCCGAGGATGGCGAGGAACGACGTCAGCAGGAAGAACAGGTTGGAGTACGGCGTCGCGAAGAACAGCAACACGACGGCTGCGAAGAACAACCCGCCCTTCGCTCCAAGGCCTGTCGGCGAGAGTCGCATCGGCTCACAGCGGAACGGCGGTCTTCGCGATCACTTCCTGCAGCATCGCAGCAGCGCTGCCGCCGCCGCGAACGAACATGCGGTGCGCGAGCACGGGCATGGCGAGCGCCTTCAGATCGTCCGGCAACACGTAGTCACGGCCTTCGAGCCATGCGCGCGCGCGCGCTGCGCGCAGCCACATCAACGCGGCGCGCGGACTTGCGCCGAGCGCGACCTCGGTGTGCTCGCGCGTCGCTGCGACGATGCGCAGCACGTACTCGGCCACCG
Organism: Planctomycetota bacterium; assembly: GCA_041168165.1. Lineage (GTDB taxonomy): Bacteria > Planctomycetota > UBA1135 > UBA1135 > UBA2386 > SXPK01. The sequence continues at coordinate 13,544 of JBEELK010000023.1, read as the reverse complement.
TTTCGTGCACGACGACCTCGGCTGCCGCAGCTTGCGCCGCGAGCAGTTGGTCGCGCGAGATCACGGGGTGCACGCAACGCAGTGAGCTTTCCGCATCGCGGCCGGTGTAGAGCGCGAGTTCTTGCGCGCTGTCTGGATAGCCCAGCTCGATGCGAACGAGGAAGCGATCGAGCGCCGCTTCCGGCATCGGATACGTGCCGTGGAACTCGATCGGGTTGCGCGTCGCAAACACATGGAACGGCGCGCCGAGGTCCATCGTCTTGCCTTCGAGCGAGACCGAGCCGGACTCCATCGCTTCGAGCAAGCACGACAACGTGCGCGGGCTCGTGCGGTTGATCTCGTCCGCGAGCACGAGGTTGGAGAACAGCGGCCCTTCGACGAACTCGAACTGGCGCTCGCGCTCGCGCCACACTGCGCTGCCGAGGATGTCGCTCGGCATCAGGTCGTTGGTGAACTGAATGCGGCGGAAGCTGCAGTCGATGCTCGCGGCGATCGTGCGAGCGAGCAGCGTCTTGCCGATGCCAGGCTTGCCGTCGAGCAGCACGTGGCCTCGCGCAATGAGTGCGCAGAGGATCGCTTCGAACGCGTCCGAAGGGACGGCGACGATGTCGCGGACATTGCGTTCGAGGGTCGTGCGCAGCGCCTTTGGCGCTACGGCTGCAGTGCTCAGTGCCAAGGCGTGGTCCTCCGGGTCCAGCCTGTTTCGGCACGCGGGGATGCGCGCGTGAGCCCCGTGCGCGAAGTGACGATGCCAGCGGCCTCAGCGCGCTGCGTCGTCGTCGTCGCTCTGTTCGTCGTCTTCGTCTTCGTCTTCGTCGTCGAGGTCGTCGTCGTCCTCGAACTCTTCCTCGTCGAGATCGCCGTCTTCGCTGTCTTCCTCGTCGAGGTCCAAGTCGTCCTCGAACCCTTGCTCGAGGTCGTCCTCGAACGCGTCCGCTTCCGCCGCAGCCACCGCGGGGTCCTCGCCGCCCTTCGTCATCAGTTGGCGAAACCGTTCGTCGTTGCGCACCGAGTCCAAGTCCGGCTCGTCATGGAGCATGTCGCGGAAGCTCGCGTCGATCCCGCAGGCGATCGTCACTTCGTCGAGCGCGCGCTCTGGTTCGCTGGCAAGGGCGAGGTAGCAGCCGAGGTTGAAGTGGCCGATCGCCGACTTCGCGTCGCGTTCGAGCAGTTGCTCCATGCAGCGGATCGCTCCGGGCAGATCCTTGAGGCGCTTCCTGCACCATGCCTCGGTCAGGTCGAGCCACTCGAGGTCGTGTTCCTTCTCGCGGAGCATCGCGATGTCGATCAGCGCTTCCTTGTGCCGCTTCAGCCCCACGTAGGCGCGAACGCGCAGTGTGACGGCGACGATCGCAGCCTGCGGGTCGTCGAGCAGCGGTTGCAGGCGTTCGAGCGCGCGCTCAGGGCAGCGCAAGTCGAGCCAGCCGTCGATCTCGGCGACGAGGCGCTCTAGATGCTGCGGAATGGAGTCCACGGCCGTTCGAGTGTGCGAGGAGGCGCAGGCGGGCGCAAGGCGCGCGTGCCGCTACGCGAGGGTCTCGTGGCCGCGTGCGCGCAGCGGAGCCACGCGCAACAACTGGCCGTTCTCGATCAGCGCCGCGTCGTCCGCGAGGTTGACGGTCGGACACACGTGCCGTGGAACCAAGCGCAAGAGCGTGCCGATCGGCGGTGCGGCTCCTCGTTCTACGACCATGGGCAAGTGCTCTTCGCTCGGCTTCAGGGCGCGCAGTACATACGGGCCCATGGCGCGCGCGCACGGATCGCCGGCGGCGGCGTCGAGCGCCTTGCTGCCGGCGTCGACGGTGATGCGATCCTTCGTCGGCGCGGACACCACGCGCGCTTGCACCTGCACTGCGCACGCAAAGCCATCGATGCCGAGTTCGCTGCTGCGCGTGTCCCAGTAGACGACGGTGCCAGGGCTCACGGCGTGGTGGAACGCGGAGAATGGCTCGTATGCGAGCGCGATCGGAAACGTCGGAGTGCCGCTCGTGACGAGCTCACCAGGGTTTTGCAGCGTGCGAGCGAGTGCCACCAACTCCGCATAGATCGCGCGAGCCGCAGCCGCGCGCTCTTGCAGCGATCCGCTGTGCAGATGGCCTTCGTAGCAGTGCAGCCCGCAGAACGAATTCGCCGCGGCTTCGACGACGGCGAGCGCGCGCTCGCGTTCGCGCAGAGGAACGCCAGATCGCATGTAGCCAGGGTCGAGATCGACGAACACGCCGAGGCCGGATTCGCGCACGAGTTTCGCGTGCGTTGGATCTTCGCTGAGGAGCGATACGCGGTGCTTCGGATGAGCGCGCTGCAGCGCTGCCGCGCGCGCGAGGTTGGCTCCGTGCTGCGACATCGCGAACAGCACGTCGATCACGCGGTCGCCGGCTTGCTCGAGCAGCAGCGCGCATTCGCGCGTGGTCGACGCCTTGAACTTGCGCACGCCCGCTTCGAGCAGCAACTCGAACACCTCGGTCGACTTGCACGTCTTCACGTGCGGTCGCCAGCGATGCATCGCGCCGTCGAGGTAGTGCCGCATCGTGGCAAGGTTGTGCCGCACTGCGTCGAGGTCGATGAGCAGGGTTGGCGTTTGGAGGTCTTCGATGCGCATGGGGATGGTCTCAGATCGCGCCTGTGCGCTGCAGGAACGCTTCCATGCGCGCGAGGATGTCGCCGATCTCTTGGTTGAGGCGGTGGTTGCCGTTCGGCACAACCCACAGCTCCTTGTGTCCAAAAGGCAGTGCTGCGAAGAACGACTCGCTGAGGCGCGTCGGCACCAGTTCGTCGTGCGTGCCGTGCGCGACAAACACCGGCATGGGCAGCTTGTGGGGCAGCGAATCCTCGTCGTGCGTTGCCGCATCCAGCAGCGCGCGTTCGTGCACGAAGAACTGTTTGCCCTCGCTCGTCTGCATGCGACCTTGAGCATCGAGCCGTTGGCGCATGCGTGGCAAGAATCCGAACGCGGGCGCGAGCAACACGAGTGCAACCACGTCGTTGGGTCGCGACGCCGCGAGGTGCGCGGCGACGAGCGCGCCGAGGCTCGATCCGACGAGGATCGAGGGCCCGGCGAGGTCGAGCACGAGGCCCGCATCGACGAGCAGTTCGGACATCGTCACGACGCCGATCGTGCCCGTCGATTCGCCGTGGCCGCGGAAGTCAAACCGCGTGAACGCGCGGCCTTGTCGCTGCGCGTGCGCAAGCAGAGCGTTGCTCTTCTCCCCTTGGCGAACGGAGCCGAGCCCGTGCAAGAACACGTAGCCCGGCAAGGTCCCTGCGCGCCGTTCGACCACCACGCGCTCGCCGGGCGCGGGCTGTAGGACCGTGGTGGTCGTCGGCGCAGGCTTCACACGCGTTCGATCACGTCGATGCGCACGCTAACCGGACCGGCGGGCGACGGAACTTCGCCGGACTCGCCGACCGACAGGCCGAGGATGCCCTTCGCGATCGGAGCGCGGTAGTTGATCGTGTGGTCGTCGATGACGTCCCACGGACCGAGCACCGCGTAGGTGCGCTGCTTGCCGGACGCTTCCTCGGTGTAGGTCACGCGCGTGCCGGGCGCGACCACATCGCCAGTGACGGTCTGGTCCTCGATCAGCTTCGCCATGCGGATCTGCTGATCCATGTCGGTGGCGCGCGTCGTCAGATTGCGCTGCTCCTCCATGGCGGACTCCCACTCGCTGTTCTCGCTGAGATCGCCGAGCGATGCCGCGGCGCCGATCGCCGTGCTGTTCGCTGGGATCTTCTCTTCGACGAGGACGCGGTAGTCATCCTTGATGCGCTTGAGTCCGGCGATCGTCGTGAAGACCGCGTCCTCGCGCTCCCAGAACGGCTTCTCGTTCTTCGCGGCGAGCTCCGGATACTTGTCGGCGACCACGCGGAGGATCAGGTTGCTGATCTCTGACGGGAAGTCCTCGCCGCCGCGCTCGCTGATGCCGAGGTAGTTGCTAAGGTCGTCCTTGCTGATCGTCGCCAGCGAGCGGTGCAGGAAGCCACGCTTGCCGGTGAGCAGGCTCGTCAGGCGCGACAGCAGTCGGCCCTGGAACACGTTGCCCTTGCGCTCTGCGGAGAGCACGCGCGCGAGGTGCATCAGCACGCGGCCCACGGTGACGTCCTCCGGCTTGTCGTCGCGCTTATCGAACGTGCCGTCCGAGAACGCGCGGCCGAGCAAATAGGTCAGCAACGGGAAGCGGCGTGGATATGGCGCCACGCGGTCCCAGACGTCCATCAGTCGTTCGCCACACTTGGCGTCGACGATCGACTGCACGACGTTCTCGACCACCGAGTTCGGCACATCGGGCAGCACGGACAGCGTGCGGTCGATCCAGTGCTCGCCGATCGCTTCGGGCAGCAGCTTCACTGCGTGCTCGCGCGACAGTTGCGTGGCGAGGCGATCCAGTGCCGCTGCATGCAGCGCGCCATCCGGGCCGACCAGCAGCGCGCGGAGTTCGACTGCCGCCGACGTGCTGCACTTCCGGCCGTGCTCCTCGAGGAACAGGATGCCGTCGAGGATGTGCGCGTGGTTGTCCTTCTTGTGGCCCAGGCTCTCGTCGACCGTCTTTTGAGCGACGTCGAGGATCTGAGCGCGGACTTCATCATCCTGGCCGCGCGCGAGGTAGTCACGCAGCACGGCAATGCGGTCGCCGAGGCTGTTCTCGTGCTTGAGTGCCGCCGCCGCTTCTTCTGCGAGGCCCACTGGCCGGTCGCGCAACACGAAGGTGGGGCGCGTCGCGGTGCCTTCTGCCTTGAGCCACGGGTCCTTGGTCGCGGCGAGCTTCGCGCGCTTCCAATAGCCGGCCCATGCCTTCTCTTCGATCACCGAGGGGATCAACTCGTTCTTGAGTTGCTGACTCGAGACCGTGCCGCGATAGAGCTTCGCGACGATGCGGATCAGTCGCGACGGATCCTTCTCGGCGTAGGTCTTGAGGTCCGCCATGCGCAGCAACTTCATCGCGCGCAGGTCTTCGGGATCGAGCGGCTTGAAGCGGTCGATCACCGTGTCGATAGGGAACGACTCCTTGCGGCCCGATGCGAACTGAACGGAGAGCTCGCCTTGCTCAGCCTGGAACTCGAGCACAACGCCCTCGCCCCAACCTGCCGCGTGGTAGACCACGTGGCCCTTGGTGAAGCGGCGCAGGCGGTCGAACTCGAGCAGCGCTTGAGCATTGACGGACGAACCGTCGATGCCGGCGCGCTGGCGCATCGCGTCCCACCAGTTCTCTTCCGAGAACTGCTGCTCCAGCAGTGCGAGCAGGCGCTTGGCGAGCGCTTCGTTGTGCGCTCCGCGCTTGACCACGCGCGTCGCGAGATCGATCGCTGGCACCAACGTCGAGGCCGAGGCAAGTGCCTCGACCATCATGTTGGCCAGCGCGAACGCGCGCCCGGACTGGGCTTGGTCGCAGAGGCAGTCGACAACGCCCAGATACTGCTGGATCGCGTCGGGTTTGGGCGTCTTGACCGCCTGCTCCCAGGCGGTTTCGAGCGAATCGAGCTGGAGGGAACGTGCGAGGTGGACGAGGTCGGTCGTCAAAGTCAGACCATCCAGAAGGCGGTTGAGCGGCAGAAGGGCGGAGGAATGTAGCGACGACCTCGACGCCACGAAAGCCTGCGCACGCGGAAGGTCGCGTGGGTTCTGTCCTTTCTCTCCCTATCTCCTTAGTCCCACGCGCGGTGCGCGTCGCCGTTCTAGGCGCAGCAGCGATCTGGCTACGCGCCGGATCGCTGCCGCAATCGAGCGATCACTCCGCGAGGCGGGCGATCAGCGTGCTGATGTCCGTCGTCGCGCACGCTTCGTCGTAGGTCGCGAGTTCGACTTGGTCGAGCACTTCGTCCGGCGCGATCAGGATGACGTAGTACTCCTGTCCGTAATGGCGGCGGAACGCGACGATCTTCGGCAGGATCGGGTTTTTGAGATCCTCGACGGTCTCGATCACGACGCTCTTGCCTTCGCGGCCGCGGCCGCGGAGCACGATCATCGGCGCGTAGGCCGCGACCTGCTTCTCCAGCACCGACACTTCGAAGTGCCGCGGCGTGTGGCTGTGCGCGACACCCGCGTGGCCGAGGCGATCGCAGACGTTCTGCTCCAGCGAGCTCCCCAGCATGCGGCCGCCGCAGCGACCGTAGCCAAAGCCGTGGCCGGCGCCGTGCACGCCGAGGACGTCATCCTCATCGTCCATCGGTTGGAAGCCGCGCGGGATGTAGGCAGGCGGTTGTGGGCGCGCCGGGCGGGATGGCGACTTGGTGGTGCCGCGCTGCGCGATAGGCTGGGCCTTTGCAGTGGTTTTGCCGGCCTCGGGCTTCCTTGGCGTCGCCTTCTCCTCCTTCTTGGGTGCCGCTGGCTTGGTGCGGGCGGTCTCCGTCTTGGCAGGCTTCTTGGCCTTGGGCTTCTGCGAGGACTTGCTGGGGGTCTTGGTGGGCATATTCGTTCGGCAGTCCTAGGTGGTTCTACGGCAGTGAGTTACGTCAGATGATGGCCGCTTTTGCGCCGCCATCGGTCCTTGCGTCCCGTCTGTCGAGGACCGCAGTCGGTTGGTCTGAACCCCCTCCGTGGAGATTCGAGCGGGCATTCTAGCGAGCGTTGCCATGGCGGGAAGGCCCCCAGGCATGGCCGGATGGCTTAGGCGGAGGGCCCGAGTCGCTCCACTGCGGCCTTTCCCCCCTCAAGAACGCGACTTCAGTCCGCCGATCCAACCCCGTCAATCATCAGGCCTAGGGGAATGGACGACATACGGCTCGGCTCGCTTCTGCTCGAGAGCAAGATCATCCGGGAAGCCGACCTCGAGAAGTGTCTCGAGGTCCAGGCTCTCACCGGCAACACCCGCACGGTGGGACAGATCCTGCTGGAGCAGGGCCGCATCGACCGCGCCACGCTCGACCGGCTCGTGCAGCTGCAGGAAGCGCGCTGCGCCGTTCGCGACATCGCGCCGCCCGATGCTGCCGAGCTGATGAGCGAGAGCCTGCTGGAGTCCGCGGTCCGCGGCGGCGCGCGCGAACTCGTGATCAGCGAGGGCCGGCCGGTGATGGTCCGCCAGGCTGCGAATTGGCGGCCGCTCACGAGTGAGCCCGTGCGGAGCCCCGAGGTCTGGGACTTCGTTCGTCGCGAGATGGGTTCTTCGGTGCTCGAAGAGTTGGCGGACCGTCAGTTCGTCGTCCGCGACCTGAAGCGTCCGGGCGTGTGCCGCGGCCGCATCACCGCGATGCGCCACACCGACGGCGTCGCCGTGATGGCTGAATTGCGGCCTGAGGCCGTCGCGACGATGACCGAACTCGGCGTGCCCGACGCGGTGTCGTCGTTGCTCACCAATGCTCGAGGCCTCGTGCTATTCGTCGGCGAGCGCGGCGAAGGCCGCAGCGAACTGCTCGCGAGCGTGCTCGCGGAGATGGCCAAGGAGCAAGGCCGCTACGTGGTGTCGCTCGACGACACGCTCGATGCTCCCCTGCCGCAGGGTGGAGCGCTCGTGACGCGACGTCGCATCGGCGAACACGCGACGGACTATGCATCGGGCCTGCGCACCACGCTGCGCGAGGACCCGGATGCGATCCTGCTCGGCTCGGTGGACGACGCGGACACGTTCGATCTCGCGCTCCGCGCGGCGGAAGGCGGCCGTCTAGTCGTCGGTTGGATGAGCGCGAAGTCGGTCGTGGCATGCCTGCGACGCGGGCTGTGCTTCTACCCCGCGGTTGATCAACCGCGCGTGCGTCAGAGTCTCGCCAACGCATTGCGCGCAGTCTGCGTGCGGCATCTCGTCGTAAGCAAGGCGGGCGACAGCATGGTGCCCGTCACAGAGTGGATGTCCGTAGGCGACGCCGCGCGCGACGTGCTGCGCCATGGAGAACTCGACAGCCTCACGATGCTGATGCGCGTGGAAGGCAACGACAACGGCTCGTCGCTCGACCAGCGACTGTGCGTGCTTGCGAAGGACTCGCAGATCCGCGTCGAGGACGCCTATGCGCGCGCGGAGGACAAGGCGTGGTTGCTCGATCGACTAGGCGCCGGATCGAACCAGGGGGTGACGCTGTGATGGACAGCAAGGAACTTGAGCGCATGCTCGCGTCGATGACGCGCGCCGGCGCATCTTCGCTGCACATTTTGTCCGGCCACCCGCCGTGCGTTCGCGTGCAGCGACGCTTCGTGAAGTCGGAGCACGCCGTGGTCGAGCCCGCGGAGGTCGAAGCGTTGCTCGCGGACTTGCTGTTCGATGACCATCGGCAGCGGCTCGCAGAATGCGGGCAAGTCGACGTTCTCTACGTCGCGCGCACCGGCCAGCGCTTCCGCACGACGGTGCTGCGTCAGGAGAATGGGCTCGCGATGTTGATGCGGCCGATTCCCGAAGCGCCGCCGCAGTTGCAGGACCTGCAGCTGCCGCAACAAGTCGCTTCGCTCGTCGAACTGCAAAGCGGCCTCGTCGTCATCGCCGGCTCGTTTGGCTCGGGCAAGAGCGCAACGCTCGCCGCGCTCGCCGACGCGCTCAATCGCACGACGTCGCGCCACATCGTGACCATCGAGGATCCGATCGAGTTCCTCCATCCGCAGGGCCGCGCGTTGTTGCATCAACGCGAAGTCGGCGCGCACGTCCGCGACGCCGCTGCTGGCGTGCGGCAAGCGATGCGCCTTGGCGCCGAAGTCTTGTTCGTGAGCGAGATCCAAGACGCGGCTGTGCTCGATGCTGCGCTCGACGCGGCCGAGGCGGGTTGCCTCGTGTTCGCAGGTTTCGACGCCAGCTCGGTGGTCAGCGCATGCGCTGGCATCGAGAAGCTCGCGTCGCAAGACCAACGCGAACGCGTGCGCGCGCGATTCTCTGCGTCGATGCGCGCAGTCACCGCGCAGACGCTGCTGCCGTGCGCGCACCAGCAGGGCCGCGTGCCGATGGTCGAAGTGCTCACCGACAACTCCGCGGCGCAAACGGCGATTCGCGAGGGTCGCGTCGATGAATTGCCCGCGATCATGCATCGCTGCCGCGGCCTCGGCATGCAGACCGTCGATTCGGCGCTGCGCGGCTTGCTCGCGCGTCACCTCATCACGCCCGAAGAAGCGATGCAGCACGCGGTGCAGCGCGATCAGGTGCTCGCGCGCGCGACTGCTGGCGCTGGCGTGCCCGGTCGCTGATTGGACGTCGCGCCGGCGCTCAGGCCCCGGCGCCGTCTTCGTCGAGGTCGAGCCCGCGCTCTTCCTCTTCGCTGATGCCTTCGCCGAAGTTGGAGCCGAGGTAGATCCTGCGCACTTGCTCGTCTGCGACGATCGTGTGCGGCTCGCCTTCGGCGAACACCTTGCCCTTCGCGATGATGTAGGCGCGGTCGGTGATGCGCAGCGTTTCGATGACGCTGTGGTCCGTGATCAAGATCGCGATGCCGCGCTCGGCAAGCGCCGCGAGGATGCGTTGGATCTCTTCGACCGTGATCGGATCGACGCCCGCAAACGGTTCGTCGAGCAGCAACAAGCGAGGCTCGGTCGCGAGCGCGCGCGCGATCTCCAAACGACGTCGTTCGCCGCCGGACAATTGCTCGCCAAGCGAATCGACGAGATGGCCGAGTTGCAGGTCCTCGATCAGTTCTTGCGCGCGCTGCTCGCGCGGAGCCCGCTTCATGCCGCGCGCTTCGAGCACGCACGCGACGTTGTCGAGCACGGTCATGCGCCGGAACACCGACGCTTCCTGGCTCAGGTAGCCAAGGCCGAGGCGCGCACGGCGATACATCGGCAGGCGCGTGATGTCCTTGCCGAGGAACATCACTTTGCCGGCGTCGGGATGCACCATGCCGACGACCATGCGGAAGCTCGTCGTCTTGCCGGCGCCGTTGGGGCCCAGCAGTCCGACGATCTCGCCTTCATCGACGCGGATCGACACCTTGTCGACGACGCGGCGGCCGCGATAGGCCTTGACCAGTCCTTCGGTCTGCAGGATCGGCGAAGTCACAGTCAGATCAGCGAATGGGGGACATGCGCGGGAACGGCCAGCGCCAGAAGATGAGCAGCGCGCGGCCGCGGATGTGTTCGCGCTTGACGAAGCCGTGCCAGTCCTCGGGGGGCTCCCAAGCCTTCTGGCCCTCGCCGGTCGTCGGTGGCTCGATCGTGAACTTGCCCGTCTGCTCGTCGACGAGGCCGCGGCCCTTCAGCGCGTGGATCTCGCCGAACTCGTCGATCATCGCAAGCGCGTCCTTGCTGCGGATGACGATCGGCGTCTCGTCGCGATCCTTCTGCATCGACGCAGGCATCGGGCGCTTGTTGCCGCGCAACACGCGCGCGCCTTCTGCTGCGCGAGCGCGCGCTTCGTCGGGCGTCACCGCAGTGCCGTCCGCGAGGCGGCCGATGTCGATCGACGTCCAACCGCGCGAGTCGATCGACTGCAGCGTGTTGTCGCCCATCATGAAGTACTTGCCGTCCGGGATCGGGATCAGGTCCTGCGCGTAGGAGAAGCCGCGCTTCGTGTAGTGCAGGTCGCGATCGATGGTCAGGCCTTCGATGTGCACTTTGCCCGCGCCCTTCAGTCGCAACTGCGGCGCGCTCGCGTGATCGCCCGTGGCGCTCGTTCCGCCCGTGATCTCGCAACCATCGCGGCAGTCGTGGCTCGACACGTCGAAGCGCTGCGCAACGTCGCCATCGCGCCATGCGATCAACTCGTCGTCGAGATGTGCGAAGCCGACTTCGGTCGCGACGCCGGGCGGCAACTCGAACACGAAGCTCGGCGACTCGATCGCCGGTTCGTTGCCGCGCTGCGCCATCAGCTTCGCCTTGCCGCCTTGCACGAGCAGCGAGAACGTCGTCATCGGTAGGCCCGGACGGCGCACTTCGACTTCGAGCGCAAGCTCATCGAGCGTCTGTTCGGGCCGCACGGTCGCCGTGATGCGCGCGTCGGGGACGATCTCGCATTCGCGCATGCCCGCCTTCTCGCGGATCGCCTGCGCCGTGCTCGTCGGGTAGCCGTCCCACACGCGATCGACGAAGCCGCCGTCGACGTTGTCCTTGAACTGCAGCTTGTAGACGCGGCCCGCGACGGGCTCGAGCGCAACCGTGAACGCGCCCAGCTCCGCGCCTTCGCTCCACGCCTGCGTCGGCGTGCCGTAGAGCATGCCGCCGAGTCCCTTCTGGCCTTCGTGCAGCAGTTGGCGCGCGGGGTAGATCTCCTTCCAAAGACCCTGCTGGATGCGATCCGGTTTACGCAGGGGCTCGTAGGTCCGCTTCGTGCCGTCTTGCGTCACGCGGTAGAGGTTGCCGCCGCCGATGAACAGCGTTTCGCCGGGCAGGCCGACGAGGCGCTTCACGTAGTTCTGGTTCTGCTGCAGCGGGTAGCCAAACACCGTGACGTCCCAACGCTGCGGCTCGCGAATCGCCGGCGTCAGCTTGTCGACGAGAAGCCGGTCATAGACGCCAGCTTCGCTGCTGCCCATCAACGTCGGCTGCATCGACGATGTCGGGATCTGGAACGCTTCGAGGCAGAACCACTTCAGCAGCACAGCGCCCAGGATCGCGACGCCGAACGCTTCGAGGTTGTAGCGAATCGGCCCGATGCGGGGCTTCAGCTTGGTCTTCGGCTGCGAGGCCGACTTCGCGGCTTGGATCGCGGCATGTTCGACCGCGGTGCGCGCTGCAAGGATCGGATCCGTCATCGTGTGGCTCTCGGCGTTTGGTGCTGAGGTCAGTCGTCTTCGCCGCTGCGCAGCACCGACAGGAATGCCTCCTGCGGGATCTCGACGCTGCCAACCATGCGCATGCGCTTCTTGCCTTCCTTCTGCTTCTCCAGCAGCTTGCGCTTGCGGCTGATGTCGCCGCCATAGCACTTGGCCGTCACGTCCTTGCGCATTGCTGCGATGTTCTCGCGCGCGATGAACTTGCCGCCGATCGCCGCTTGCAGCGCGACTTCGAACTGGTGCCGCGGGATCTCCTTGCGCAGTTGCTTCAGGATCTTGCGGCCGCGGTTCTCGGACTGGTCCTTGTGGCAAAGGAATGACAGCGCGTCGACTTCGTCGCCGGCGACGAGGATGCGCACCTTGACGAGTTCGCTCGGCTCGAAGCCTTCGACTTCGTAGTCCATCGTGCCGTAGCCGCGCGTCGCCGACTTCAGGTGGTCGTGGAAGTCGAAGATGATCTCCGCGAACGGAATGCGGAAGCCGATCATCACGCGCTCGCGGCCGTAGTAGTCCGTGCGCACGTATTGGCCGCGGCGGTCGGTGCAGATCTTCATCACTGCGCCGATGAACTCGGCGGGCACGACGACATTGACGCGCGTGATCGGCTCGAGGTACTCGGCGATCTGCGATCCGTCCGGCAGTTCGCTCGGCGACCGAATCTCCTTCTCTTCGCCGTTCGTGAATTTGATGCGGTAGCGCACTGTCGGCGCCGTCTGCACGAGGTCGATGTCCTCTTCACGTTCGAGGCGCTGCTGGATCACTTCCATGTGCAAGAGGCCGAGGAAGCCGCAGCGGAAGCCGAAGCCCAGCGCATCGCTCGTCTCGGGCTCAAACGTGAACGAGCTGTCGTTGAGCCGCAGCTTCTCCAGCGCCTTGCGCAGGTTCTCGAACTCGCTCGGAACCGTGGGATAGAAGCCGCAGAACACCATCGGCTTCGGCTGGCGGAAGCCGGGCAACGCATGGTTGCGCAGCCGCTCGTCCTCGTGCGTCACCGTGTCGCCGATGACGACGTCTTGCAGCTTCTTGATGTTGGCGACGATGTAGCCCACCTCGCCAGCGTGCAGCTCTTCCACGGCCTGCATGTCGGGCTTGAGCTTGCCGACTTCCATGACCTCGTAGTGGGTCATCGTGCCGCACATGCGGATCATCTCGGCCTTCTTGACCGTGCCGTGGAACACGCGCACGTAGATCACGACGCCGCGGTAGTCGTTGTAGACCGCGTCGAAGATCAGCGCTTGCAGGTGCCCCTTCGGATCGCCGGTCGGCGCCGGGATCTTGGCCACGATCGCTTCGAGCACCTTCTCGACGTTCTGGCCGGTCTTGGCCGAGACCGGGATCGCGTCCTCGGCGGGGATGCAGATTGCGTCCTCGATCTCGGTCGCGACCTGCTCGGGTCGCGCGTGCGGCAGGTCCATCTTGTTGAGGACCGGGAGCACCGTGAGCTTGGCCTGCTCCGCGAGGTGCGCGTTCACGACCGTCTGCGCCTCGACGCCTTGCGACGCGTCGACCAGCAGCAGCGCGCCTTCGCACGCCTGCAGCGACTTGAGCACCTCGTAGTTGAAGTCGACGTGCCCGGGCGTGTCGATCAGGTTGAGCTGGTAGGTCTTGCCGTCGTTGGCCTTGTAGTTCATGGCCACGGCGCGCGCCTTGATCGTGATGCCGCGCTCGCGCTCCAACTCCATGTCATCGAGGAGCTGCGCCTTCATCTGCCGCTTCTCGACGGTGCCGGTCAGTTCGACCAGGCGGTCGGCGAGCGTGGACTTCCCGTGGTCCACGTGGGCGATGATGCTGAAGTTGCGGATCAGGCTGGTGTCGGTCACGGGTGGGTGCGGATGCGGTCGGGCGGTTCGGGAGGCGGGCAGTGTCTGGAGGCAAGGCGGGGGATGCCAGCACCCAGGGGGCGAAGAGGGTAGCGGGCGGAGGGGGTCAGGGGCAGG
>JBEELK010000022.1:0-2724 GCA_041168165.1 Planctomycetota bacterium | reverse complement strand
GCCGCGTCGCGGTCGAGCATGGCTTCGGCGCTGACGAGATACGTGGGGCGCACGCCGTGCGCGCTGCACAGCGGCGCAAAGCGCTGCGGCAGTGCCGCGGTCACGCTGCGGAAGGTCAGCGACGTCGGCGTCGACCAGCTCTGCTGGTAGTCGCGTTCGACGTCGAGCGTGACGCAGAAGCGCGTGCGGCGGCTCATCGCGCGGCTCCTGCGACGTGGACCCTCGTGTCCACTCGCGGCGCTGCGACGCCGGAGCGCGCTGCGATCACGAGATTCTTGTCGAAGCACGTCGGCCGTGAACGGTCTTGCTGCGCGAACAACTGCTCGTGCAACTTCTGGTTCTGGATCTGCGCGTCGCGCAACGGTCCAGGCTCGTGCTGCGCGTGCAGCGTCGTGATCTCGGCGAAGCCAGCGGCGCGCAGCAACTGCGCGGCGCTCTGCTCGGTGAATCCGATGCGATGCGTCAGGTCCATGAAGCGCGAATAGCCGCCGAGCACGTTGGCCATGTTGGGCGTGCGGAACACCGCGACGCCGCCTGGGCGCAGCGCGTTGCGCGCCGCCTCGGCGAATGCGTGCGCGCCTTCGAGGTCGAAGTGCTCCACGAGATCGAACGCGAGGATGAGATCGAACGCGCCCGGATGGTCGAGCAAGTACGCACGCGCTTCGCGGTGCGCCACGTTGGCGCGGCCGCGCATGCGGCGGCCCGTCGCTTCCGCAAGCCGTGGGTCGAGGTCGCACGCGGAGAGATCGGAGTAGCCGCGCTCTGCGAGGAATCGCAGCAGGTGGCCGAAGCCGCAGCCGACTTCCGCGATGCGCGCGGACCGCGACGCAGGCAGAACCTGCGCGAGCTCGGCACGGTAGTAGGCGCTCGCTGCGCGGTAGGTGTCTTCGTCTGCGCTCGTCACGGACCCGAGGTGGTCGTGGTAGGACGAGTGCAGCTTCTCGAGGAGCGACGATGTGTCGTTCGCCGTCGTCATGCTCATCTGCGTCGATGGAGCGAGTTGCTCCATCGCTGCGCGCAGCGTCTCGGCGCGCACCGCGCATGCGTGCTCCCAGTCGCGCACCGCTGCGATGCCGCGCGCGCGCTGGATGCGGCGCGAACGCACGAACGCGAGGTTGTGCTCACACCAGTGCAACGCAGCGCGGAACGCCGCGGGGTCGCGCGCAACGACGAGGCCGTTGTCGCCATGGCGCACGACTTCGCGCGCGATGCCGACGTCGGTCGTGATGATGAACGCGCCGCAGGCCATCGCTTCGAGCAGCGGCAGCGGCCCGCCTTCCGCTGACGACGCCACGCAGAGCACGTCGAGTTCGCGATAGAACGATGCCATCGCGGATGGATCGAGATCACCGCCTGCGATGCGAAGATCGAAGCGGCCCGCGCATGCAGGAACGAGCACGTCGTCGAGGCCCTTGCAGGCGTCGTTGCGATTGCCGGCCCAACCGACGCGGAGCGCGCCAACAGGCTCACTGGCACTCGGCGTGAAGACGGTCGCGTCGATGCCTTGTGGTGCGAGATCGCATGGGCGCACGGTCTGCACCAGCGTGCGCAACCGTTCGGAGATCGCGGCGCAGTGCGCGGCGTCACTCAGGTGCTGCTCTGCAAACGCGTGCGGATCGAGCGGCCCATACGCGCGCTCGTTCTGCCAGCGGTGGCTGCCGATCATCTTGATGACGCGGCGGTTGTCCGTGACGAACTTCTGGTGCCACGTCTCGCCCCAGAAGAACACCCAGACGAGATCGAAGTCCCACGCGGACAGGTCTGGCTGCTCCTGCACGTAGGCGATGCGGCACTCGAACAGCGGCGCGAGATGGCGCGCCATCGCTTGCGCTTCGCGGTCGTAGGCCCAGCCGCGCTTGTCGGCGAGGAGCCACACCTTGGGGCGGCTCGCGGCGGCGCGTTGCACATACTGCATCGCAGTTGCGTTGGCGTTGGTTGCGCGCGAAGCAGCGATCTCGCGGGCCTTCGCGTCGACGCGATCCCACATCCGATCTTCGGTGTAGTCGCGCATCGTGCGCGCGCGGCCAGCCGCTGCGATGCGGCGACGTTCGTCGTCGTGCGCGAGGTAGTAGCGCGTCTTGTCGATGCACTCTTCGATCGTGTCGAAGCCGACGATCTCGCGGTCGAGTTCGAAGATCGGACCGAGGAAGCGCTGGTTGTCGCAGATCTGCAGCACGCCGTTGGCGGGCAACTCCAACAAGCGCGTGTTGCACGGCCCCGTCGAGTGGTGGAGGTTCCAGCCGATCTTGCTGCGGGTGTAGAGCTCGACGACTTCGTTCTGCGGAGCGGCGCCGAGCGGCCAACCGCGGCCGCGAACGTGCGCATCAGGAAACGCCGCAAGCAGGCGCTCTGCGCGCTGCGCTCGGTCGCCGATGCCAAACGAGCGATCGCAGCACAACACGAGGTCGAGGTCGCGATGGCCGTAGAGCACGCGGCGTTCGGTCTGGTGCGGATCCACGCGCTCGGGACGCAACACCGGCGGCAGCCACGATGCGCTCTTGCTGCCCCAAGTCGCGTAGTCCGCGACATGCGCGGCGTTGACGACGAAGCAGTGGTCGAAGTGCGCCGCGATGGGGCGCGAGAGATTGTCGGAGTTCTCGGGATCGTCCGCGCAGATCAGCAGCTTGGTCTGCGTGATCTGGTCGAGGATCGCAGGGTGCAGCATTGCGCCGCCTGCTGCGACGAGCACGTCGCGGTCCTGCATCGCGAGCAGCAACTGCGCAT
>JBEELK010000021.1:0-7079 GCA_041168165.1 Planctomycetota bacterium | reverse complement strand
CCAACTCGGTCGAGTTCGCGCACGGCGGCAGGTCCTTCTGGTTCGATGGTGCTCGACTCGCGTATCTCGATTCGCAGGTCAAGCCGCTCTCCGACCGCGGCATCGTCGTGTCGCTGATCCTGCTCGACATTCGAAGTGGCGATGAAGCTCGCGATCGCGCGATGTTGCATCCCAAGAGAACGGCGACTCCGCCCAACGGGATCTGTGCGCCCAACCTGATCGATGAGGATGGACGCGCGCGCCATGCCGCCGCGATCGCGATGCTCGCACAGCGCTACGACCCTGGCAGCCCGACGTCGCATGGCGCGGCGTGGAACTGGATCATCGGCAACGAGGTCAACTCGCATTGGTGGTGGTTCCACATGGGTCGTGCGGGCATTGACGAAGTTGTCGATTCCTACGAGCAGTTCGTGCGCCTCGTGCACGAGCAAGTTGCGGCAGTGCAGCCAGAAGCGCGCGTGTTCGTGTCGCTGGAGCACCACTGGAACGTGCGTTACGAGGCGGGCGACGAGATGCAGGCGTTTCCTGCGCGCGACTTCCTCATGCGCTTCGCCACTCGCGCGCGGGATCGCGGCGACTTCGCGTGGCACGTGGCGTTCCATCCGTACCCCGAGGATCTCTTCGAGTGCCGATTCTGGAACGACCGCACTGCGCCAGACCGCGACGACGCGCAGCGCGTGACGTTTCGCAACCTGCCGGTGCTTGCCCGCTTCTTGGCGCAGCCAGAGATGCTGCATCGCGGCGCCACGCGGCGCGTGATCCTGAGCGAGCAGGGATTCCATCGACGCGACGGAGCCGATGGCGAGCGCGATCAAGCGGCTGCGTTTGCCGCGGCTTGGATGGCCGTGCTGCGCGAGCCGTCCATTGACGCATTCGTGCTGCACCGCCACGTCGATCACGCGCACGAGGGCGGCCTGCAGCTGGGGCTGTGGACGCGCCGCGCCGCATCGATTTGCGATCCCGATCGCGCCACGCGAATGCGCGACGTGTTTGCCGCGTGCGACGGATCGGGCCGCGATGCGGCGTTGGCGTTTGCGCTGGACGCCCTTGGCATCGCAACTTGGGACGAGTTGCCCTCGCGACTCGGCCATCAAGCGGCGCGCTGAGCGAAGCGGCGACCTGTGGTTGCCCCTTGGCATATCCCGAGGGGCGAAGTCTGCTTCTCCACCCGTGGACAGGAACCTCGAGAGCGCAGGCGGAGAAGTAACTCCAGCAGCACGTCTGCTCGAGTCGCCGCGCGCGTTGCTCGGGATCGCGTTCGCGATCTTCCTGATCGGCGCGCTGCGCGACATCGCAGCGCCTTGGGAGGACGGGCTGCGCGGCGTGAATGCGGCGGTCTACGAAGAGTGCTTCGTGCGGACCATCCTCGATTGGCCGTCGTCCGTTTCGCACTTCGCGCCCGGTTGGGTGATGGTCACGGACCAAGGTCCCGTGTGCCAATGGCACTGGCATCACCCTGCGCTGTATCCGCTGACGCTGTCGCTCTTCGCGTGGATCTTCGGGCAGCAGCCATTGACGCTCCGCCTCGTCACGCTGCTGCTCGTGTTGCCTGCGCTGTTCGCGCTGCATCGGTTGTTGTCGCGCGCGGTGTCGCCTGTGTTCGCGGCGTGGGCCGTGCTGCTGTTCGCATGCAACGCGATGATCGGCTACTTCCTGCCGATGGTGGTGCACGACGGCGCGACGATGACGTTCGGCCTGCTGGCGTGCACCGCGTTCTGGCGCTTTGCAGAGGAGCCAAGGCCGCGACATCTTGCGATCTGCGCCGCGCTGTTCTTCGTGGCGACGCAGTTCGACTTCCTCGGGCACTTGTGGGGCGTGTCGATGTTCTTGCTAGCGCTCGCTTCCGCGCATCGAAAGCAGGCGCTCGTCGGCATTGCAGCGCTGTTCTGCGTGTCGCTGGTGTCGATGTGGCTCGTCGCGCTGCACTACTCGTTCTTGTTCGGCGGGCCGCTCGAGTTCTTGGCTGCGTTGTCCGACTTGTCGAAGGGAGCCGAATCGCAGCGCGTGACTGCGGAGCAGTTCGGCTATGCGACGCGCCACTTCCTCGTCGACTATGGCGCGTGGTCGATCTACGCGCTCGCGGGCGTCGGCGGCGTCGCATTGCTCGCGAGTGCGTCGCCCCAGCGGCGGCGCATCGCGTGGCTTGCGCTGGCGCTCGTCACGCCGGGGGCGCTTGGGTCGCTCGTCAGCCTGCGTCACTACGTCGACCACGCGTTCTGGACGATGCCAATGACGGCGGGCATCGCGACGCTGGCCGCGGGCGCGCCGTGGGCGGCGATTCGTTTGCTGCAGGACGGCGGGGCGCGCCGCCGAATCGCCGCAGCCGCGCTGCTGCTGTGCTCGCTCGCGGCGGTCGCGCACGGCGCGGTGTCCGTGCACCAGCTGATCGCGAAGTTCCAGCCGCGCGATGGATCGTTCGCTGCATCGATTGCCGAGGCAGAGCCGTATGCGCGCGGCGTGTCGGTCGTGCTGACCGACGCAGAGGTCGAGATGCGCGCCTACCTTCCTGGCGTGCTGACTCTCGGCAGCGTGAGCACCGTGGCGCAGCTCGACCAGTGGATCGAGTTCGCGCGGGCCCGCGCGATGTTGGTCGAAGTGGCCTTCCTGCTGTCGCGAGATGCAGCCGACGCGGCGCTGCGTCAACGCCTCGAACAACTCGCCAAGCCCAACGAGTTGCGTCGTTGGAGCGTCTATCGGTTCCAGGTGCGGTAGCGCGATGAGAACGCAACGGTCGGCCCTGTTGTGCGCACGCGCGATCCAAGCGTTCGCTGGAGCTGCGTTGGTTGCTGGGCTCGCGCTCGCGTTGCCGCACGCGGGCGAAGACGTGATCCTTCGCACGCCGCGCGCGCTGATCTTGCTGTGCGTCGGCATCGCAGGCATCCCGATGTGGATCCTCGCGCATCGGCGCTTGCGCCATGACTTCCCGCCGCCATCGCGCGTGATGCCCATTGCGTTCTCCTCTGCGGTTCTCTGCGCGTTTGGGTTCGTTGCCGTGTCGCCGAGCTTTCATGCATCGCGCGTCGGCTGCCTGTTGTCTGCATGGTCGACGGTCGCTTCGGCTGCGTTGTGGCGCGCTTCCGACAAGGGCGGAAGGCCATCGCGCGCGATGCTCGCAGCATGCTCTCTCGCGGTGTCGCTGCTCGGTGCGGAGCTGCTGCTGCGAATGGTCGCTGCGGCGTGGCCCAATCCCATGCTCGCCACGGCCGGCACGACGGCTCAGAGCCGATTTGCCGCCTACGCGCTCGCGCCACACAGCGAGCGACTGGGCATGCTGACCAACTCGCTCGGCTTCTACGACGACGAATTCGAACTGCGCTCCGAGCGCACGCGCCGCGCGATCGCCGTCATCGGCGACTCGTTCTCCGCGAGCTTCGTGCCGCATGCGCGCCACTACACGACCGTCGCGGAGCGGCAACTCGGCGATGTAGACCTGTGGAACGTCGGTTGGCCTGCGATGGGGCCCGCCGAGTATCGCGCGATGTTGGAGCAGTTCGTGCTGCCGCGGGATCCCGACGCGGTCGTCGTTTCGGTCTTCCTCGGCAACGACCTTTTGGAGTCAGCGGCATGGACCGCGACGGATGCTGCGCTCGCGCGTTGGTTCGACCGCGGCAACTTGCTGCTCTATGAACTGCCTCGTCGCATGGTGCGCATCTTCGCGGCGCCGCGCGCATCCGAGTCGCTCGGCGCAGGCGGCAACTTCGCAGGAGTGCAGCAGTGGATCGACGATCCGCTGCGAGAGCCTGGCACGATGCCTGACGAGATGTTTCTGCGCATCGAGACCGAGCGTGCGGTCGCCAACTCGGAGCCGAGCGGTCCTCGTTGGGACTCCCTAGTGCGCGAATTGCTCGCGATGCGTGCTGCGTGCGGCGATCGTCCGTTCGGCATCGCGCTGATTCCTGACGAGTCGATGGTGGAGGACGAGTTGTTTGAGCGCGTGGTAAAGGCGCATGGCGCGCTGCTGCGTCGACATGCGTTGCGCGAGCGATTGATCGCGTGGTGCAACGAGCAAGGCATCGCATGCATCGACTTCTGGCCACACTTGCGCGACGCGACGCCATGGCCGGCAGATGGCGCGCGCCATCTCTACTTGCTGCGTGACACGCACTGGAACGCGCGCGGCAACGAAGTCGCGGGGCGCGCCCTCGCGACGTTCGTCGCCGCTCGACTGCTGCGCTGAGCGTCCCTTCAGCGCGGCGCGCCGAGGCTGCCGCCGAGCGCCTTGTGGATCTCGACGACGCCGCTCGCGATCGCAGCTTCGCTCATCGCGAGGTCGTCTTCGATTGCCGCCACCGTGCGCTCCGAGTCGATCACGGTTTGGAAGTCCGAGAGACCCGCGCGGTATTGCGTCTCCGCCAATTCGACGGCCCTGCGCGCTTCCTTGGCCGCGCGCTGCAGCGACGCCCGGCGCGACTGTTCGCGGACGAAGCGCGTCATCGCGTTCTCCGTCTCTTCGAGCGCGAGCAGCACCGACTGCTCCCATGCGACCTGCATCGACTCGGCGTCCGCTTCGAGCGCAGCGACTCGCTGGCGCAGTCGTCCGCCGTCAAACAGGTTCCAACGCAGCGATGGGCCGAACGCGCTGAGGTCGCTGTCCGCGTCGAACACTTCGCTCGCGGAGTTGGCGGACAAGCCCAGCGTGCCGCCGAGCGACAACCGCGGGTATCGCTCCGCATCCACGGCGCCGATGCGCGCGACCGCTGCGGCGAAGCGTCGCTCGGCTGCGCGAACGTCGGGACGGCGGCGCAACAGGTCTGCGGGCACGCCGACGGCGATGCGCGCTGGCGCGGTTGGGATCGGCGCTTCGTCTGCGAGTTTCACGGGCAATGCGCCGGGCGCGCAGGCGAGCAACACGCAGAGCCGGTTTTGCGCCGCGGAGGCCGAGGCCTCGAGGCTTGGCAGGCGAGCCCGCGTCGACTCAACGTTCGTGCGCGCTTGCGCCGCGTCGCGTTCGACGGTCAGGCCAGCTTGCAAGCGAGCGTCGACGAGCGACTGCGTCTGCTCTTGCAGCGCGAGGTTGGAGCGCGCGATCTTCAAGCGATGCTGCGCCGCGCGAAGGTCGACGTATGCGGACACGACTTCGGCGGCGACCGTGATCGCCGCCGCTTCCGCGTCGGCTGCGCTCGCGTCGAGTTCGCCGCTGGCGGCTTCGACCGAACGGCGCACGCGGCCCCAGAGGTCCAGTTCCCACGAAGCGTCGACCGCGATCGTGTGGATGTCCGTCTGCGGGATGAACGCGCCGAACGGCGTGTTGCGGCTTTCGCGTCGTTGCTCGTAGCCGCCGCGCGCGTCGAGCGACGGCAGCGCATCAGCCTCTGCGACGCCGCGCAGCGCGCGAGCGGACTTCAGTCGTGCGAATGCCGCGCGAAGGTCGAGGTTCTGTGCGAGGGCGCGATCGACGAGTTCGTCGAGCTGCGCGTCGCCAAACGTCTTCCACCACGGGCCATCGGTCGCAGCGTCGGCCGTGAGCGTCGAGTCCGCTGCTTGCTGCCACGTCTGCGGCGCGTCGAACGGCTTGGGCTCGTAGTCGCGGCCCACGGTGCACGCCGCCGCTGCTGCGGCGACTGCTGCGAGAAGCAGCGAATGGCGATGAATGCGCGAGATGCGGCTCATGCGAACTCCTCCTGCGCGGCGCCTGCCGAGAACTCCGCGTCGGCCAGCTTCGCCTTCTCTTCGCTGCGTTTGTGATCCGTCGCGATCCACAGGTAGAACGCCGGCACGACGAACAGCGTGAACAACGTGCCGAGCGCCATTCCTGCGACGAGCACGATGCCGATGCTGTTGCGTGCCGCGGCGCCCGGGCCCGACACGAACACGAGCGGCAAGTGGCCGAAGATCGTCGCCGCGGTCGTCATCACGACCGGACGCAGTCGCGTCGCGGCTGCTTCGCGCAGCGCTTGCAGCTTGTCGAGCCCTTGGCGCTGCAGCGTGTTGGCGAACTCGACGATGAGGATGCCGTTCTTCGCGATGAGGCCGACGAGCGTGATCAAGCCAACTTGCGAGTAGACGTTGATCGTCGACTTCGTCGTCTGCAGCTGCCACTCGACGTAGGGGAACACGAGCGCGCCGGTGATCGCGAGCGGCACGGAGCCGACCAGCACGATGAGCGGGTCGCGGAAGCTCTTGAACTGCGCAGCGAGCACGAGATAGACGAGCAGGATCGCGAAGCCGAGCGTCGCGACGAGCGACGACGCTTCGCGCCGGATCTGTCGCGACTCGCCGGCGTAGTCGATCGTCACCTTGCTGCCCGCGACTTGGCGCGCCGCGTCTTCGAGCGCCGAGAGCCCTTCTTCCTTGGTGACGCCCGGCAGCATGCCCGCCATCACCTTCGCTGCGTTGCGCTGCTGGAAGCGGTTCAACGTGCGCGGCGCGGCGAAGGCCTCGATCTCGACGAACGACGACACCGGCACGAGCTCGCCCGCGGGCGTCTTGACCTTGAGGTCGAGCAACGGTCCAAGCGTCGCGCGTTCCTTCTGGCTGATCTGCGGGATGACCTTGTAGCTGCGGTCGTAGTAGTTGAAGCGGTTGACGTAGCCGCCGCCGAGCAGCGCGCCGAGTTCGCGGCCGACGCTCGCGAGGTCCATGCCGAGATCGGCGACGCGTTCGCGGTCGACGGCGACGCGCGCCTCGGGTCGGTCGATCTTGAGGTCGGTGTCGACATACATGAACTTGCCGCTCTGCCAGCCTGCGCCGACGACGGCCATCGTCGCTTCGACCAGTTCATCGAGCGGCCCGGAGCTCTGGAGGATCAGCTCGACGTCGTGCATACCCGAAGTCGGCAGCGGCGGATCGAGGCGCGGGAACACGCGCAAGCCTGGCACCTGCGACACGCGGCCAAACAACTCGCCGACCGTCTGCGTCGTCGCGCGTTGTCGCTGCTGCCAATCCTGGTGCACCATGCCGCCGAAGCCGCCCCAGTTGGCGACGAGCGACCACATGAACTTGGTCTCGGGGATCTGCCGCACCTGCGCCACGACTTCGCGCGATGCCGCATCGACAGCTTCGAGCGTCGCGTCGGGCGCGGCGTCGAAGAACATGCTGATGTGGCTCTGGTCTTCGACCGGCGCGAGTTCGCTCTGCGA
>JBEELK010000020.1:0-5057 GCA_041168165.1 Planctomycetota bacterium | reverse complement strand
GTCTTGCTCGGCAACGGCTGCGAGGTTGCCGATCGCCTCCTCAGGCGGCGGACTCGAATCGCTCGCGCTCTCCGCGAGCGGCACTGCGTGGCTTGCAAAGGCAGCGCTGCCGAGTGCCGCTGCGGACACGGAGGCACCCAGCAGCAATGTCGCCAAAACGATGCGTTGCCGCCGATCTAGAACGTCGCGATACGCGCGCATCCTGACCGATGCGCGCAGCCCTCTCGTCGCCATGCGGCGCATCGTGCACAGCAGAGGGCCGCCGGCAAGGCGCAAGTCGCTGCGCGCCACCATGCGTAGGCAGGCCGCCCAGTTCGCTCGTGCGCGCCTCCGCGCTTGACCCGCGCCACCGCCGCCGGAACCATCCGAGAATGCAGGTCGCAAGCGTCACTCACGCCCTCGAGGGCAAGATCCAAGAAGGCTCCAAGGTCGAAGTCCGTGGCTGGGTGCGCACGCGCCGCGACAGCAAGGCGGGCATCTCGTTCGTGCAGGTCAGCGACGGCAGCTGCCAGGGCAACCTGCAGCTCGTCGTGCCGAGCACGCTGGCCAACTACCAAACGGAGATCCTGCGCCTCACGGCCGGCGCGTCGGTGATTGCGCGCGGCACGCTCGTGAAGAGCCAGGGCAAGGGCCAGGCGTATGAGATGCAGGCCGACGAGGTCGTCGTCTGCGGCCTCGTCGATGACCCCGAGACCTACCCGATCCAGCCGAAGGAGCACACGCTGGAGTTCTTGCGCGAGCAAGCGCACCTGCGCGTGCGCACGAACACGTTCTCGGCCGTCGCGCGCATTCGCCATGCGGCGTCGTTTGCGATCCACGAGTTCTTCACCAAGGAAGGCTTCTGCTGGGTCAACACGCCGATCATCACGGCGAGCGATGCGGAGGGCGCGGGCCAGATGTTCCGCGTGTCGACGCTCGACTGGAACAACCTGCCCAAGGCGGACGGCAAGGTCGACGGGAGCAAGGACTTCTTCGGCCGCGAGACGTTCCTCACGGTGTCAGGCCAACTCAACGTCGAGGCCTACTGCATGGCGTTGTCGAAGGTCTACACCTTCGGACCGACGTTCCGCGCCGAGAACAGCAACACGACGCGCCACCTCGCGGAGTTCTGGATGATCGAGCCCGAGATCGCGTTCGCCGATCTCGCTGCCGACGCCGATCTCGCGGAGCGCTTCCTGAAGCACATCTTTGCGGCGGTGCTACGCGACCGCATGGACGACATGAAGTTCTTCGAGGAGCGCGTGCAGAAGGGCGTGATCGCGCGGCTCGAAGCGTTCTTGAAGTCGTCGTTCGAGCGCATCGACTACACCGACGCGATCGCGATCCTGCAGAAGTGCGGCAAGAAGTTTGATTACGCGCCGCAATGGGGCATTGACCTGCAGACCGAACACGAGCGCTACCTCTGCGAGGAGCACGTCGGCCGTCCGGTGGTGGTGATGAACTACCCCGAGGCGATCAAGGCGTTCTACATGCGCAGCAACGCGGACGGGAAGACCGTCGCGGCGATGGACATCCTCGCGCCCGGCATCGGCGAGATCATCGGCGGCAGCCAACGCGAAGAACGTCTCGACGTGCTCGATGCGCGCATGAAGAAGATGGGCCTCGTGCCCGAGCACTACGGCTGGTACCGCGACCTTCGCCGTTACGGCACCGTGCCGCACGCGGGCTTCGGCCTCGGCTTCGAGCGCTTGCTCGTCTACATCTGCGGCCTGTCCAACATCCGCGACGCGATCCCGTATCCGCGCGTGCCGGGCTCGGCGGCGTTCTGAGGAAGGGCCGACTTCTCGCAGCGTTCGGCCGATAGCTGCGTCGTCTCCAGAGTGTAGGTCGCAGATACCTTTGCCTCGTCGGGGTCGAAAGGGGCCCCGCATGCGGCGAACGAGGTCGGTTTGCATCGGTCTCCTTCGCGGCAAGCCGCCGAGGCAAAGAGAAGACGCTTCTGGGGGGATGGCGAGTCGCGGAATCTGCAACCCGTTCGATTGCGCGGCAGTTCGCGCCGAGTTCATCCCCTGCAACGCGACTCTGTCATGTGGACATACGGAAACCCCATGACGCGCTGTTCCGCTTCGCGTTCGAGGATGAGCGCAGCGCTGCGATCCTCTTGCGTGGATTGCTGGAACGAGATCCGAGAACTCGGTTGCTGGCGGGAGCCATCGACTGGTCGCGTCTAAAACGGATCGACCGCCCATTCTCGGACGCGGCGGATCAGCCATTTGCAGTCGACCTGTGGTATGCGGCGCCGATCGGCGATGACGTGGTGGCCCTTCATGTCATCGTCGAGCACAAGAGCGTGCCGGACGCGATGGTGGCATGGCAGGTGACGCGCTACACGGTGCGGTCCGTCGATTCTCTGCATCGAGCCCAGGGCCGGCCGCCGAAGCTGCCGCTGGTCGTCCCGCTGGTCATCTACCACGGCGAGGAACCGTGGACGGATGCGCGCGATGTGCGCGATCTCTTTGCGGTGCCGAGCGTTCTGCGCGCCGACGTGCAAGCGTGCCTTCGCGAGATGCTGCCTGGCTTGCGGTATGGCCTGCACGACCTGTCGACGCTCGCCGACGCCGGCTTGGCGGTCGATCGCCTCGGTCTTGTGGCCGGACTCGCGGTTCACTTCTTATGCCGAATGCGCAACCTCACGGCTGAGCAACTTCCTGCGGCGTTGCTCGGCGTTCGCGACCTACTTGTCGCCGTCCAAGACGCCCCGCAAGGTCGGCTATTGCTAGGCATGCTATTCTCCTACCTGCGTGCGACAGCTAAGGCGGACGTCGCTGTCGTGTATGCCGCCGTGCGCGAAACTCTGCCGCCAACCACAGGTGATGCGATGCTGAATCGACTGGAGCGTGAGTTTGAGGCTGTGCGGATCCAATGCCTTGAAGAGGGCATGGCACGAGGTCGCGATGAGGGGCGCGCGGAGGGCCGCGCCGCAGGCCAGCGCGACACGCTGCTACGAATCCTCAGAAAGCGCTTCGGCGCACTCTCCGACGCGACGATGGCGAAGCTCGCTTCGGCGAGCGTCGCGCAACTCGACGTGTGGCTCGACCGCGTGCTCGACGCAACCACCGTCGATGAGGTCCTGGGCGACGCGTAGCGACTCAGCGTCCCGCCGCCCTTCGCAATCCCTCAGTCGTCACCAAACTTGATGCCCTGCGCGAGCGGCAGGCTGGTCCCGTAGTTGACCGTGCTCGTCTGGCGCCGCATGTAGATCTTCCAGCTGTCGCTGCCCGATTCGCGGCCGCCGCCGGTCTCCTTCTCGCCGCCGAATGCGCCGCCGATCTCGGCGCCGCTGGTGCCGATGTTGACGTTGGCGATGCCGCAGTCCGAGCCGCGCGACGACAGGAACGTCTCCGCCGCGCGAATGCCGCCGGTGAAGATCGACGACGACAGGCCTTGCGGCACGTTGTTGTTCGCTTCGATCGCCTGCTCCAGGCTCTGGATCGGCATCACGTAGAGGATCGGCGCAAACGTCTCTTCGCTGGCGATCGGCAGCCCGAGCGGCGCGCGCACGATCGCGGGCTCCACATAGGCGCCGCCAGCGAGCTTCGCATCCACCTTGGCGCGCACGCCGCCGCAGACGACCTTGCCGCCTTGCGCCTTCGCCTGCGCGATCGCGTGGTCAAACGCCTTCGCCGACGCTTCGTCGACGAGCGGGCCGATCAGCGTGCCGTTCGCCATCGGATCGCCGATCTTGCACTGCTTGTAGGCCGTGGCGAGTCGCTCGGTGAGTTGGTCGATGACCTTCTCGTGCACGAGCAAGCGACGCGTCGTCGTGCAGCGCTGGCCGGCCGTGCCGACTGCGCCAAAGACGATGCCGCGCACCGCGAGCGAGAGGTCCGCATCGTCCATGACAATGATCGCGTTGTTGCCGCCGAGCTCGAGCAGCGAACGGCCAAAGCGCTGCGCCACGCGCGGCCCGACGATGCGGCCCATGCGCGTGCTGCCCGTCGCGGAGACGAGCGGGATCTTGGGGTCGTCGAGCATCGCCGTGCCGACCGCCGCGTCGGGGCCGATCACGCACGAGACGAGCGCTGCCCATTCTGAGCCGAGCACTTCGGCCGCGATGTTGGTCATCGCGATCGCCGTGAGCGGCGTCTTGAGCGAAGGCTTCCATAGGCAGCTATCGCCGCACACGAGCGCGAGCATCGAGTTCCATGCCCACACCGCGATCGGGAAGTTGAACGCCGTGATGACTCCGACCGTGCCGAGCGGATGCCACGTCTCGCGCATGTGGTGGTCCTTGCGCTCGCTCGCGATCGTGAGGCCGTAGAGCTGGCGCGACAGGCCGACCGCGAAGTCCGCGATGTCGATGCACTCCTGCGCTTCGCCGAGACCTTCTTGCGTGATCTTGCCCGCTTCGAGCGTCACGAGCTTGCCGAGCAGTTCCTTCTTCTCGCGGAATGCGTTGCCGATCTTGCGCACATACTCGCCGCGCTGCGGTGCTGGCACCGAGCGCCAGCGCAAGAACGCTTCATGCGCGGCCTTGCTGGCCTTTTGGTAGTCGTCCGCCGTCGCCATCTGCACCGTCGCGATCGTGCTGCCGTCGATCGGCGAACGCACGGCGAGCGAGCCGCCGTTGGTCTTGTGCCACGTTCCGGTGAAGCAGCCGGAGTTGTCCTTCTGGATGCCGAGTGCGGCGAGGAAGTCGAGGTTCATGGGTGCAGAGTCGGAAGCGATCAGAGGTCGTAGAACGCGAGGTCTTTGCCCGTGACCTGTTTGGTCCAGGCGTAGATCTGGCCGGCGTGGCCGCTCATGTGCTCCATCACGTGGAGCGCTGCGGCCAGCCCGGTCTCACGATAGCGAGCCTGGATCGTGCGTTCTCGCAGCAGTTCGTCGATCGAGAGTCCGTCGACGAGGTCGCAGGCGCGATCCACGATTGCGGCAAGCCGCGCGTGCAGCTCGCGCCCCGTGGCTCCGCTCGTCGCGGCAAACTCGGCGGGCCGGTCGCGCTGGTCTGCGCAGTGCGTGAACGTCACGAGGATCCACTGCGTCACGTTGCCGCACAGGTGCAGCAGCAGGTTGCCGACCGAGTTGCACGCTGGGTTGGGGCGCTGCCAGACGCTGGG
>JBEELK010000019.1:0-20500 GCA_041168165.1 Planctomycetota bacterium | reverse complement strand
CGTGGGGAGCGAACGAGGGGCGCGTAGGCTAGCGAAATGCACCTGACCCGTCGCGCCGTCTGCGCGCTTGCGCCGTTCGCCGTCCGATTGCTGTGCCTGCCCGCAGCCTGGGTCGCGGCCGCGTTGCTTCCAGCGCAAAGCGCGCCAGCGCCCGCGCAGCAGAATGAGCCGCGCGCGATCACCGTGCAGAACCTCGCGCCGCATGCGCGCAGCGAAGTGGCGGCCGTGGTCGTGCCGTTCGCGAAGGGCGCGGTGAAGGACGTGCCCGACCTTCACGTCGAAGCGAAGCCCACCGCGTGGCAGCCGTTTGGCGCGCGCTGGCCCGATGGATCGCTGCGCCAAGCGCTGTGCCTGTTCCGCGCCGACGTCGGCGCCAATGCCGAAGCGCGCCTTGCGCTCGCTCTCGGCAAGGGCCCCGAGCCGAGCGGCGAGTTTGCGGCGCCGAACGGAACGCTGGTCGTCATCGCCAACACCGAGTTTGGCGCAGCGCGCATCGAACTGCCGCACGTCGAATGGCTCGAAGACAACCCGATGCGCCGCGTGGCGCTGCGCCGCGCGCGCCTCGACGCGACGGGCCTCGTGTGCGAGATGATCGTGAGCCAAGGCCGCGGCGACCTGCACAGCTACGTCGACTTCGCCGTGTTCTTCTCCGATCCATCGCGGCCCGCGATGCAGTGCGCCGTGCGCGAACTCGCGATCGAGTCGACCGGCATGGCGCTTCTATTCCGTCATCCTGGCCGCCTCGCGGTGCAGCAACAGACGACCGAGTCAGGCTCGCGCGTCGTGCTCTTGAAGGACCAGATCCTCGGCGACGGCCAAGGCATTCGCCGCGCGGGCTCGCTGCTGCCCGCGCTCACCAACGACGCGGCGCGCAACGCCACCACCAACGCCGCCGTGCTCGGCCCGTTGCGCTGCGCGACATCGTGGACCGGCACGGGCGCGTTCGGCCCGTTTGGCGAACCGGCCCCATTGCCCGATTGGCTGCGCGGCAACGCCGTGCGCTCCGTGCTCGCGCAGCGTCACCGCGCGTTCTCGCAGAGCGAACGGCCGCAACCGGATCCGTTCGTTGCCTATGAGTTTGGCCCCACCAAGAACGCGGGCCAGACCGGCGACCAGATGGACTTCGGCGTCACCAAGCTCAGCATCGTCGCAACGACGGGCATCCCGAGCTTCTTGCACGAGTGCGAGCCGTCCGTGCTGCAGGAGGCGTGTCGCCCCGTGCACATGTTTGCGCTGGATGGATCCATGACGCTCGCGAAGGACCACCCCGAGTGGATCGTGTGGTCTGGTCGCACGCATTGGCATCCCGAGGTCTCGCCCGATCGCCTCGGCAAGCCCGTTCCCGAGCCGCAATTTGAAGCGCACGGATGGACCGGCAAGGACCGCCAGCACTGGAGCAGCAACCACATCGGCGCGTTTGCGCAACTCACGGGCGCGCACTGGGCGCGGCGCGAGCTTGCGCACGAAGTGCAGCTCTACCTGTCCGGCGAGACCACTTCGCCGTCGAAGTCGACGTCGGGATCCGACGCGCCGCGCGGCGCTGGGCGCACGCAACTCGCCGCGTGCTGGCTCTACCTCGTGACCGGCGACGACGCGCTCAAGGCGCGCATCGACCAGCGAACGGACCTCGTGCACTTTCCGCAGTGGGCTGGCCGCGAACTGCCGCAAGGCGCGGTGCGCACGATGTCCGTGCATGACAAGGATGCGCGCATGCTCTCTGGCGCCCATCGCTATTGGACGCCGTGGCAGGACGCGATTGCCGCGACGGGCTATGCGGCGGTGCATCGGCTGACGGGCAACAAGAACGCGCGCACGCTCGCCGAGGAGATCGCGATCACGGTCGTGCGACACGGCTTCTTGCTGGAGCAGAAGGAGTGCATCGTCGCGACCGCGCTGCGATGGCTCGACGGCGCGCCCGTTCCGGCAGCGCAGCAGCGCGACCCCAGCTACGTGCTGTGGTCCTATGGCACGGGCTTCAACGAATGGGCGATCGGCGCCGTAGAGATCGCCCGCATAGCGGCCAAATCCCGCGGCGACGCGGCGCTCGCGCAGCGCGCGGAGGAGATCCTGCAACGCGTTCGGCAGGGGCGGCAGCGGCCGGGCGATGGCTGGATCGATCGGCTGAGCGAGTGGGACGCGGTGACCTGGGAACCGGAGAGCCGGTAGCGGGGTGGAGGACGCGGACGCGCGAGCCGCGAGGGATAGGGCTGCCTGCTCGATTCGCTTGCCGCGAAGCAAGTAGCCCGTTGCAGTCCCGCGGCAGCAACTCACCGCGATTACGAAAGCGGCGGAGGACAACGACCAGACTGCCGCCGAATCGGTAGTCGCCAAGCACATCGTGCATCGTGGGTCACGGTCAGCAGCACGCCGTGTGCCATGCGAAAGCCGACCAAATCGTGCGCGAAGCAAATCCGGATGCTGCTTGGCCTGGTCAGCAGGCGAATCTTCAGATTCGACGCAGATCGAGCGACGCAGAGATCGAGTCAGAGACGGCGTCCGCAGGCAGGATGTGTTCTTTAACAGGCTGCTAAATCACTACGTATGCCCCCCAGGCCAGCAGCATGTAGAAACCAAGGGTCACTGCATCCCCCTCCTCGCTCCCCTCCTCGGGAAACATGTATTCAATCCACCCCCCAGGGAGCATTTGGCCATCACTCGAACCGGATTCCAGCGAGATGGGCTCCCACTGCACCTTCCCTGATCCGATGCGATAATCCGAACTGAATAACAACACGCTTCGACTTTTTGGCAGACATGCCATCCCGACCTCACGCTGCGTTGCGCCCATCCTCACGCTTCTAAACACGACCTCAGGCGATGAGTGCGGCAGGCGACTCAACGCAGACCCATCCAGTGGCATCAATTTGCCGCGACCCTTGAGAGCTTGCGAAAGTGCCTCCTTACTATTTGCGGCGACCACGAAACGATTATCGACGACCCCTCGATGCGCGAAGACCTCATGGTTGCCAGCAGCTTCAAAAAGGCTCATGCCAAACCACGAAGCTGCGCCAATCGAGTGCGGAATCGTCAACCGATCTATGACTGCTCCACGGGGCAAAGTTCGCCCCTCGTAGTCTAATATGCAAACCGCCGTATAGGTGTTGTAATGGAATCCAGCATCTGGCTCCCTGAAATCAGAGCCACACAACAAGACCCTAATCGGCCCATCACCAACGGCTGTCTCGTCAGGCCACATTACGAACCACCAACTCTCTGTAGCCGGCAGCGAGAACCGCGCCGCCTCGCGAAACTGCTCGAATGGAAGCAATGCCTCAACCTCCAATACTTTGGACTCCGGCCTGGGCGCACAGCAGGCAGACACCCAACAGGCCGCCAAACCGGCCAATATCAGAGGACGAAAGGCGGAAGAGATAGTGAGGCGGTCATCTCGGGCGCACATAACCACGACCCTCCATCCAGTCCATTCGCAGGCCCCAGTATCTTTCCATTTCATAGTCTGAGGACGCTTTCGCGCCAAAGGCTGGCTTCCTACCTTTCACATCTCAAGTCGGCTGCAGCACTTACAGCATCACGAACATCATCATTCTGGCAGTTGCCCCGATACCCGACCATCTGGTCGAAAGCCGACGTGTTCTGCTGCTGGTAGGCACCCGCCGCCATAGCCGAGGACGCAGCCGCGACCACCGTAGTCGCCGCGATCAACTGTCCACGACAACAGCTCCCACGTCAACGTGGCCCCGCTAGCGGCAGCGGCCGGGCGATGGTTGGATCGATCGGCTGAGCGAGTGGGAAGCCGTGACCTGGGAACCGGCTGATGAAACGAGTGGCTCGGGTTTGCAGCAGGCGCGCTGAGGCAAACGCTAAGGGATGCGGCGCCGCGCAGGGGAGTCGCGGAGGCGCTTCGGCGCGGCGCGACACGGGGGCGCGCACGATTTTCTTCCCCCACCGCGTGCGCTGCGCGGCGATCGGGCCTTGTGCGAGTGCGCCGCGAATCGGCGCCCACACGACCAACCCAACGCCCTCTTCGCCATGCGCACGCACACCGCCCTCTTCGCCCTCGTCACCGCGACGCTCGCCTCCGCCGCAGCGATCGCCCAGGCTCCCAACAACCTGATCGGGATCACGCGCAACACGCCGATCCTCGACCAGCGCGACCACTTCGCCTGCACGCCGCTGCCGTTCTGCATGCCGGGCGGCTTCCCGCCTGCGCCCGCGGTGCCCTACGCCGGCGGCACGGCATGGGATCCGATCCGCAATGGCGCGATCGTCAGCAATGGCTTCGTGATCGCTGAGATCGACCCCAACACGTGCGCCTTCATCTGCCCGCCGAGCCCGGCGCCGACGGTGTCGCCCAACGCGATGGTCACCGGCCTCGAGATGCTCGAGTCGCAAAACGAGGTCTGGATGCTCGATTCGTTCGGCGCGCTGACGCGCATGAACTACGGCTGCCCGTCCACGGTGATCTCGGTGTGCAACACCGGCCTGCCGCTGACCGCGACGAGCGCCACCGGCGGCCTCGCCGTCGACGAGAAGAACGGCTTCGTGTTCTACGGCTACTCCGACTGGACCACGGGCGTCGTGACCGTGCACATTGCGCGCGTCGCCAACCCCTGCCTCGTCGTGCAGGTCGTCACGCCCGCTGCATGCGGCGGCATCCCGCCGCTGCGCATGATCACCGGCCTCGCCGTCGATGCAGGCCGCGAGATCCTCTACCTCACGGACGGCTTCCAGACGATCGGCTGGAACTACGCGGTCGCAGGCGCAACCCTCGCGTTTGGCGCGCAAACGTGCTGCCCGCTGCCCCCGTCGATGCCGGGCGACCAGTGGATCGGCCTTGCCGTCCGCAGCGGCCGCGAGACCTCGACCGGCGTCGCATGCGCCACGGGCTCCTGCCCCGCATGCCCGATGACGCACAGCCTGCGCAACAGCCCCAACCTCGGGAACGGCTTCTTCTCGCTCGGCCTCGACGGCGTGCCGCTCTCGTCCTTCGCAGTCTGCGGCCTGGGCGTCGGCCCGTGCCTCCCGGTCGGCCCCGTGGTCGCGCCGTTCTGCGGCCCGATCCACGTCAGCCTGCCCACGATCACGACGCTGGGCCCGGTGTTCACGCCGTTCGGCGCCGGCTGCACGGGCGTCGCCAACTTCCCGCTGCCGCTGCCCAACAACCCCGCGTTCGCGGGCCTCGTGCTCAGCTCGCAGTGCGTCGCGTTCTGCGCCGGCACCGGCAACTCGATGAGCAACTGCATCAGCTTCGAGTTGCAGAGCAACTGAGGCGCGCGGCGAGGCCGCGAGAATGAGAATGAATGCTGCGGGCGGCCCACGAGCCGCCCGCGTGCATTTCCGGGCTACTGAGGAATGGAGTGGCCTGCGAGCTGCCGCGACGGGACGAGCTGCGCCACGAGGGTTCGTGCGCGGAGGACGGGCGCGTCAGCTCCATGCGGAGCTAGGCTGGGTGCGAGCAGTGCGGCCTCTAGCCACCGACGGTCAATCGACCTGGGGCGAGGCGCGAGCAGGCGTAAGTGGCACGGCCGAGAGGACTTGAACCTCTAACCTCCAGATCCGTAGTCTGGAGCTCTATCCAATTGAGCTACGGCCGCGCGAGGGGCGAGGAAGCTAGCGGCACCCCGATGCCGTTGCAAGAACCTTCCTCACGCGCGCAGCGAACTCGCAGACACGTAGCCCCCCAGGCCGCCGTGCAGCCCTGCTAAGGCCAGGCCACTCCGTTCCTCAGCTACGTGCTTCTTCGGCGGCGGACAGGTGCACGGACAGCACCGTCTCCAGCACGTGGAGCGCCCGCGCGTTGCCGAGCAGGTTGTCCGCAGGCTGGTCAAACAGCAGCGCCGTGATCGAGCCGCGGACGAACTCGACGCAAGAGCGGACGGTGCGCGTCACGAACTCCGCGTCGCGGCCGTTCCCGGCGAGCGTCGGCAGCCACTGGGTCGCGACCGCGTGCAGCGTCGGCGCATCGACGGCACCCGACAGGATCGACTGGATCCACGCGCGCGCGGCGCGGCGACGGCGGTTGAGCACCGACACCTGGATCGCCTGCACGTAGCCCGACTCGCGGCCGTGCTCGTTGTGCAGAGCAATCGTGTGGTCGACGACCGCGCGGACTAGCGCCGGCACGCTGCTGTCGGCGCGCGCCATCAGGATCGCACGGCCGTGCGGGTCGATCGCAGGCGGCGTGACCGTGACGAGCTTGGGCTTCAAGAACGAGAATGCGCGGGGTTCGCGCGCGGGCGCAGAGGCCGGGGCTGCGCTCTGGGTCGAACCCGGCGAGGCCAGTTGGGGTGCCTTGTTCATGCCGATCCCATCGGCAGTTCCGGGCCGCGCCCTTCAGTCACCGACCGCGAAACGCCACAGTCGTCGCAGCGAGCTGTGTAGTTCTGCCTCACCGGACCCGACGAGGCCCGCCGGCACGACGCCAAACGCGGCGTTGGACAGGCAGATCGCGTCCGCGCGGTGCAGGTCAGGCAGGTAGCACGGCCGCTCGGCCGTGGGGATGCCCTCCTTGTGCGCGCGCTCGAGCAGCAGCGAACGCGCGACGCCGGGCAACACGCGACCATCGAGCGGCGGCGTGGTCCAGACCGTGTCGAGCAAGAGCCACACGTTGCCGACCGCGGTCTCGAGCAGCGCGCCATCGCGGCCGAGCACGAGGCCATCGTCCGCGCCGCCAGCGCGCGCCTCGTGGAGCACGCGGTCATAGAACGTGCGCGGCCGCGCCTTGTGGTCCGCGGACAGTTCGCTCTCTGCGCGGCACGCGACGGTCGGCACAAGGCGAACGTGCTCGCCGCCCAAGGCGCGCGCCCACGGCGACGACGTGCGCGAACGCGTGCGCAGCAACGTGAGGCCCGCCGACGCACTGGTCGGCAACACGCGTTCGAGCGTGAGCACATCGTGGCGCGGAGCCGCCGCGAGTTGCGCCTTCGCTTGCGCCAGCAAGTCCGCGTCGATCTCCGAGTCATCGCCGTGCGCGCGCATCGATGCCGACAAACGCGCCACGTGGCGATCCCAGAGCCGCAACTCGCCGCCAAACACGCCCATCGTTTCGAACAACGACGTCGGGCGTTCGTTGCGTTGCGCATGCGCTGCGTCCGTGCGCATCGCGTCGCTCACTTCGGAGCCTCCGCGCGACGCTGCAACGTGCGCTCGATGCCGAGCAGCTTGTGCAGCGTTTCGTCGTACTCCGCGGCGGGATCGCTCAACGTCGTGACGCCGCCGCCCGCGTTGGCGCGAATGCGGCCGTTGCGATGCACGAGCGTGCGAATCGCGACGTTCCAGTGCATCGCATCGCCGCGCGCAAAGCCGATCGCGCCGGTGTAGACGCCGCGGCACGCAACTTCGAGCGACTCGAGGATCTGTAGGCAACGCAGCTTGGGACAGCCCGTGATCGAGCCGCCCGGAAAGGCCGCGCGCAGCAAGTCCGCGTGCGAGCATGACGCAGG
Organism: Planctomycetota bacterium; assembly: GCA_041168165.1. Lineage (GTDB taxonomy): Bacteria > Planctomycetota > UBA1135 > UBA1135 > UBA2386 > SXPK01. The sequence continues at coordinate 13,097 of JBEELK010000019.1, read as the reverse complement.
CAAGCGCGCGGTGACGGTCGCAAACAAGTGATGCACTTGCGCAAACGTCGCGTGCTCGGGGAATGGGCCGACTTGGACCGATCCGATATCCGCGACCTTGCCGAGGTCGTTGCGCAACAAGTCGACAATCATCGCGAGTTCGGCGAGGTCCTTGTCGCTCGCGAGCAACTCGCGCAACAACCGCGCGTCATCCGCGGCGTCGATGCCGCGCGGTCGCGTGCCCTTGATCGGCCGCGTGCGCACGAATGCGCCGTCGCGGAACAAGAACTCCTCCGGCGAACTGCTCAACGCTGCCGTTCCGCGACCATCTTCGATGTAGGCCGAGAACGGCGCGGGGCTCACTTCGCACATGCGCCAATACAACGCGCGCGGATCGCCATCCCACTCGGCCGTGAACGGCTGCGTGAGGTTGGCCTGAAAGATGTCGCCGTTGCGGATGTGCTCCACCACCGCGGCGACGCGCCGTTCGTAGTCGCTGCGACTCTGATGCGCGACAAACGAACGCGCGGCGCTCACGGTCGGCGCGTTGGGCAGCGGCGCTGCGTCATTCGCGATCGCATCGACGCGCGCATACGCGGCGAGATGCAGCACGGGCGCGCCAAAGTCGTCGTCGATGCGACGCGGCCACGCTTCGACGTCGCGACCGAGGTCGTAGCCGAGCCAGCCCGCGCACGTGCGATCGCGATGCCGCTGCAAGAACGCGTCGAGTTGCGAGAACGCGCCGATCTCAGCGCCCGCGGGCAAGGTCAGCGCATCGATCGGATCCCGGCACAGCATGCTGTGCTTCCAGCCCGCGCCGCAGAGCAGCGCGAGCGGTTCGCCCACAGGCAGCGACTGCAGCAACTCGACGGGATGCGCCATGCGCGGCAGCGAGGACTAGCTGCCGCGGATCCAGGACGGCTTCCGCTTCTCCAAGAACGCGGCCATGCCTTCCTTCATCTCGCCCGTGCTGCTGATCACGCCAAACAGATCCGCCTCGAGCGCGAGCGCGTCCTGCATCGGCATGTGAACGCCGCGTCGCACCGCTTGCTTGGCGAGCGACAGCGCCTGCGGGCCGCGCGACACCATCTTGTTGGCGATCGCCTTCACTTGCGGCAACAGGTCCTGCGGCTCGAACACCGCGTTGACGAGGCCGATGCGCAGCGCTTCGTCCGCCGTAACGGGATCGCCCGTGAGGATCATCTGCAGCGCAGCGCCCGTGCCGCACAAGCGCGGAAGCCGCTGCGTGCCGCCGTAGCCGGGGATGATGCCGAGCGACACTTCGGGCAGACCGAGCTTCGCGTTCTTGCTCGCAAAGCGGCAATCGCACGCGAGCGCGAGCTCGAGTCCACCGCCGAGCGCAAAGCCGTTGATCGCGGCGAGCACGGGCTTCTTGCAGTTCTCGATGCGCAACGTGAGGGCTTGGCCGAGGCGCGCGTTGTCGCTGCCATCGAGCACGCCTTGCTTGGCGAGCACCGAGATGTCGGCGCCTGCGACGAATGCCTTCTCGCCCGCGCCCGTGATGATGATCGCGCCAACCGAGTCATCGCGCTCGAGGCCCGCGATGCAGCAGTCCAGTTCGCCGATCGTCTGCGCGTCGAGCGCGTTGAGCTTCTGCGGGCGGTTGACGGTGACGATCGCGAGGAATCCCTCGCGATCGCACAGCACGTTCTGCATGGCCGCGGTCACGACTGCGCTCCGCCGCCTTCCGCGGTGTCGCGCACCTGACGTTCGCGCAGCCAGATGCGCACGATCTCGATGCGCTCCTTCGGAGTCGACTTCTCGCCGCCGCCGCCAAATGAGCAATCGACCGACGCGATGTCGTCGAGCACTTCGAGGCCCTCCTCGACCTTGCCAAACGCGGTGTACTGGCCGTCGAGGTGCGGCGCGTGCTCTGCATGCACGACGAAGAACTGCGAGCCAGCGCTGTTCGGATCGCGGCTGCGCGCCATCGACAGCACGCCGCGCGTGTGCGGCGTGTCATTGAACTCCGCGCGCAAACCGGGGCCATCGGGGCGACCGGTGCCAGGCTGGCCCGTGGCGCCCTTCTTCGTGTTGGGGCAACCGCCCTGGATCATGAAGTTGCGGATCACGCGGTGGAACGCGAGCCCGTTGTAGAAGCCCATGTTGATGAGCTTCAGGAAGTTGCTCACGTGCCCCGGCGCCTTGTCCGGGAAGAACGTGATGACCATGGAGCCCTTGTTGGTCTCCATGACCGCTTCGATCTTGCTGTGGTCGGTCGTGTCGATGTCGATCATGGCTCTATCTCCGTTCACTTCATCACGGGCATGAGGATCGCTTGCTCCAGCTTGACCGGCTGCAGCGGCGTGCTGCGCTCCGGACCGCCGCACTGCACGTTGGCGATCTTGTCGAGCGTGTCGAGACCGGACTCCAGCGCGGCGAACGCGGTGTATTGGTTGTCGAGATGCGGTGCTTCGGCGTGGCACACGAAGAACTGGCAGCCCGCGCTATTCGGGTCCTGGCTGCGCGCCATCGACAGCACGCCGCGCGTGTGCTTCGTGTCGTTGAACTCCGCCTTCAGCTTGTAGCCCGGATCGCCCTGGCCCCAGCGCGCCTGCATCGAGTCATCCTTCGTGAACGGGTCGCCGCCCTGGACCATGAAGTTGCGGATCACGCGGTGGAACTTCGTGCCGTCGTAGAAGCCGTCCTTCGCGAGCTTGAGGAAGTTCTTGACCGTCTCCGGCGCCTTCTCGGGATAGAACGCGACCGTCATCTCGCCGTAGTTGGTGACGAGCACGACCTTGGTCTTCTTGAGATCGAGCTGATCGATGCTGATCTTGCTGAGGTCCGGCGCGAGTTGGACCACGCAGTTGGCGCCCGTGAGGCCCGGCCATGCGAGCGCGAGCGAAGTGACGCCCATCGAGTCCTTGGCATTCGGCGCAAGGCGCGCAACCGGCAACTTGATCACGCGCGACAGCGACGTGCCCGCAGCGAACTGCACCGCACCGCCCTTGCCCGCGTCGCGGACCTGCGGCCCAGCCTGATCGCCGATCTTGACGTCGAGCATGCAGCCCGTGACGAGGTCGGCCGGCAGTTCCGCGTCTTGCGACACCTCGATCGAAAGTCGCAGCGACACTTCCGCGCCGCGCACGAGCGCAGGCTCGGCGACCAGCGTCGTCTTGACTCCGGGGATGTCCTGGGCGACTGCCATCGGCAGGGCGCAGGCGAACAGGAAGGAGGCGAGGGTCTTGATCATGGGTGTGGGTTTGGAGGGCGAAGGTTGTAGCCCCGCGGAGGGGAGGGCTCAACGAAGGGCTGCCAAGGGATTGGCGGCGATGCTGGAGAATCAGCCCCAAGTAGCGGCAACCGATGCGAACTCCTCTAGATCCCCCAGCTGGGTGTGGAGCGCATGTGCAATCTTGCCGAAGTCGAGCGTCGCATACTGGTGGGCCAGGACGTTGCGAAGCCCGGCCCAACCCATGAGGCGTTTCGCGAGCTCTGGATCGATACGACCGGCAGTCGATAGGTGCGCGAACGCGTGCTGATACGTCGGCGAGGTCGGCAACTCCGTGTCGGCACCCGCGTGCAGCGCCAAGTCGATGGTCGCTTGCGCAGCGATGTAGAGCGCATGCAACACCATGTGCTGGGCGTCGCGGTCGACAGCGAGCGTCGCGGCATCGAATCGCGATCGATACCGCCGCAGGTCCGACAACGCATCTTGAAGGACCGCGAGGCGACGCTGAATCGTCTTGGGGTCCACCATCACGCCCTCCGCTCTCTCCGCAGCTGCGCAGCACGTTCCCGGCGATCGAGGTATTCGCGATAGGACGGTTCGAAGTCGATCCAACGCGATGTCATGTCGACCTCCCAGTCCCGGCGCGCATCCGGCTCGCGATCCAGGACGACGATGCGCTCACGCAGCATCGGACCTACGAACGGAAGATCGGTCGACGTCAGGTCCACCAGATCGACCTTGCAGCCCGCCTGCTGCTCAAGCGTCGCGACAAGAGCCCCCAACGACAGCGCCGTGGCTCCAGTCGTTGGCATGACGGCAACGTCGACGTCGCGAAAGGACCCGCCGCGCGCAACCGAGCCGAACACGTAGCACCAGCGAACCCAATCGTAGTCCGCAACGGTCTGGCGCACGGTTTCGATCGCTTCGAACGCATCCATGAAGGCGGCACGGTAGCGGCGAACCGGGCCATCGGACACTCCCTGCGTCTCGTCATGGCAGGATCTCACCGGGGCCATTCCGCGCCCCCGCCGCCTAGAAGTGGTTTCACAAATGGCCTGCGAGCAAGGCCGAGCAACGAAGGCCGAGGGCAAGGAGCGAGGTCGCGGCAGAATCCGTGGAGCCCGCAGAGAACTCGCGACGCAACTCTTGGGCTTAGGGGTCGGCCGCAGCCGCTGGCGCTTCGTGAAACGACTCCTAGCCATCAACAGGCCGCCTACCGCTCGAACGCGACCGCCATCCCCATGCCGCCGCTCATGCACAGCGTCGCGAGGCCGCGCTTCTTGCCGCGCTGCGACATCGCATGGAGCAACGTGACCACGATGCGCGCGCCGGTCGCGCCAATCGGGTGGCCGAGCGCAATCGCGCCGCCGTTCACGTTGAGGCGATCGCGCGCGATCGGCAGGTCGTGAAGGCACGCGAGCATCTGTGCGGCGAACGCTTCGTTGAGTTCGACGAGGTCGAAGTCAGATAGCTGCATGCCCGTCTGCTGCAGCAGCTTCTTGGTCGCAGGCACGGGGCCGATGCCCATGATGCGCGGGCTCACGCCAGCAGTCGCGGACGCGCCGAGATACGCGAGCGCAGGGATGCCGCGGCGCTTTTGTTCGCTCTCGGTCATCAACACGAGCGCCGACGCTCCGTCGGTGATGCCCGAGCTGTTGCCGGCGTGCACAGTGCCGGTCTTGGGGATGAACACCGGCGGCAGCTTCTGCAGGTCCGCGATGGTCACGCCTTGGCGAACGTGCTCATCCGTGTCGACGGTGACATCGCCCTTCCTGCCCGCAATCACGACTGGCGCAATCTCGGCCGCGAATGCGCCCGCCTTCTGCGCTGCCTCGGCGCGCGCGTGGCTCTGCAGCGCATAGTCGTCCTGTTGCTCGCGCGAGATCGAATAGTCCTGCGCGAGATACTCCGCCGTCATCCCCATCGGCTCTTTGAGGATCCCGCACGTGAAGCCGTCCTGATAGTTGCCGTCGAGCACTGGCTGATGCCCGAGGCGATAGCCCTGGCGATACTGCGGCAGCAAGAACGGGATGTTCGTCATGCTCTCCATGCCGCCCACCACGACGACCTTCTTGCCTTCGAGCAACAACGCGGCGCGCGCGAGGTCAAACGCCTTGAGGCTCGAGCCACACGCCTTGTTGATCGTCGTCGCGACCGCGCCGTCGCCGCAGCCCGCCGCGATCGCGACCTGACGCGCGGGGTTGGGGCCCGAGCCGAGTTGGCGCGCCTGGCCCATGAAGACCTCCTCCACGTCGGTCGGCGCGACGCCGCACTTTTGGAGGGCAGCCTTCACCGCATGCGCGCCAAGGTCGACGGCGGACAGCGCGGACAGCGCGCCCATGAACTTGGCGATCGGGGTGCGAACGGCGGACGTGATGGCGATGCGTTCCATGGCTCGGGCGTGGGGTTTGGGGGCGGGGACCATACGCGGCCCGAAAGCCCGATGCGACCGGGCAGAAGGTGCCCTCACGCGCGGCACGCGCTCCTGCCGATACCAGGGGCTGCGCCCGCTGCCGCCGCGTCGAGCCGCAGCGCGCCCCGCCCCATCGTGGACTCGCACAACCATCGCACGGACACCGAGCACTTCGAGGCCGCCATCGCGCGGCACCGGCTCGACGTGCAGACGCAGTTGAAGCGGTCCACCTCGCTGCCGAGCGCGATGTTTGACGCGAGCGACGCGATGCTCGAAGCGAGACTGTGCGCCGCGACCGAGGGCATCTTCCAGAAGCTGCTCGAATGGGACGCGCCGCGCGCGCTGCCCACCGATGGCGAGCAGCGACTCGAGAAGGTGCATGTGCACGAACTCAACTCGCTGCTCATGGCGGCGCTGCACGGCGAGTTTGCGAAGTCCGCTTGCCCGCGACTCGACGAGAACTCGGCGACGGAGTTTGCCGGCATCCTGGCCGAAGCGGCCGCGCGATCGGTCGGCAAGCCGCAGCAACGCGCGCAAGAGTTGCTCGCGAAGCAGAACGCAACGGATGCGCACACGATCGACGACGCAGCGCGGGCCATCGCAGACAGCTTGGCTGCGATCCTGCGCGGCGCCGGCAACGAAGGCGATCGCCTCGACGGGGATGGCGACGCGATGGATGAGCAAGAAGCGATGCTGCGGCAACTGTGCGAACGCATCGGCGACGCGGCAGCACGTTGCGCGCAAGGCGGCGCGAGCGCATCGGAACGCAGCTCGAACGATCCTGTAGCCAACGACGAGGACGACGCATCGTGAGCGGCGCGTCGCAACGCGAACTGCGCGAGGACGCGGCGCTCGAATGCGCGCAGTCCTTCGTCGACGCGGCGCGCTGTCGCTTCGCGCACGGTCGCGAGAGCGCCCACACGATGCGCGCGCTTTCGATGTTCTGCGCAGCGCTGCAGAAGGCCGCGCACGAAGGCGTCGAGATGCCGTTCGTGCTGCAGTTCGACGACGACGCGATCTGCCACGATGGCGAGCCGCTGTTGACGCCGAGCTTGCAGGCACGAGCGCTGTTGCGCGCATGCGCCGCGCGCGAAGTGGCGACGCTCGCGTTTGCCGACGGGTTTGACGCGGACGAAGGCAATCGGCTGTTTGACCTACTGCTGCAGGACTGCAATCAAGACGCGCTGCTGCGCCAACACCGCGAAGAAGCGCTCGCCGCGTTTGCCATTCGGCATGTGCGCGTGACGTCGCGCACGCCCGCGGATCCTGGCAATCGCGCGCTGTCGCTCCACGGCGCGGACCGTCAGGACCTCCACCACTACCAAGACCTCGCGGACGCGCTGCACGACAATGCGCGCCTCGCGGCGAGCGATCACTGCCTCGGCGTCGCCAATGCGCAGGGCGTGATCGAGCGCGCGCTGCTGCGCCTCGACCAAGCGCCGAGCGGCCTGCTCGCGCTCGCGCAGCAGGACAACATCGATCGCTTCACGGTCGGCCACTCGGTGCGCGTTGCGCTGCTTGCGCTGCAAGTCGCGCGCGCGGCCGGCGCCAAGAAGGAGCAACTCGTCGACGTCGGCATCGCGGCGTTGCTGCACGACATCGGCAAGTCCAAGGTGCCGCCCGAGATCCTCTGGAAGCGCGGCAAGCTCGATGAACAAGAGTGGGTGTGGATGTCGCAACATCCGCGACTTGGCGCCGACATCCTGCTTGAGCAAGACGAAGTGATGCCGAGCGCCGTCGGCGCCGCGTTCTGCCATCACATGGATGGCCACGGTGGCGGCTATCCAACGCCGCTGCTCGAAGTGCAGCCCTCTGGCACGAGCCGATTGATCCGCGTCTGCGACGTGTTCGAAGCGTTGACGTCGATGCGGCCTTACAAGCGCGCGCTGACGCCGATGGAGGCCTATGCGGTGATGCGACGTCGCTCGTGCGACTTCGACCCGCGCTGGCTCGACTTGTTTGTCCGCACGTTGGGCATCTTCCCGCAAGGATCGCGCGTGCGACTCGACGACGGCGCGATCGCGCTCGTGCTGCGACAAGGCGACACGCCGGCCACGCCGATCGTGCGTCCGCTCACGGGCCCAGGTGGTGCGGACCTCGAAGCCGATGCGCCCGAGGAGATCGCGGTCGGCGCGCAGGCGAACGGACACACGCGGACGATCCAATCGGTCTACACGCGCGACCGCTCGGTGGCCGTTCCCGAAGAGGGCTACGCGCCGCTCGAGTATCTGACGCAGACCGTGCACGGCGCGTGCCTGCGCCGCGAGCCGGACTGAGTCGCCGCCCCACTTCGGCCCATGCTGCGGGCGCGAAGCATGGACCATGAGGCGGCTGGAGGTTTGCGATGACTGCCCTCCTGCGCTTTCTGTGCTGGTCCACCATCGCCGCGTTGGCGATCGGGTGTGGCGGCAGCTTGACGAAGTCCGCGGAACTGCGCGGCTATGTGCGTCTTGGAGACGGCACGCCGGTCGCGGGAGTGCGCATGGCCGCCAGTTGGCCCGACGACCCAGAACTCGGCAGCATGCAGGCCACCACCAATGCCGACGGCTACTACCGGCTCTGGTCGCTGGAGCCCTACTGGGATCACGCGAACTGGCGACACATCGCGGTCACCCCGGAGCTGGCGGGCTACTCGTTCCAGCCGGCGACCTTGGACATCTTCCTCGCGCACGACGAGCAGTATGCGGACTTCACAGCCGTGCCCACGAGCCTCGCGCGGACGACGACGCTGTGGATCTGGTGGCGAGACGGCGAGCCTGATGGCCAGTGCGAGAGCGGATACGCGCTCGTCAAAACGGCGCGCTGACGCCCAGAAGTTGCGCCGCGCTTGACGCTGCTGCCCGCAGCGCAGAACGTGCTCGGCCTTCCATGGGTGGGCCCAAGAGCGTCCCGACGCGCACCGTAGGCATCTTCTTGCTCGCCGCCTTGATTGGCGTGGCTGGCGGACTGCTCGGCGCTGGGTTCCAGCACATGCTGGTGTGGATCCAGCACACGCTCGTCGGCGAGGGCGACCAACTGTCGGACGCGGTGCGCACGCACCTCTCGACGTGGCAAACGCTGCTCGTGCCAACGCTCGGCGGCGTCGCTGCGGGACTCGCACTGATGCTGCGCCGCGACGCGAAAGCGCCGTTTGGCATCACGGACATCATCGGCCTCGTTGCGCTGCGCAAAGGCACTATCCGCTTCCGCGACAGCCTCGCGCAGATCCTCAGCTCCGCGTGCACCATCGGCAGCGGCGGCAGCATCGGTAAGGAAGGCGCCAACTCGCAGCTCGCGGCGACGTTTGCGGCGATCGTGAGCCGCTGGCTCGCAGTTAACTCGCGCACGCGCGCGATGCTGCTCGGCTGTGGCGTCGCGGCCGGAATGGCGACCTCCTACAACGCGCCGATCGCGGGCGCGATCTTCGTGATGGAGGCGGTGCTCGGAAACTTCGCGATGGATGTGTTTGCGCCGATCGTCGTGGCGTCGGTCGTCGCGACGATCCTGCGCCGCGCGCTGCTCGCCGACCACGCGATCTACGCGGAAGGGCTGCCGTCGGACCTCGGCGTGTTGTCGTGGAACCTCGTGCTGTCGGCGCTGCTGCTCGGCGTGTTCTGCGGCATGGGCGGCATCCTGTTCCGTCGCTCGCTGACGCTGGGCAAGCGCGCGTTCTCGTCGCTCAAGCTGCCTGCGCCCATCACGCTCGGCCTCGGCGGACTCATCGTCGGCGCGATCGGCGTGTTCGTGCCCGAAGTCTGGGGCAACGGCTTCGACGTGATCGACAACATCGTCAAGGGCGCATCGCCCGCGCCGATCATGCTCGTGCTGTCGCTGTTCGTGTGGAAGGTCGCGGCGACCGTGACCACGATCGGCAGCGGCGGCCTCGGCGGCATCTTCACGCCAAACCTCGTCGTCGGCACCGCGTTCGGCGCGTTCTTCGCCTATGCGATCGAAGCGATCGCGCCGACGGGCAGCGTCGAAAGCGCGCGATCAGCGCAGATCACGTTCGCGTTCGTCGGCATGGCTGGCCTCTGCGCCGCCGTCACGCACGCGCCCGTGACGTCGATCGTGCTCGTGTTCGAACTGACGGGCCACTACGAGCTCGTGCTGCCGATCATGCTGTGCAGCATCACGGCGAGCGTCGTCGCGCGAATGATCGACGAGGACAGCTACTACACCGAGGCGCTGCGCCAGAAGGGACAGACGCTGCCCGATGGCGTGGAAGAGCTCGCGCTCAAGACCACGTATGTGCGCGACGTGATGCGACAAGACGTCGCGACCGTGCGCGACACCGCGACGTTCGACGAAGTGATGGACTTGCTGTCGAAGGGCCGCAGCGACTCCATCTATGTGCTCGACGAGCAACGCGCGCTCATCGGCCGCATCCAGCTCCAGGACGTGAAGAACTTCATCAACGACCCGACGCTGAGTTCGGTCGTGATCGCGCAAGATCTCACGCGCCCCGCGGTCACTGCGTCGCCCGACGACTCGATCGCCGCGATCCTGCCGCAGTTCGATGATCCCAGCGTCAGCGAGATCGCGGTCACGCAGTCCAATCCGCGCCGCCTGCTTGGTTGCGTGCGGCAACAGGACGTGATCGCGGGCTTCCGCAGCGAAGTGCTCGGCCAGCAACGTCGCGCGCGCGTGCGTTCGAGCGACAAGAAGCGCAGCGAGCAAGTCGACCTGCCGACGGGATGGGAGATCGCCGAGATCACGGTGCCCGCCGAATGGCATGGGCTCGCGATCGACAACCTGCCGCAGACGGCGCTCGCGTGGATGGCGCCACTGACCATCGAACGACTCACCGACGATGGCGCGATCGAGCGTCTCGCGGCGACCCAGGACCTCGTTGTCGCACAAGGCTGGTCGATGGTCGCGCTGTGCCGCAGCGACGAGCTCGCGAATTGGCGAGCCGAAAGCGCCGGCGACAACGGCTGATTGACGAGTTTCGCGGCGCGCAGCACTCAGTCCACCAGCAACGCGACGGCGATTGCCGCGCGCAGCGACCACGCGATCGTCCGTATCCAGTTGGTCGCGACCAATCGACTCGCGGCCGCTGCGTCGAAGCCGCGTTCGAGACGGCGATGGCACGGAACCTGAAGCAGGAACGTCGAGAGCCACACCACTGCGAGTAACGCCAGCCCTTGCCACGCGAGTGCAGAACGGCCCGCCGGCGGCGCCAATGCGAGCAGCGATGCGAACGCGAGCTCCAAGACCATCATCGGCAGCACGACCCACGAGATGCGCGCGCAGTGCTCGCGTTCGTAGTCGGCAAAGCTCTCCGAGCCGACGCGCTGATAGAGCGGGTAGTGGACGACCTGGATGATCCAGATCACGCCTGCCATGAAGAGCGTCGGGATCGCATGGAGCACAACGAGCGGCAGCAGCAATCCATCGACAACGCGCTGCGCGAGTTCGTCCATGAGCTCAGGCGCGAGTCGTCGACTTTGCTGCGCGACGCGCCGCGAGCAGGATCGACGCGAACGGCAGCCACCAGACCAAGTCGTTGGTCAGGATCACGAAGCCAAAGCGCCACGGGAGCTCGCCGCGCGACGCCGCCATCAGGAAGCCGATCGGACCAAACACCTTGCCGAGCAAACCGACCAGCACGATGGGCCAATGCACGCGCGGATCGCGCGCAGCGAGCCAATAGCCCACGCCGTAGACGCCGACGATCATGCCGATGCACTGCCACAGCGACGGGTAGTTGGGCTGCGGCAAGCCCGCGAGATCGAACCAGATGCCGGGGAACAGGACTGCGCCTGCGCCGAAAGCGATGTTGTAGACCGCGGCGGCGCGCAGGATGGCAGAGTGCGAGAGCACGGGTGCTCTTTCGCGCTGCGGCGATCCGCGGATGCGGTGCGGCAGCACGAAGCCAACCGCTCGTTGGCAACGCGCGGTGGCTCGCTCCGACGCGGACGCTTTGAGGTTTCGTCGCTCGTGCCTATCCTGCTCGCCCCCGATGAGCCGCCGCAACGCAGCAGCCCTGCTGATCACCAAAGGCGAGGGCAAGGACCTCGAAATCCTGCTCTGCGAACGCGCGGCGGAGCTGCGCTTCTTTGGCGGCTACTGGGCATTGCCCGGCGGGACGCTTGCGCCAGAAGACTGGGAAGCGATCGGCAAGGAGCCTGCTGCCGACGACAGCGAAGCGCTGCAGGTATGCGCGCTGCGCGAGCTGTTCGAGGAGACGGGATTGCTGCGCCACGACCTCGCGAGCGATCGCGCGACGCCCGCTGCGATCGAGTCCGTGCGCGCTGCGTTGCTGCAGCGCGAGAGCGATGCGGCCAAGAAGGCCAACAAGGAGTCCACGCGGTCGCCGTTCTTGGATCTCGTGCACGGCGCTGCGCAGCCCGCCCCACTCGCGCCGCTGTGCCGCATCGAGACGCCTGCGTTCTCCCCGGTGCGCTACGACACCGTGTTCTTCCACGTGCCGCTCGCGTCTTGCACGAACAGCACGCTGCGCGATGCGAACGGCAAGCCGAGCGTCGATGTGCGCGCGGGCGAGCTCGTCCAAGGTCGGTTCGTGAAGCCTGTGGTGGCCCTTGAGCAATGGCGCAGAGGCGAGTTGTTGCTCGTGCCGCCGGTCGTGATCCTGTGCGAGCATCTCGCCGCGGCGCATGACTTCGCAGCGTTCTCACACGCGATCGCTGCGACGACTCTCTCGTATCGCGAAGGCGCTTTGCACGAAGTGCGATTCTCGCCAGGCGTCGTGCTGGCACCACTGCGCACGCCAACGCTGCCGCCAGCGACGACGACCAACTGCTTGGTCATCGGCCACAAGGAACTCTGGATCATCGATCCAGGCAGCCCGCACGAAGAAGAACAGCAGAGGCTTGAGCGCTTGCTCGATCAGTTGTGCGCGCGCGGCGCGATCGTGCGCGGCGTGCTGTCGACCCACCACCATCCCGACCATGTCGGCGGCATCGCTGCGCTGTGCCGTTCTCGCGGCATCACGGTGCGCGGCCACGAAGAGACGCTGTCGCGCTTGCCCGAAGGTTGCTTGCTTGGCGCGCCGCTGCGCGATGGCGACACGATCGACCTCGGCGAGGCTCCCGATGGCTCGAAGGGTTGGACGTTGCGCGCGCTGCACACGCCGGGCCACGACCGCGGTCACTTGTGCTTCCTCGAGAGCCGCTACGGCGCAGCCCTCGTCGGCGACATGCTGTCGACGGTCTCGACGATCATCATCGATCCGCCGGAGGGCCACCTCGCGACGTATCTGCAGAGCCTCGAACGCTTGCTGCAGGAACCGCTGTCGACGCTCTATCCCGCGCACGGCCCCGCGCTGCGCGATGGCTCGCGACTCGTGAAGCAGTACGTCCGCCACCGCCGCCAACGCGAGACCGGTCTCGTCACGGCGCTGCAGGAAGGCGGCGGGACGATCGAGCAACTGCTGCCCAAGGTCTATTGGGACGCAGACCAACGCCTGTGGCCCTTTGCGGCGCGCTCGCTGCTAGCGGGCTTGCAGAAGCTCGAAGAAGAAGGTCGCGCACGGCAGCAAGACGGCGCCTGGCGCGCAGTCTGACGCGC
>JBEELK010000018.1:0-5846 GCA_041168165.1 Planctomycetota bacterium | reverse complement strand
GGAGCGCGGCCGACTGTTCTGGCAACCGCGTGAAATGCGAACGCGACTTGCTGCTGCGCTGCGGCTCGAAGCAGAGTTGGTCCGCGGCGAAGGTGCGATGCGCGCCGCCGAGGCGCTTGAGCAAAGCGCGGGCCAGTTGGAGGCGCAGAAGTGACCGACGCTCCGACGCAGATCTTGGTCCGCGCGATCCAGGCCGGCGATGAGCGCGCGACCGAGCAGTTGTTTGCGCGCTACCTGCCGCGCGTGGGCCGCATGGTCGCGATCGAGTTAGGGATCACGCGCATGCAGCTCACGGAAGAAGCCGAGGACCTCGTGCAGGACGCGATCCTTCGCGCCTTGCGCGCGCTGCCCGCGTTCGAAGTCCGAAGCCCAGGCGCATTCGCTGCGTGGCTTTCGCGCATCGTGCAGAACTGCGTGCAACAGCGACACGCGAACCTCAACACGTCGAAGGCCAAGATGCTGTGGCAGCGCTACGGCGACTTGGAACTCAGCGAGTCCTTCTTCAGCGCGCGCGAAGACTCGCCGAGCCGCATCCTGTCGGGCTCCGAATCCAACCAGCGGTTGGAGAAGGCGCTGCTCGCGCTGCCAAGCCTCTATCGCCGCGTGCTGTCGCTGCGACACATCGCCGGCGCGACCTATGCTGAGATCGCGCAGGAGCTAGGCCGCACCGAAGCGAGCTGCCGCAAGGTCGCGCAGCGCGCGGTCGAGATGCTGCGGGCCGAGATGGCGGGGTGATCGCCTCGCCGATCTCGGCCCCTTCCGGTCAGAACCCGAGGCGCGCCGTGAGGCCGCTCGACCACGCAAGCGGCCAAGGGTTGGGCAGCGTCGGGTCGTAGGTGGCGCACTGGAAGTAGATCGGGATCGAGAACAACGCCTGCGCCGCCGGGATACCCAGCGAGAAGTTCGTCGTGCCCGCGCCGTCCGACAGCGTCCAGAACAGCGCATCGTCCGGCACCAGCAGCGTGCACCCGAGCGGGAAGCCGAGCTGCGTGAGGTTGAACGGCAGCGGGATCGTGTTCCACGTCGTGTTCGAGAAGCCGAGCACGATCCAGTTGAACGAGTTCGGCACCAAGTTGGAGCCCTGGAGCTGGAACGTCGAGCCGAAGCTCGGGCGCGTCACTGCGCTGAGCAGCGGCACGCCGACCGAGCTGGAGCAGCCCGTGCCGAACGACTGCGTAAACGCGCCGGGCGACACCCACGTCTCCGTCGCTTCTGCCGGGGTGCAGCCCGTGCCGCCGTGGAGGACCACTTCCTTGCGGATTTCGTCATAGGCCATCGCGGGACCGTGGCGACCCGATGGACGCGCGATCGTCGAGACCTCGAGCCAGCCCGTGCTCGGGCGGTAGGCCCACGTGTCGCCGCGGTTGCCGGTCGAGCCCTGGATGCCGCCGAAGACGATCAGCTCGTTGCGCGAGCGATCGAACGTCATCTGGTGCAGGCGGCGTGCCGGCGGAGCGACTGGCGTTGTCACTTGCGCCCAGTTGAAGCCGTTCCAGCGCCAGAGGTCGTTCTGTTCCGAGCCTGAAGGGCCGCTGACGTTGCCGCCGAACAGCTTGATGTCACTGGCGACGCTGTCGAACGCCATCGTTGCGCCAAAGCGCGCCGACGGGCCCGTGCTTGCAACTTGCGTCCAGTTGGAACCATCCCACGACCAAGTGTCGTTGTAGCGCGTGTTGGCACCACTGCCGTCGACCTGACCGCCGAACAGAATCGTGCGGCCGAGGCCATACGTCATTGCACCGAGGCAACGCGGGCTCGGCTTGTTGGCAGGGAACCTCTGCGTCCAGCTGAAGCCATCCCATTCCCACGTCTCGTCACTCGTGGCGCCAGTGGCCGTGTTGATGATGCCACCGAACACAACGAGCCGATTGCGCAGCAGGTCATACGACGCGAAGTGACCGCCGCGACCGCTCGGCGCGGTCGCTGGCGTCGGGATCTGAGTCCACGTCGCGCCATCCCAGTTCCACATCTCGTTGACGAAGCCGCCGGGCGTGGCCGCGCCGCCGAACATCAGCGTCGATTGCGTCGTCGGGATCCACGTCATGCTGTGCACATGGCGATCGCCGGGCGTCGTGTTGCGCGCTGCGCGCCAATCAAACGTCTGCGGCGGGATCGGGCCTGCGAGTGCCCACGTCTGCGCGCTCGCGGTTGCGCCGGCAGGCGTGTTGCCGCCGTGCACGAGCATCTCGCGACGGACGGGGTCGTAGCTCATCGCGTGCGCGTGGCGCGCCGACGGCGAGACCGTCGAGGGCAGCAGGTTCCAGCCCGTGGCGCTGTTCCAGGTCCACGTGTCGGAGAAGTTCGAGGAGCCGCCGGCAGTGCCGCCGAACATCACGAGCGCATTGCGGCCGGTGTCGAACGCCATGCCGTGGTGGCGACGTGCAGACGGCGCCGTCGCGGTGGTCACGAGCGACCACGCGGTGCCGTTCCACGACCAGAGGTCGTTCGTGTAGCCGCTGAGCGATGGCAGAGCCTGCGTCATGCCGCCGAACAGCTTGATGTCCGAGGCGACGGGGTCCGCCGCCATCGCGTGGTCGAATCGAGCCGACGGGCCGGTGGTCGCGGCCTGGGTCCAGTTGGTCCCATCCCACGTCCACGTGTCGCCAAAGCGAGCTCCCGCGCCGCTGCCGTTTGCCGTGCCGCCGAACAGCACGACTTGGCCGTTCCAGTAGGCCATCGCCGCTTCCGTGCGCGCGCTGGGCGAGGTCGCTGGCGTGATTTGGGTCCACGCGTTGGTGTCCCATTCCCACGTCTCATTGCTGCCAGCGCCCGTCGACAGCGTGCCGCCGAACAGCACGAGCTTGTTGCGGGCAGAATCGAAGGCCCACGAATAGCCGGTGCGCGGGCTGGGCACTGCGCCGGTGGCGGACAGTTGCGACCAAGCGGATCCGTTCCACGACCACATGTCGTCGAAGAACGATGTCGTTCCAGCGCCGCCGAACATGACGGTGGTCTGGGTGGTCGGGATCCAGGCCATGCGGCTCGCGACGCGAGCCGATGGATTGGCGGCGGCAACGAGGCGCCAGTCAGACTGAGCGAGAAGGCTTGCGCCAGACAATGCGGCGCAGAGCAAACGGACGGGGATGTTCATGGGAGCTCCGGTAAGGAATTGCCCCCTTCCAACCGGTGCCACCGCGATCTGTGACACGAATTCAGCGCGTTGCGCAGCGTCGTATCGCCAATTGCGCCGCGCCGCCGCGATCCGCTACGCGTGCACGCCCGGCGCTTCCATGCCGGTCTTCTCGACCCACTCCACGTACGAGCCCGGATAGACGATCGGCGCGCCGCCGCTGGGGCATGCGGACACGTCGAGCACGCGATTGGCCAGGCCGCGCAAGAACGTGCGGTCGTGGCTCACGAAGATCATCGTGCCTTCGAAGTTCCGCAGCGTCTCGACGAGCATCTGCTTGGTGACGAGGTCGAGGTGGTTGGTGGGCTCGTCGAGCACGAGGAAGTTCGGCGGGTCGAACAGCATCTGCGCGAGCACGAGGCGCGACTTCTCGCCGCCTGAGAGGATCTCGACGCGCTTGTCCGGCTCATCGCCAGTGAACTGGAACGCGCCGAGCAGCGTGCGCTTCGTGCCTTCGCCGACGAGCGGGAACTTGCTGTCCAGCTGGCCGAGCACCGTGGTCTTGGCCTCGAGCACTTCGAGCGACTGCTGCGCGAAGTAGCCCATCACGACGCTGGGGCCGATCTTGACTACGCCTGAGTCCGGCGTGGTTGCACCGGCCAGCATCTTGAGCAACGTGCTCTTGCCGGCGCCGTTCTGGCCCATCACCGCCCAGCGCTCGCCGCGGCGCACTTCGAAGTCGAAGTTCTTGTAGATCGTGCGCGCGCCATACGCCTTCGACACGGACTTGCAGATCGCGACGTCTTCGCCGACGCGCGGCGGCTTCTGGAACGCGAATGGCACGACGACGCGCTTCTTCGGCGGGTCGATGCGCTCGATCTTGTCGATCTTCTTCTGGCGGCTCTGCGCCTGCGCGGCCTTGGCGACGTGCGTGCCGAAGCGATCGATGAAGCGCTGCATCTTGGCGAGCATCGCTTGCTGGCGCATGAACGCGGCTTCCTGCTTCGTCGCGCGATCGGCCTGCTGTTTCTCCAAGAAGTCGTAGTCGCCCGTGTAGGAGATCAACTCGCCGTCATCGATATCGATGATGCGCTTCACGACGCGGTTCATGAAGTCCTTGTCGTGGCACGTCATGAGCACGGCGGACCGCGTGTCCTTCAAGAACTGCTCGAGCCACAGGATCGACTCGATGTCGAGGTGGTTCGTCGGCTCGTCCATCAGTAGGACGTCGAAGTCGCCGAGCAGCACCTTGGCCATGCCGACGCGCATCTTCCAACCGCCGGACAACCCACCGACGTCGCCCGCGATCATCTCGTCGCGGAAGCCGAGGCCGTGCAGGATCTCCTTGGCCTTCGCCGCGAGTTCGTAGCCGCCGAGCGCGGCGTACTGCTCCTGCACCTCGCCGTAGCGCTGCAGGATCGACTCCATCTTGTCCTGCTGGTCGGGGTCGGCCATCGCCGCCTCGAGCTTCTCGTTCTCGTGGTGGAGTTCGCCGACCTTGCCGCAACCGATGATGACCTCATCGAGAACGGATCGGCCGCTCATCTCGCCTTGTTCTTGGCGGAAGTGGCCGATCGTCACGCGCTTTGGCAACGACACGTCGCCGTCGTCTGGATGATCTTCGCCGGTGATGAGCCGGAAGATCGTCGACTTGCCCGCGCCGTTGGGGCCGACGAGGCCGACCTTCTCGCCGGGATCGAGCTGCATGCTCGCGTCGACGAAGAGGACCTGGTTGCCGTGGCGCTTGTTGATCTTGTTGAGCGCGATCATCGACGAGTCTGGTTGCGGTGGGCGTTGGCGTAGTCGACGAGCTCGCGCCATTGCGCGTGCAAGTCATGAGTGTCCGTTTCGATCGGCTTCTTGAAGTAGCAGGCGAGGTGCTTCATCGGGCCCTTCTCGCCGTGGCGCTTGGCGAAGTCACACCAGCGCGCGAGGTCGAGCACGAGCGGCGCGGCAAGGATTGCATCGCAGCCTTGCCACACGAACTGCATCACCATGCGGTGGCCGAGGAAGCCCTCGAAGTGGATGAAGTCCCACGCCGTCTTGTGGTCGTGCAGCGACGGCACGTAGTCGATGCCGACGTGGCTGTGCAGCGGGTAGCCGAGAATCTGCGGGAGCAGCGCGTCCTTCGTTGCGATCTTGGACTGCTTGTTCTCCGAGTCTGCGAGCACCGCGCCATCGCGATCGCCGAGGATGTTGTAGCCCTGCCAGCTCAACACGCGCAGGTCGCGGATCTTGAACATCGGCGCGAGCGCGGACTTCACCAACGTCTCGCCGGTCTTGCCGTCCATGCCCGCGTAGGGCGCGCCGTTTTGCTCAAACAGCTCGCGGATCGCGGGCAGCAGCGCCGCGTTGCTCGGCGTGAAGTGGACGAACGGCAGGCCGAGCTTCGCCGCCGCATACGCGTAGAGCGACGAGCTGCGCACCGCGCGCGTGTCGTTCTTGTCGATCGCGCGTTCGAACGCGGCGAGCGAGCGATGCGCCGGCGACGACGCGAGCTCGGGCTCGGTCGATGTGAGGTTGACGCAGACGACGGAGTCGAGGCGGTTCTTCGTTTGGAAGTCGCGCAGGTCTTGCTGCAGTCGATCCGCTTCTTGGCGCAGCGTGCGTGCACCCAGCTTCTTGGCGCCCGTGACGCGCTCGATCGTGCGGCCGGCGTTGACGAGCGCGCCTTGGCGCACGTTCTTGCTCAGCTGCTTGAGGTCCTTCTTGAGCGCCTCGATCAGTGGCAGCGGCAGCGTGCCGTTGTCTTGATGGATCTCGAGCGCGGACTGTG
>JBEELK010000017.1:0-28649 GCA_041168165.1 Planctomycetota bacterium | reverse complement strand
CGACGAGCAGTTCACCCGACGCGCCAGCGCCCGCCATGCCGTAGCCGGGCAGAGGCGCGCCACACGGATAGTTGGCGAGCGGAGCCGTGGTCATCACGAGCACGGGCAACGAGAACGATTGCGTGCCGAGCGGGTTGTCGATCGAGAACACGACCGTCGAGCACAACGCAGGCGAACCCGACGCGACGAGGCTCGTCGACGGGTTGAGGCCGCAGCCGTACGGCGTCGAGGCAGCGAGTCCGGGCGCGAGTTGCGCGTTGCTGCCAATCGTCTGCATCACGAGCTCGGGGCTGCCGCCGCGATTGTCGGTCCACGCGAGCGTCGCGTTGCCCGATGCGCTCGACATCGCTTGCAGTCGCAGCTTGTCGCTAACGAACGTGCTGACGTTGACGGGAGCCGACCACGACGACACGCCGTTGAAGTCGAGTTGGAACGCGCGCAGCGCCTGCGCCGTGACGCCGAGCGATTGCTCGAACACGAAGCCCATCGCGCCCGCGCAGTAAGCCACGGCCTGCGGCGCGACGTAGTTGATCGCGCCAACCGGGACGAGAGTCACGCCGGAGTTGCCCCACAGGCGCGTGCCGGTCGAATCGAGGCGCTGCGCGGAGATGCCCCACTGCGATTGCGTCGCGTTGCGTTCGTTGAAGAACGCGATCACCGACTGCGACGCGACATCGACCGCCATCGCGGGATCGAACTTGTTGTTGGCGTTGGTCGAGAGATCGACGCCATTGTGCGGCCACTGCTCTGCGCCAGCAGACGAGAGCCGTTGGATGCGCGCGCTAAACGCTGTGCCGGCCGCGAAGTGCCACGACACATACGCGCCGCCAAACCCATCGGGCTGCATCTTGTGCTGGTGCGCGATCGGCACCGACACTTGGTCGAAGATCGGCAATCGCACGCCGCCGTTCCAAACTGCGTTGCCAAGCGAATCGAACTTCATCGCGTGCAGATGGCGCTGCGCGGTGAACGAGATCGCGCGCATCCACGTGAGGATCACGCTGCCGTTGTCGCTCGCCACCATTTGCACGAAGCCCGGCGTGGCGCCGGTGTCGCCAGCGAAACCAACGCCATCCTGCGCAAAACGCGGCGCGCCGGAGCGATCGAGTCGCTGCACGCGCACGGTGCGAGTGCCCGAGTTGACCCACGTGAACACGAAGTCGCCATCGCTCGCTTCGACGACGCGGGGGTTGGGTTCGTAGTCGACGTTGTTGGACAGCGCGACGCCGTTAGCGCCCCACAACTGCGCGCCAGTCGGATCGATGCGATACGCGTAGCAATCGAGATCGCCGCCCGCGCGCGTGTCCGTGAACGTCAGCACGCAGAATCCATCGGTGTCGCAGATCAGGTCCCAATCGACGAGCGACGTCGACTGCGGATTGTTGGAGACGACGATGCCGTTGTGCGCCCATTGCTCGAGGCCGTTCTTGTCGAGGCGCTGCAGTCGCACTTCGTAGCCGCCGCTGCGATTGTCAAACCAACCGACGTAGCTGCCGCCGTCTGGCGTGGCTGCGATCTTGGGCAGCACTTGCTCGCCCGCGCCGTCCGCTACCGAGAGGTTGGTGGTCGGCGTGCTGGGCCACTGCGCTGCAGCCGGAATGGCGAGCGCGAGCGCGAAGACGATGCGAGCAGAGAGGATCGTGTTGCTCATGAAGGGGCGCGCCGAATGCTCGGCGAAGCTCAGGGGGCCGCGCATTCAACCACACCGGCGAGCGCTTGCCGCCATGCGGCGATCTTGGCGCACAGCGGCATCGCTGCATGCGCAGGGCTCGTCGATGGAACCTGGACGACGCGCAATGACCTCACCGCAGGGCTCGCACGTGGAGCGACGTATCGAGCGAAGAACGATCGCGCGGTGGCGCCGTTGCAGACGACGAGTCGCAGGTGTGGATGCGCTCCGACGAATGCGTCGAAGTCGTTGGGCACGACCGATGCGCGACGGATCGCGCTGTCGAGGCTGCCGGGGCGCTCGCAGGACTGGACGACATCCCACACCGCGACGCGCGCGCGCAGCAGGGCTTCGGTTCGCTGCGGGTAGTCGAGATCTGGGCTCGCGCCGACGAGCGCGCCGAACACCTTCCAGAACGCGTTCTGCGGGTGCGCGTAGTAGCGCTGCGCCTCGAGCGACGCGGCCCCGGGCATGCTGCCGAGCACGAGCGCCACCGCGTCGCTGCGCGCGATCGGCGGCAGGCCGCGGAGCGGGCCTCCCGGCGCGCCCGAGGTCTCGTGCTGTCGCATCCATCCAGTGCTAGCGGATCGAACAGCGCTGACAAGTCGCGGCGAGCGGGTTCCCGGCGGGCCCTGGCCTCGCTAGCCTCTCTTGCCCTGCCTGACCTTGCACCACGGCGGCTCCCTGCCGCCGTCCCCAACCCTCCACCCGTTCCGAGAAGGCTCCGCATGCGGTCTTTCGTTCCGGCACTCGCCGTCTCCCTCGCTGCGCTCGCGCCCATGGCGTTTGCGCAGACCGTGCCGACTGGCTTCGTCGTCGACACGCTCATCTCGACCGGCCTCAACGGTCCCAACGACTTCACCTTCTTGCCTGATGGTCGCGTGCTGATCGCCAACTACTCGGGCGCAGTCACGATCTGGAATGGCACGGCCAACGCCACGATCGGCTCGGTGCCGAGCGTCGAAACCGGCTCCGAACGCGCGCTGCTGAGCATCTGCGCGGACCCGGGCTTTGCGACCAACGGCTACATCTACGTGTGGTACGCGACGACCGCGGACACGTTCATGAAGCTCGATCGCTTCACGTGCACCGGGGCCATTGGCGTTCCCGGCAGCAACAGCGTGACGCTGGACACGGCATCGCGTCGCGTGATCCTCGGCAACGCCAATGACACGGCGTTCAACCACAACGGCGGCTCGCTGCGGTTTGGCCCGGACGGGATGCTGTATGTGTCGTTTGGCGATGACGCCAGCGCGTGCGCAGCACAGACGCTCAACGACCAGCGCGGCAAGCTGCTGCGCCTCGACGTCAGCACGCTGCCCGCAGGCGGCAGCACGACGGCGCCGGCGTTCACGCAGATCGGCCCGAGCAGCAACCCCAATGGCACGGCGACGGACTTCACGCGCCTCGTGATCGGCTACGGCCTGCGCAATCCGGTGCGCATGACGGTCGATCCGGCGACGAACAACCTCTACATCGGCGACGTCGGCCAGACGGCGCGCGAAGAGTTCTCCGAATACGTCTACGCGCCCGGCGCCCTGCAACTGGTCAACTTCGGCTGGCCGTGGCGCGAGGGCAACGCCAACTTCACGACGTGCACCGGCACTGCGCCCACGAACATGACGCCGCCGATTGTCGACGTCGTGCGCGCGCAGAACTGGATCTCGATCATGGGCGGCCCGCGCTACCGCAATCGCAGCGGCCAATATGACTTTGGCCCGAGCTACGAAGGCAACGCGTTCTACTCGGACTACTACGCCGGCCAGATCCGCATGATGACGCGCAGCGGCGGCGCATGGGTCACGGCGCCCGCCGTGCCCGGCCAGCCCAACGCGACGGACTTCGCCACCGGCTTCGTCGGCCTCGTCAGCTATGACGTCGGCCCAGACGGCGCGATCTACATGTGCCAGCACGCTGGCGCAGGCACGCAGACGGGCGGCACGTTCAAGCGCCTCCGTCCGCTCGGTCCGGTCAATCAAGTGGTCGCAGTCTCGGGCAACAGCCAAGCCGGCGTTGCGACCGAGCCGTTCACGCAGCCGATCGTCGTGCAGGTCAACAACCCGCAGGGCAACCCGATCCCGGGCGGCACGGTCAACTTCACGTTCACTGGCTCGGCGACGCTGTCGACGACCAACCCGGTTGTCGCGGACAGCAATGGCCGCGCGCAGACGAACGTGACGGCCGGTGCGCTCGGCGGCGCGATCCGCGTGACCGCGACGACTCCAGGCGGCGTTGCGACGGGCACTGCTTTCGACCTGTTTGCGCGCCGCACGGCAATCACGCGCGCAGGCGGCCTGCTCGTGGTGCAAGTGCAGAACACGACGACGGCGACTTTGCCCGTGCAGGTGCCGATGCTCGTGATGTGCTCGATCCCGGGCATTAACCCGCTGCAGACCGCGTTCGGCCCGATCTGCACCAACCCGTATGACCCGTGGACGTTCCCGATCGAGGACTCGGTTGGCGTCTACGCATTCTATTCGTTGAGCGGCACGGGCGCGATCGGCACGCCGAGCCTGACGAAGGTCTACAACATCCCGAGCACGGCATTCCTTGGCACGACGCTGTGGTTCCAGAGCGTCGGCGTGGACCCGGTGACGGGCCTTTGGCGCACGAACTGCGAGCTGAAGACGCTGTGATCCGAGCCGCGCGCGCTTACGTGCACAGCACGTGAGCGCGCCGCAACAAGCTGCGCAGCGCGGCGATGGCGTGACTGGGAAGATGCCAATCGCTCGCGCTTAGCTCGACGGACTCGATTTCGTCGGTGGCCGCGTCATCCAACACGGCGGCAAACGGCAGCGCGGTTTCTGCGCCGGCTTCGTCGACCAGCAGGATGGAGTCCTGCGGCACGCGACACGCGGCAATGCGCGTCGTCGCATTGGCTGCAATGCACAGCGGTCGGCCAGCAAATAGCGTGGCCACCGCAAGCTGCAGCCAAGATGGCCCTGGCGTGCCATACACGACGATTGCCTCGTCTGCAGGCACAGCTGACAGAACCTCTCGCAGCATCATGCGCGAGCCAGTCCAGACCGCCGCAGCGGGCAAAGCCGCATCCGCAAAGATCCAGACCGGCATTGACGCAGTGCGGAGCGCATAGAGGCGCTCGCGCCACGGATTTTGGGCAAGCGCGACCTCGGACGCCAAAGTCTCAGCCCCCACGACCTTGCACGGAGCAATCGTGTGCGGCCAATCCCCTGACCCGAGGAGCGCGCTGCCCGCCGTCATATCAGGCCTTCTTGACGAGGACCCAGTTCGTGCGCGTGTTCGCGTCGCGATACATGTGCACCTTCACGTTCGTCGGGCGCATGCGGTACGTGAACGTGTAGGGGAACAGCGCGTTCAGCTTGCCTTCCTTGACGCCACGCTTGAAGTTGCCGAAGAACAGCGTGTTGTTCGTGCAGGGCGCGATCTGCGTGAAGAACGACTTGCCCTCGGCAGCGCTCGGCTCGACGCTCGCCAGGTCCGCCTCATAGCGGTTGTAGAGCGTGATATTGCCGTTGTCGTCGACCTTGACGATGCCAAAGTCCTGCGCATCGACCTCGGCGCGGCTCATCGTCGGAAGACGACGAAGGATGTCTTCGGTGACGAACGAGCCCGTCTGGGCCATCTGGGTTGCGCGTTCGAAAATGGTGTCAGCAAAAGCGGTCATGATGGTTTCCTTTGTGGTTTCGTGAAGCTGTCAATGAATGGTTGATGTCTGTCTCTGATCTGCGGCAACAAGCCGAGATCAGTGCGTGCGCCACGTGACCTGCCAGCGCGAGCCGCCCGGCTCCGCCGAATAGGTCAGTTCCGATCCGGCGACGTTGCCGCCGATCTCGCGCGCAATGCCTTGGATCTGCGCGACGACACGGGCCGCCTCGCCGGCGCCGTTCTCACGGTCGCGGTAGAGGTCCTGGAGCTGATGCTCGAGGCTCCCCACCATTTCGATGATGTCCGTCGCATCCGAGCACCCGATACGGTTCTGCAACCGCTCGCGTTGCTCGTAGAGATCCACGAGCTGCGCCTCGACGCTATTGCTCGTGTTACTGCTCGGCTCCTCATTGCCCTGGCCGCTTCGCTCGCGATGGTGATAAAGGTCCCGGAGTTGAGCCTCCAGGCTTCGCACCATGCTGACGATTTCGGCGGCCTCGGACACTCCGAGCTCACGTTCGAGGTGCTCGCGCTCGCCATAGAGCGAGACGAGCTGGGCCTCGACGCTGCCCATGTCCTGGTTCGCGTAGTACGCCATGTTCCGTTCTTCTTGGTTGTCTCGGCTGCGATCCGCGCCTCGCGTCCCCGACACGAGCAATGCGCCACGCGCTCCGAGGTCGCCTGCATCGACGGCAAACGAAGCGAGCCAAAGGGATTGCTGCCCTATGCGCACTCAGGCTGGGGCCTCGATACGTGGATGCAGGAATCTCCGCACGAAATGCGAGGCAGAGGCTGCGACTCGACATGCAATCACCAGGGAACGTTGTCCCGCCCCTCACGTTGGCGCGGCCGCCGCACCGAGAGGGTTCCTAGATAACCAAGGAACCCAGATGAACCGCGAACATGTGCTGAACACCCTCTCGAGCCCAGACCTCTGCAATGAGATCTCCACAGCGGTGAAGGAGTGGCCGGGGGCGACCGCGGACACGGTCTCCCGATGCGTCGAGCAGGTGCGCAAGGAGCAGAACTCGTTCGCCGCAGCGCTGCGAGAGATCGATGACGACGGCGAGATCGCGACGGTGCTCGCGATCAACTACATCGAGTTGAAGAGCCGCTGGATCGCCCTCAACACCAAGATCAACTACCAGACGTTCCGCACCGGCCAGTGCGAGACCGTCGACGCGCTGTGCGCGAGCGCCACCAGCCTCCTGCTGCAGCAGATCGAGTCCCTGATCGACCATCGCGACATCGAGAAGATCACCGAGTTCCTCGCCCAGCCGGTGTCGCAGAGGGACTGAGGGGCGAGCCGGGGGCGATTCGGCGCAACGACGACGATCCGCGTCGGGGCGCAAGTCTTGGCGGCATAAGCAGAACCAGCTGGGCCGGTGCCGCCCTTGACCATCGCGGGGTCGGTTCGCACAATCCTCCGCCCCTTTCCCGCCACCCTCCCCTCGACCGGATCGCCTAGATGTCTCGACCGCTGGCCGTCGTATGCCTTGCCGCTGGCCTGGGCAAGCGCACGAAGGTGAGCATTCCCAAGGTGTTGCTGCCCCTGTGTGGGCGCACCTTGCTGGCATGCTCGCTCGACGCCACCGATGCGTTGCAGCCGCAGCACACGATCGTTGTCGTGCATCACCAGAAGGAACTGGTCGAGAAGGAAGTTGCGTCGCGCAAGGGCATCGTCTGCGTCGACCAGGGCAAGCCGATGGGCACGGGCCACGCGGTCAAGATGGCGATGCAAGCGCTGAGCGACTTCGACGGCGATGTGCTCGTCACCTACGGCGACTGCCCGCTCATCACGACGGAGACGCTGCAGATGCTGCGCGAGTCGATGGAAGACTCGGTCTGCGCGGTGCTGACGACGTTCCAAGACGATCCGACCGGGCTTGGCCGCATCCTTCGCGACGAGGATGACAACTTCGTCGGCATTCGCGAACACCGCGACTGCACCGAGGAAGAGTCGCTGATCGACGAGGTCAACACGGGCTTCTACTGCTTCGACAGCAGCGCGCTGCGCCGCGCGCTCTTGAAGCTCAAGCCCAACAATGCGCAAGGCGAGTACTACCTCACCGACGTCATCGCGCAGTACGCCGACCAAGACCTCAACCCGGTCACCTTCACGCTGGAAGACGGCTACGAGACGATCGGCGTCAACTCGCTGGTCGAACTCGGCATCGCGCGCGCGCGCATGCAAGAGCGCATCCTGATGCGTCACCTGTCCAACGGCGTGATGATCACGGATCCCGCAACGACGCACATCGATCACGATGTCGAGATCGGCCAGGAGACCAAGATCCTGCCGTTCACGGTGATCAGCTCTGGCTGCAAGGTTGGCCGCGGCTGCGAAGTCGGCCCGTTCGCGCACCTGCGCGCCGGCACCGTGCTCGAAGATGGCGCGGAGATCGGCAACTTCGTCGAGGCCAAGAAGACGCGCGTCGGCGCAGGCAGCAAGGCCAAGCACCTCACCTACCTCGGCGACGCGGTGATTGGCAAGAATGCCAACATCGGCGCAGGAACGATCACCGCCAACTACGACGGCGCGCGCAAGCACGAGACGAAGATCGGCGACGGCTGCTTCGTCGGCAGCGGCACGGTGATCGTGGCTCCGAGCCAACTCGGGGCGCGCTCGATGACCGGCGCCGGCGCGATCGTGAAGCGCGGCAGCGAGATCGGCGAGGAAGAGGTTTGGGTCGGCGTTCCCGCGAAGCTGCTGAAGCGCCGCGATCCGTCGACGATCAAGAAGGAGTCCCGATGAGCGCTCGTGGCGAACGTCTTCGCGTGTTCACCGGCACCGCGCACCCCAAGCTCGCGCAGGACATCTGCGCGCACATGGGTGTGCCACTCGGCGCGGCCTCGCTGCAGCGCTTCCCGGACGGCGAGATCAACCTCAAGGTCGAGTGCGACGTGCGCGGCGCCGACGTGTTCGTCGTGCAGCCCACCTGCCCGCCGGTCCACGAGAACCTGTTCGAGCTGCTGAGCTTCGCGGACTGCCTGCGTCGCGCGTCCGCCGATCGCATCACCGCGGTGATCCCCTACTACGGCTACGCGCGCAAGGACCGCAAGGACGAGGGCCGCGTGCCGATCAACGCGAAGCTCGTCGCCAACCTGCTGGTCGCTGCGGGCTACAACCGCGTCGTCGCCATCGACCTCCACGCGGCGCAGATCCAGGGCTTCTTCGACATCCCAGTCGACCACCTCTACGCGCGCCCGGTCATCATCGACCGCGTGCGCCAACTCGGCGCCGAGAGCCCGATGGTCGTCTCGCCCGATGTCGGCGGCGTCAAGCTCGCGCGCGCCTACGCCAAGGATCTCGAGTGCGACCTCGCGATCATCGACAAGCGTCGCATCAGCGGCGACACGACGGTGATCGAGCACATCATCGGCGACGTGAAGGGCCGCGACGTCCTGCTCGTCGACGACATGGTCAGCACCGGCGGCTCGATCGTCGACGCAGCCCGCATCGTGAAGCAGAAGGGCGCCAACTCGGTGTTCATCATCGCCACGCACGCGGTGCTCGCGGGCAAGGCGGTCGAACGCCTCAACGCCGCCGACGTCGAGAAGATCCTGTTCGCAGACACCATTCCGCTCCCGGACTCGAAGATCGCCCGGCTGGAGACGGTTTCGATCGCGCAACTGCTTGCGCGTGCCATCGACCGCATCCACCGCAGCGAGAGCGTCAGCAAGCTGTTCGAGCCCGAGAGCTGAGACACGACCCTCCCAGAAACGAATTCCAACACGAGGAACGAAGATGCAAGTAGCACGAATGAAGGCCGAGACCCGCACTGCCATCGGCCGCAACCAACTGCGCGCGCTGCGCGCCAAGGGCTGGACCCCCGCCGTCGTCTACGGTGAGAAGAAGGACCCGCTGTCGATCAGCATCTCCGAGTGGGAGCTGGAGCAGCACATCAAGAAGCACCACAAGGTGTTCCGCCTGGAGATCGACGGCAAGGCGCAGGACGCCATGCTGCAGGACATCCAGTTCGATGTGATCACGGACCACCCGGTCCACTGTGACTTCATCCGCGTCGACCTGACCAAGCCGATCGAGGTCGAGGTCGAGGTCGCGTTTGCTGGCTACGCGGTCGGCATCGGCCGTGGCGGCACGCTGGTCAAGGATCACGCGCTCATCAAGGTCCGCTGCGTCCCGACGGCGATTCCTGAGTCGCTCGAAGTTACGGTCGATTCGCTCGACCTCGACATGTCGATCTGCGCTCGCGAAGTCGCGCTGCCTGCTGGCGTCGAACTCGTCAGCGATGGCGACCTCGTCGTCTGCCACGTTGCGAAGCTGACGGGCCCGGCAGCCGAGGCTGCTCCGGCAGCTGACGCGGCTGCGGCTCCGGCGGCGGACGCCAAGAAGCCCGAAGAGAAGAAGGCAGAAGCCAAGAAGAAGTGATGCCTCGCGCTTCCGCGCCCTGCGCGCGGAGGCACGATGCCACCGGATTCTGCGACGCGGCCGCTTATGCGGCCGCGTGGCTTTTGGCCCATTCCTCTCCTCGCCAGCGACCACTCGCCGCAATCCGTTTTTCCGCTGCCGATCCCATTCGGGGTCGAGGTCGGCCGGGAGAACAGACATGGAGACGAATGCAGTGGTTCATCGCCTGCGCGCCAACTCGCGCAGCATCGTGCAACGACGCGTCCCGAATGCGTGGGTCCTCGCAGCTGTTGCTGCGCTGCTCACTGCGTGCGGCGGCGGAGGCGGCGCACTCAACACGGGCGGCAGCGGTTCTGGCGGATCTGGTGGATCTGGTGGCACTGGTGGATCCGGCGGCACTGGCGGCACCGGAGGCTCTGGAGGATCGAGCAGCGTCAGCGGCGTAGGCCCTTCCTCGATCCCGCTCGACTCGTCGATCCCAAGCACCGCGAAGTATGTGGCCACCTCCGGCAGCGACCAGAATGCTGGCACTGCAGCACAGCCGTGGCGCACCATGAGCTACGCGATCTCGCGATTGAGCGCTGGCGACACGCTGCTCGTGCGCGGCGGCACCTACCTCGAGAGCGAAGTTCGCGTCGCGGTCAGCGGCACGACCAACGCCAACATCGTGATTCGCAACTATCCGGGCGAGACCGCGATCCTCGACGCAGGCTTCGCGCAGTTCCGCTCCGCGGGCAACCAAGACTGGAGCCTGCACGACCAAGCGCGCTCGATCTGGCGCTCCAACGCCACCTTCGCAGGAGTGGGCCAAGCGTTTGGCTACTTCGGCGACGCCGACGGCGGATGGCGACTCGTTCCGTACCAGAGCTACGCCGACCTCGCGGCCGTTACCGAGGACTACCGCTCATCGTCGTCCTACTACTGCGGCCCGGGCGTGTTCTGGAACAACTCAGACCAACGCATCTACGTGCGCACACAGCGCAGTCGCGACCAAGCGAGGTTTGGGCTCGCGGTGCCCGCCAACCTCGACGCGCGCGCGACGCCGATGTTCTTGTTCTCGCAGCGCTCCGTGCTCGATGTCGCGTCCACCGCGCGCAACCTACGGTTCGAAGGCTTGGAGCTGCGTCACGGCGAACGCATCGCGGACCTGCCAAACGGCAGCTACGGGCTCACCTTTCGCAACTGCGCGATGCGACCTGGCCAATACGGCTTCGTCGTCCGCGGCGGCCATCGCAACTTGTTGTGCGAGGCAGTCACGTTTGCAGCGAGCTTCCCGACATGGATGCCGCGCAGCGATGTGAAGGCCAACAACGCCGTCGCATCTGTGATGCAGGACGCTGCCTTTGAGTTCCAAGGCGCCGTCGACTCGGTGGAGATCGGCCATTGTCGATTCCTCGGCCACTTCGATGGAATCGACACCTACGACACGCCGACGAACCTGCGCGTGCACCACTGCGCGTTCGATGTCATCCGCGACGACGCATTCGAGATCGCGACCGCGGGCCATCACGTTCGTTTCGACCACAACCTCGTGCAACGCACGACGCAAGGCGTGTCATGGAACGGCTCGACCGCGCCATCGCTCGCCAACGCAGGCACGAAGTGGATCGACCACAACGTGATCGACACGAGCACAGAGCAGTTCTACGGACGAGCCGATCCGCTGTCGCAGTCCTACGCGTACTGGCAAGGCCCGGACAACGACGGCATGGCGACTGGCCCTGCGTTCTCGCTGCATGACACGGGATCGCTCAACGCGCCTGATCCTTGGAAGGTCTATCGCAACACGTTTGTCGGCGGCATCGACGTCGACGGCGAAGGGCTCGGCGTCGCGTATGGCTTCGCGGGGGCTAACTCCAACTACCCGCACGAAGTGTTCAACAACGTGTTCGTGATGCATGGCGATCAGTGGATCCTGCGCCGCGCGCGCGTCTTGGATGGATCGCAGTGCTTCGACGGCAATCTCTACCATCGCACTGGCGCGCAGTCGTCGACGCCGCTGCTCGCGGACTTTGTCGGCTCCAACACGCGCGACTTCACGAGCCTCTATGGCTTCGTCACGTCGACGCTGTGGACGCAATCGCGCACGCACTACTCGGTTGGCTGGGAAGCGTCGGGCGTCGAAGGCGACCCGCAACTCGACTCGTCGTATCGCCCTGCGGCCAACGGGCTCGCCGCCAGCGGAGCACTCAACCTCACATCGAAGGGCTGGCCTGACGCCGGCGCAGAACCTCATCGCGGCGCCATCGCGCCGCAGTGAGGCAGGGCTAGCGCGCGCGCGAGGACCTGGCGGCGCGGCCTGCCGACGCCTTGCGCGCAGCCGCGGGCGCAACCGCAGGCTGCGCAAACTCCGCTTCCTTCGCTGCGCGTTCGCGAACGCGAGCGCACATCAACTCGCACAGAGCTGCGGTGCGATCGTCCGCGAGCGAATAGAGCATGCTCGTGCCATCGCGCTTGCGTCGCACCCATCCCGCCGCATGCAACACCGCAAGGTGCTTGCTCACGTTGGCGATCGACGAGCCCACCTCGTCCGCGAGATGGCCAACAGCTTTCTCGCCCTCGAACAACGCATTGAGCACGGACAGGCGCACCGGATCGGACAACGCCTTGAACTGCTCGGCCACGCGCTCAAGGAACGAAGGCGGCATCGCTTCGTCGCGCGGACTCATCGCTCGGCTCCTAGTTCGACGGGCAACTCCGCTCGCTCCGCCCATTGCGTGAACGAGCCGTTGCACCACTTCACCTTGTCATAGCCAAGAAGGAACCGCAGCACGAACAGTTGCTGCGCAGCTTGGTGACCGGTGCGGCACATCAACGCAGCCTGCGCGTCGTTCGTCGCGCCGAGCGACGAGAACGCAGCTTCGAGCGCAGCGCGCGGCAACAGGCGACCTTGCGCATCGAAGTCGTTCGCGATCGGACGATTCTTCGCTCCCGGCACATGGCCGCGACGCGCTTCTTGGCCTTGTTCGCCAGCGAACTGCGCCGTCGGCCGCGAGTCGATGACAACGCCGCGTCGCTCTTCCACGAATGCAGCGAGCTCCTCGACCGACATCGTGAAGTTGTCCGCGCCAGCGACGACGCCATGCGCAGTCGGCGTCAGTGCATATTCGTCGGAGTCGAGCGGCAAGCCCTCGTGCGGCCAGGATCGAATGCCGCCTTCGACGATCGCCACCGCGCGATGCCCCGTTCGCAAGAACGCGAGCGCAGCCAACGCCGCGTCATGCATGCGATCTGCCAGGATCGCGACAGGCGTCTCGATCGCGATGCCTGCGTCGCCAAATCGCTTCGCGAGCGCTTCGGCGGGCAACAGCAACAGGTCGCGATCGCCGTGACGTTCGCGCAGTGACGAAAGATCCAATGAGATCGAAGCAACTGCATGCAGCGATGCATACGCAGCTGCAGAGCGCACATCGACGAGCACGACATCCTTGTGCGTCGCGGCCCACAACGCCGAGACGATGGCTGGGCCCGTCAACTTCGCAGGGTCTGTTGCCCAATCGCTCTTCGCAGCAACTGCGCTCGGCTGAGCGATCAGCGCCTGCCGCGCCAACTCCACGAACACACGTCGCTGCGCCGCCGTCGCTTCGTCGACATCGCTAGCGAGCGTCGGCGGCGTGAACACCGCGCGCTTCATCTCGTCGAGACCGCCATCCAGCACGCGCACGTTGTCGTGGCCCTGACGTCGCAACTCCACCCAAGCCTGCGCGGGATGCGCGGGCCCATTGCTGCACACAACGACGAGATCGGGATGACTCGCGAAAACGCGCGCGCCTTCGTCGCCGACGAGTTGCGGCACCGACATCGACACCGCGCCACGGAGATGGAATTGCTCGAACTCCGCGCGCGGGCGCACGTCGACGATCGCGATGCGTTCCGTACCCGCGAGCATGCGCCGCGCGAGATCCATGGCATCGATGTGGTCCTCGCCCGTCTCGACATCAGCCCAATACGACGACGCCTGCGATCCGCTTGATGCCGATCGATCGCTATCCGCGCCACGAATCCACAGCACGGCGCCGACTGAGGCTGCCATCGCGAACAGGGCCGCGCCCTGCATCACTGTGTCCTTGCCGCTCATCGTGCATCGCTCCCTTTGGGCGCATCGCCCAACTCCGGCACGTTGCGCATGTGCGCTTCGACCTTGTGCGCCATCACGAACGCGAGCAACGCGACGACGAGTAATCCAAGCGCGCCCGTCATCGGCTCGACCCCGAGCGCATCCGAGATGCTGCACGTGCCGAGCGCACCGATTCCTTGCACTCCTTCGAAGAGGGGCGCGATCCAGGCGAATGCGAGGCTGCCCGCCATCGCGCCAGCCAAGAAGACGAGCGCATCGAGTTTGCCGCTGCCGAGTCCCGCCATCGCAGTTCCCGGGCACCAGCCGCCGACGACGAAGCCGATGCCGAACAACAAGCCGCCGATCGCTTGCGCCGCGATCTGCGTGTCCGGCACGTAGAGCTGCGACGTGTCGACGAGGCCGAACAACGCGAGCGCTTGCAGACCAACGCCTGCGACTGCCATCGCGGAGAACATGACCTTCAGCACCGCCCAATCGCGGAAGTAGAAGATCGCGGTCAGCTTGCGGCTGCTGCCGAAGCCTGCGCGTTCAAGCCAGAAGCCAAACAGCAAGCCGAGCACGAGCGCCGCAGCAAGTGCAGCAGGAGTGCCGAGTTGATCGAGAGCGAACAGGTTCATCGCCAGAGCCTCCGAATGAATGGCGCAACTGCGAACGCCGCCGCGAACGTCGCGCCGACGAACACGAAGCTGCCCGCCTGCAACAACGCGCCGCCCGACAACGCGAGGCCAGACGTGCAACCAAGCGACAACCGCGCGCCGATGCCGACCAGCGCGCCGCCAAACAGCGCTGCGATCAGCCGAGACTGCGCGCTCGCGCGAGGACCGCGTTCGACGACGATGCCTGCGCGACCTGCCGCGAGCGACGACAGGAAGCCGCCGAACAACGAGCCGACCAACATCGCGACGAGGTAGTGGCGAAGCGGATTGCCATCTTCAAACCACGGCCCCATCACGGGGTTGGCTTCGACGGCGTCAGGCGCCGCAGCATGCATCGACACTGCGGCAATGCGCGCGATCGCGCCCGATGCACCGAGCCCGGTGCCGAGCACGACGTAGCTAAGAAGCAGCGTGAGTCCCAGGCCCGTGCCCGCGAGGTACGGGTTCCAGAACGGCTTTGCGTTGGCGTTCATGTGGTCATTCCTCAGCAGCCTGCGCTGCGCTTCTTGGCCTTCTTCTGCGCAGCAGGAGTCTGCGGCTCGCTCGCGGGAGTCGCAGGAACGGCTTGCGCAGCGGGCTGCTCATGCGAGGCCCCGTGTTGGCCGCCGAACTGCGTCGCGGCGTAGAACGCCTGCAGTCCACCGAGCAACGCGCGGATCGGCCGGTTGGGATCCTGCGCGAGCAATGCACCAGCTGCGGCAAACGACGTAGTGCCATCGCGATCGACGAGCACGACGCGCGCCGTTGTCGGCAACGCGCGAACGTGCGCCGCAAGTTGCGCGAGCGCCACGTTGGAACTGCCAGGAATGCTCCACTCCGCGAACTGCGCCGCGGGCCGCACGTCGATCACGGCATACGCGTCCGGCTGCGTCGCGAGCACGCGAGCCAGGAGCGCGCTATCGACCGGCTCTGGCAGCGCGATCGAACCCGACTGCGGGGCCACGCTCGCATGCGCAGCGTGGCCAACGTCCGCCGCCTTGTTGCCAATCACCGCAAAGCCGGCCTCGATCCACGCATCGAGACCGCCATCGAGCGATCCGACGTCCTTGAAGCCGAGCCGCTCTGCGAGGCCGACCGCCATGCTCGAGCGATACGCCGAGTTGCAGACCATCAGCACAGGCTGCGACATGTCGAGCATGCGGCGGAAGCGATCGCTCTCCGTCACCGGGATGTTGCCGATCTCGCCGAGGCGCAGGTCGCCGTATTCCTCAGCGGAACGCACGTCGATGACGAGCGGCTCCGTGCCCTTCTCCATCGCGTCGTGCAGTTCGCGCGGCGTGACGAGCTTGCTTGCGCGCACTTCGCCGCCGCCTTGCTGCCACGCTGCGATGCCACCGCTGAGATAGCCAGCGAGCGTGTCGTAGCCGATGCGACGCAGACGGAACGCGCCTTCGCGCACGCCGTCTTCGTTGTCGCTAACGAGCACGAGCGGCGCGTCGACCGGCACCACGATGCCCATCCACGTGTCGAGGCGTCCGCGCAACGCGATGTTGATGCTGCCGGAGATGTGCCCCTTCGCGTACGTCTGCTGGTCGCGCACGTCGACGACCCAACCGCCCTTTTCGAGCGCAGCGCGCACTTGCGCCACGTCGAGCGCCTGCGGCAACTCAGCTGCGCGCGCGACGATCGGCGGGCCCTTGCGGTTCATCGCGACGTTCATCGCGAAGTACTGCGGCGCGACTGGCTGATGCGAGAGCACGTTGCTGACGAACGTCGAGCGGCTCTTCATGAGCAAGAACGCGTTGCTCGCCTTCTCCGCGCCGATCGTCGACGTCGTCTCTGGGCTCAGGTGCGCGCCACAGAGCGAGCCAGCGCCGTGCGCGGGCAGCACGATCACGGAGTCAGGCAGCGACTTGAGTCGCTGGATGCTGTCGAACGATTGCGACGCGAGCTCTGCCGGCGGCTTGTCGAGCAGGTCGGGACGACCAATGCTGCCGACGAACAGCGTGTCGCCGGTGAATGCAAACGCTGGCTCCGCTTGCCCCGGCAGCGCGAGCAAGAACGTGCTCGCATCCGGCGTGTGGCCCGGCGTCGCCCAGTGCATCAGCGTCGCGCCGCCGATCGCGACCGACTCGCCGTCCTCCAGCGCGCGATGCGGGAATGCGGCGCCCGCCAACTTGCTGAGCACGACCTGCGCGCCCGTCTGCGCTGCGAGTTCGAGATGCCCCGCGACGAAGTCCGCGTGCGGGTGCGTCAGCAGCACGAGGCGGATCTTGGCACCCATCTTCTCCGCATCGAGGAGGTAGTGACCGACATCGCGCTGCGGGTCGATCACCGCAGCCTCGCCGCCAGCCACTACGAGGTAGCTCAGGTGCGATAGGCAACCGAGCTGGTATTGCCGGACCACCACTCCATCGCGGTTGGTCTCGTAGCTGACTTGCGGCGTGGACGCGGTATCCGTGTGCGTCGCACGCTCTGCGTCTTGGGGGGATGCGGCAACGGCTGCGCCGGCTAGCAACAACGACACGAGGCTTCGGTTCATGTTCTACTACTTGGTTGAATAGTTACCTATCGACGATCGGCGGGGAAAATGCAAGCCTGCCATCGCCCGAGTTCGGGTCCATGCAGCAAACGGCCCCTGCCGCCGGGGATTCGGCCGCACGAATGCGCCGCAGCCATCAAGTCCGACGGCTCCATTGCCGATCCTTCGCCGAGCCGGATGAGCCTCGTCGTCGCAGTTGCCCCCGGGATCGACCGGTTTCCCCTCCTAGATCGCCTGCTGCGCGAACTGCACAGCCGTGGCCATCGCACGGAGGCGCTGTGCTTCGACGACGCCGAACGTGAGTTCTGGCGTGCGCAAGGCCACGCGTGCTCGTGGACCGAGCCACGACGCTTCGATCCTTCCGACGCGCGCCTCGCGCGGGTTCCGTTCGCTGAGTTTGCCGAGATCGAACTGAGCCGACTTGGGCAACGAAGGACGCAGCGCGCGCTGCGCAGTGCCGAGTCGCGCCTTCGCCGCATCGCGGCCGCGATCTACGACCGCTTCGACCGCGATCGCCCCGATCTTGTGCTGCTGCACCAGCGTCGCACGGGCGCGCACTTGCTCGCGCAGTTCGCCGCGCGCGAGGCAGGCATCCGCGTGCAGTGGAGCGGCGACGGCCTGCTCCCCGGCACGATGCAGATCGATTCGATCGGCATCGACGGCGACTCGCCGATCGCGCGCAGCTCCGCGTGGGACTATCGCAATGCGAACGTCGACGAAGCGATGCTTCGCGCCGCGCTCGCAAGCGCAGCAGGCAAGAGCCAACCGTTGCCACTGCCACTGCGCACGCCGCGCGCCGTCGCGATCCGCGACCGCGTGTCCGCGGCGTGGCGAGGCAGCGGCGAAGGCACCGGCCTCGGCTTCTTCGAAGGGCTCGCCATCGGCAGCAGGATCCAAGATCGCTCGCAGCACCCTGCGCAGTCGATCGACCTGCCGAAGGAACCGTTCTTGGCGGTGCTGTTGCAGCGCCGCGACGACCCGCGTGTGTGCCTCGACGCCAAAGTTGCGCCGACCCCGCTCCAGCTGACGCTCGAAGCGATGCGCGCGGCTGCGACGCTGGATCGCAGCGCCACCGTCGTGACCATTCTGCCGCCCGAGGGACTCGCCGAAGCGGACCTGCGCCCACTGCGCCATCTCGATGGCGTGCAACTCGAACTTGCGCACGCAACCTCGGCTGCATGCATGGCAGCGACCGCGGTTGTGACGATCAACTCGCCGCAAGCAGGCGTGGCGTTGCTCGCAGACACTCCGGTGCTGCACTTCGGCAGAGCGCTTTACGGCACTCCTGGCGTGGCGTTCGCAACCGAACCCGGCCATCTCGCTGCGACCTTGCGCATCGCGATGCGCGACGATCAGCCAGAACTGCGCCGACGATTCCTCTCGACAGTGCTCCAGCGCTCGCACCTCTGGTGCTCAGCGGATGGCCCGGACCACAACGGCATCAATGGTTGGATCCTGCGAATCGAGGACGAACTCGCGCAGAAAATGACATACGGGGCCGACCTCCGATACCGGGCCGGCCCCGCATGGCCGCTGCAAGAAGAACGCCGCTGAGCGGCGTGCTTCAGGCCTGCGCGGCCTGATTCACCTGCGCGCGGGGAGCCTGCGGCGCGATGCGCTGCGTCTTCGCGCGCGGCTTGCGCTGGCCCATCAGTTCGCGCTTCAAGCGCTCTTCGAGGTCCTTATCCGTGTCGCGACGCGCCGACTGGATCGACTCCTCGAGCTGACGCGCTTGGTCGCCGTTCGCGCAGGTCATGCGCTGAGCTTGAGCAACCGCGTCGTAGAAGCGAGCGCCTTGGAGAACGGGGCAGAGCTTGATGCCGTCGTTCGTGGTGACCCACGAACCCTCGGGCACTTCGAGCCAGTTGCCGCGCGTCAGCAGGTTGGCGCGTTCGCTCCAGCGATCGCGAAGGCCTGGCTCGATCGGGCGGTCATCATCGAGCAGGTAGGTCGGGACGACGTCGTAGTGCTTGCACAGCGCGAGCAGCATCGGGAGGGTCGGCAGCGAACGGCCTTGCTCCAGGTGCGACATCGTCGCCGGGCGCACGCCGAGGATCTTCGCGGTGACGCCCTGCGGCTCACGCTTCACACGGGTGCGGAGGTAGAACAGCTTCAGGTGCAGACGACGCATAGCTACAAGAGAGTTGGGGAGGATAGAGCAGGGGAAACGGCGTTCGGCGCAGCAGCGACCAAGGCCGTTGGCGCGAAAGACTAGCACCGAAGTTCAAAACGAGACGGCGCACGCGCGCAGCGCGCATGCGGCGCGCCTGATAGCGTTTGCTGAACTGCCGATGGCGCCGATGCGACACGATCAACGCGATTCTTTCGAAGGACCCGCAGATTCGGTCGAGGTCGTGTTCGTGACGCCGTGCAGCGATGACGATGCGCAGCGATGCACTCGCTTCCGCGTGCGAATGGCAGACGAAGCGCCGCGCTCTGCGTGGACCATCCAACGCGAGGATGACGGCACGTTGTCGTTGTCGACGCCCGCGAATGCGCAGCGACTCTCGGTGCAGATTGACTTCGATGACGGCGATCTCGGAAGGCGCCTACAGACTGCGAGCAAGCAACAACCGATTGCGCGCGCCGTGTCGCTGCATCGCCGCAACACGCCGCCGAGCGTGTTCGATGCGACAGCGGGCCTCGGCCGCGACGCGATGCTGCTCGCGCATCTCGGCTGCAACGTGACCGCATGCGAACGCATCGCTCCACTCGCGTTGCTGCTCGACGAAGCTGCCGAGCGCGCGCCATTCGCCGATCGCATCGCAGTTCGTCATGCCGACGCAGCGATCGTGCTCGACGATCTGGGCGCGGACTCCGTCGACGTCGTGTTGCTAGATCCGATGTTCCCGACGCAAGGTCGCGCGCAAGTGAAGAAGGAGATGCAGGTGTGCCGCTTGCTCGCGGGCCAACCTGGATCGCAGGACGTGCTCGTGCACCGCGCATTCCTCGCCGCGCGCGAACGCGTCGTCGTGAAGCGGCACCCGCACGAACAACCGCTCGCGGGGGCTCCTTCGTTCTCGATCGACGGCGAACGCGTGCGCTTCGACGTCTACCTCAAGCCGAAGGCAGCACCGTCAGCGCCGTGAACGCGCCGCGCACGCAGCGCGCGTCGACGCGCGGCAACCGTGCGGCGACACCATCGACTTCGTGCTCGCGCATGCCCGACAACACGAGCGGGCCGCGCTGCGTCCAACGATCGAGGATCGCGGGCAACGCCGCGTGCTGTTCCTTGGCAGTGAGGTTGGCGACGACGAAGTCTGCGCGCCACGGCATCGTCTCCGGGCCGCCGAGCGTGACGTCGGCGCCTTGCAGCAGTTCGCGCGCGGCGATCACCGCTGGCTCCTCGACGTCGCACGCCTCGATGCGCCGGCAACCGCGCAGCATCGCGTAAAGCGCGAGGATCCCCGAGCCAGTGCCGACGTCGGCGAAGCTCTCGGGATCGTTCCATGCCGCATGCAACGCCAACAACGCGGCTTGCGTGCTGTCGTGCTCGCCGCTGCCGAACGCCATCCCGCGCGGAACGATCAACTCGATGCCCGTGAACGTCGCAGGCCGTTCGACCCACGGCGGACGCACGAGCAAGTCCTCGGCGACGAGGATCGGCTGGTCGTTCTCGAGCCCCGTGGAAGACGCATTGGCGACGGCGGCAGGCAACTCAAAGATCGCGAGGCCATCGAACGGCAAGTCGGGCAGCGTGTCGTCGAGCCACACCGTCACTGCGTCGTCTTCTTCGATCGCACCGCGCACGTCTGAGACCGCATGCAGCAGTTCCAAAGCATCCTGAGCGAGCGCCCCGGTGATGCGATAGGCGCGCAGCGTCACGGGCGCACCGCGAGCATGTTCTCGATCTCGGTTGTGATCGCGTCGGGCTCCACCATGCGACCGATCGCGTCGTAGCCTTCGGCGAGGTGCCCGGTGACGGGGCCCAGCACGCGCATGCCGCGCGCGCGCAGCGCAGCGACGTTCTCTTGCACGACGGGGTTGAGCCACATCGCGTCGTTCATCGCGGGGCACAGCACGATCGGACACCGACACGTCAACGCGAGCAGCGTGACCGCGCAGTCGGCGGCGCCCGCCGCGAGGCGGGCGATCAAGTCGGCGGTCGCCGGTGCGATCGCATACACGTCGGCATCGCGCGCCGCGGCAATGTGCGGCGGCGAGCCATCTGCATCGACTTGCGTCGACGACAGGATCGCCTTCTTGCCAGACAGCCCTTCGAACGTCAGCGCGCCGACGTATTCGACGGCACGCGGCGTCATCGCGACTCGCACTGACACGCCGCGTTGCGCGAGCCGACTGGCTACGAACGCGAGTTTGTAGGCAGCGATGCCGCCGCCGATGCCGAGCAGCACTTGCCGCCGCGCGTTCACCGACGAACTCCGATCAGTTCCGCCACGCGCGCGATCGTCTGCTCGAGGTCCACGTTGGGAATCATGTGGTCGTAGAGCGGTCTTCCCGCGACGACCTGTTGCGCGGCCTCGATCTCCTCGCGCGCGATGCGCACGCGCGAATCGATGTCTTGCTCGGTGTTCGTGCCGCGACGCACCAAGCGATTCTTCAGCTCCTCGATGCTCGGCGGCGAGATGAAGAGGTAGACGCCGGACACGCTCTGCTCGCGCAACTGGCGCGTCCCCGCGACCTCGATCTCCAGCAAGAACGTGCGGCCCGCGCGGATCGCTTCATCCATCGGCCAACGCGGCGTGCCGTAGCAGTTGCCGTTGTAGGCGGCCCATTCGAGGAAGTCGCCTTGCTGCGCGCGGCGTTCGAACTCTTCGCGCGAGAGGAAGTGGTAGTCGACGCCAGCTTGCTCGCCGGCGCGCGGCGCGCGCGTCGTCGCCGACACCGAGAATTCCACGCCGGGCAATTGCTTGAGAGCGCGGCAGACCGAGGTCTTGCCAGCGCCCGAAGGCCCCGAGATCACCACCAGCTTGCCGCTCATTCGAGGTTGGCCGCCTGTTCCTTGAGCCTGTCGATCGCGCCCTTCATCGCGACGACGCAGTGCGCCATCGCGACATCGGGCGATTTGGAGCCGAGCGTGTTGGTCTCGCGCAGAGCTTCTTGCAGCAAGAACTCGAGCTTGCGCCCCATGGCACCACCCTTGTTGAGCACGGTGCGGAGTTCGCGCAGATGTGCGCCCAGCCGCTGCAGCTCCTCTTCGACATCGACGCGCTCGGAGAACATGCCGACTTCGCGCACGAGTGCGCCCTCGTCGAGATCGAGAGCGTGCGAGGCGACGAACTCGCGCATGCGCGTGAGCAACCGCGTGCGATGGTCGTCGACGATCGCTGGCGCGCGTTGCAGCGCTTGTTCACGCAGTTGATCCAGCGTGTCGAGTTCGGCGCACATCGCAGCCAGCGTCTCTGCGCCGCTCTGCGCGCGATGCGCCTGCAAGTCCGCGATCGCCGCGCGCAGCAGCGCCATCAGCATCGGGCAATCGTCGCGATCGAACGTCGACGGCGCGTCGGATGCGAGCTCCAGCACGTCGCGCAGCGTGAGCCGGTCGTCGAGCCCGAGGTCGCGCGCCAGCGATCGCATGTCGGCCGCGATCGCCTGCAAGCGCGCGCGATCCGGCAACGGCGACGCTGACGCGGATCGTTCGACCGCGAGCGTCACGCTGCCGCGGCCGATCACTTTGCGCACTTCGTCCTCGAACACGGACTCGAGTCCCGAGATCTCACGGACAAGGCGCTGCTTCAACTGCAGTGCGCGTCCGTTCACCGAACGTAGCTCGATGCGCAGCTGGCCCGCCTCGGTGGCGCCAGCGGCCGAGCCCGTTCCCGTCATGCTCCAAGTCGCTGCGCTCACAGGTCCCCCGTGCGGGAAGGGCCGCGACTAGGCGCGGCCGCAGCGATGCATCACTGGTTCCAGGTCGCGTTGATGACCAACGCGGAGATGCAGAACACAGCGGCGAGAGTCATCGTGACCTTGTTGATGCCGCCCGACTTGACGCCGAACGTCTCGGCGCCGACGCCGCCAAACGCCTCAGCGAGGCCGCCGCCCTTGCCCTCTTGCAGCAGGATCACTGCGATGAGGAGGACCGAGGACAGGAAGAACAGAACCCAGGAGATGTAG
Source organism: Planctomycetota bacterium (assembly GCA_041168165.1). Taxonomy (GTDB): domain Bacteria; phylum Planctomycetota; class UBA1135; order UBA1135; family UBA2386; genus SXPK01. The sequence goes on along the minus strand of JBEELK010000017.1, from coordinate 5,690 downwards.
TGCAGTGCGAGGCTCATCGCGCGTCGTATTCGATGATGGGAATGAACGTGTCGGCTTGCAGGCTGGCGCCGCCGACCAACAGGCCGTCGATGTCTTCTGCGGCCATGAGTTGCTTAGCGTTGTCGGGCTTCACGCTGCCGCCGTAGATGACGCGCGTGATCTGCGAGGCCTCGTCGCCGAGGCGCTGCGCGATCCACTTGCGGATCATCTTGTGCACGGCGGCGGCCTGCTCGACCGTCGCGGTCTCGCCCGTGCCGATTGCCCAAACGGGCTCGTAGGCGACCGTGATGCGATGCGCGTCCTCGGGGCGGACTTTCTCGAAGCCGGCATCCAGCTGGCGCTTGATCACGCGGTCCGTGCGATTGCCGCGGCGCTCCTCGATCGTCTCGCCGACGCAGTAGATCGGCAGCAGGTCGCGATCGAGTGCTGCGCGGACCTTGCGGCCCATCCACTCATCGGGCTCGTGGAACACGTGGCGTCGCTCGCTGTGGCCGACCAGCACGCGGTCCGCCCCAACTTCGCGCAGCATGCGAGCCGCGACTTCGCCCGTGAACGCGCCGTTCTCTTCGTACCAGAGGTTCTGGCCGCCGACACCGAGCGGCGAGCCCTGCGCGACCGCGGTCACGTCCGCGAGGTAGATCGAAGGCGCGAACACCGCTACCTCGCGGTCGTTCCCGTCCCCGAGCCGACTCTTGATGATCTTGACCATGTCCAAGCACTTGGGACGGTCCAGATTCATCTTCCAGTTGCCGGCGATGTACGGCTTGCGGCTCTTGTGCGTCATGGCGCGATGAAGTCGTCGGAAATGGTTCCCTGGGCAGGTGTCGCGTGGCCGGCAGCGCTCGGTCGCGAGAGACGGCGGCCCAGCATCGGCAACAGCCGCCGAAGGTCGACCATCATTTGCGCGAAATCCGTCGGCAGCAGAGCTTGAGCTCCGTCGCAGAGCGCCTTGCCGGGATCCGCATGCACCTCGACGATCACGCCGTCCGCGCCAGCGGCCGCGGCCGCGAGGACCATCGGGCGCACGAGGGACGAACGGCCGGTTCCGTGGCTCGGATCGACCACGATCGGCAGGTCCGTGCGTTCGCGCAGCACCGGGACGATCGCGAGGTCGAGCACGTAGCGAGTCGATGGATCGAAGCTGCGAATGCCGCGCTCGCAGAGGATCACGTTGCCGTTGCCCTCGTTGGTCACGTATTGCGCGGCGTAGAGCAGCTCTTCGACCGTGGCGGCGGGCCCGCGCTTCAGCAGCACCGGCAGTCGCTGGCGCCCCACTTCGCGCAGCAGCGGGAAGTTCTGCATGTTGCGCGCACCGATCTGCAGCACGGCGGCGTGCTCCGCGACCGCAGCGACGTCACGCGGATCGAGCACCTCGGTGACGACCGGCAGGCCCGTCCGCTGCGACGCCAGCGAGAGCAGTTCGAGCCCCGCCTTGCCGAGCCCCTGGAACGACTTCGGCGACGTTCGCGGCTTGTAGGCCCCACCGCGCAGCAGGGCAGCGCCGGCTGCCGCGACCGCATCCGCCGACGCAAACAGCTGCTCCTTGGTCTCGACTGCGCACGGCCCCGCCATGACGGCGAACGTGTCGCCGCCCACGACGAAGTCGGCGATCGAGATGGTCTTGCGCACGAGGCGAGTGGGAAGGGCTGGGGCCGGAGAAAGGGCGGGGGACGATAGGCCGGGTTCGGCAAGGGGTCAACGCCGAGAGCGGCGGCGCACAGATCCCACTAGCAGCCTGTTGAAGAACGGCTGCTAGCTAGGGAGATGCGGTGAGGGGGATGGGGTTGGCTAGAAGCCAATCCACCGCCGCAGCGCCGGCAGCAGTCCGCGCCCCTGCATGGCGAGCGCGCGGTGCAGTTCGAACTGGTGGCGCTCGCGCTCCACTTCGACCGGCATCGCTTGGCCGGCGCCAACGGGGCAACTCCGCACCACGTTGCACGCGTCGGCGCAGCCGCCGCCCTTGCGCTCGGTCGTGCACTGCTGCTCGTCGACGTGGCCGTGGCCCGTCGAACGCTCGCTCGGGCAAGCCGTGAGGCACGGCCGCGAGCAGTGGCAGCACGGTTGGAAGCGATCCGCGATCGAGGCGTCCGCGACCTTTCCAAACGGCGAACCCTCGACCAGCACCACGGCCCCCACCATGACGCGCGGCCCGTATTGAGGGTGCAGCAGTCGATGGATCACGGGCGACACGGTGCCGAGACCAGCGGCCTCGGCGAGCGCGGCAAATCGAAGACGGCTTTGCATCGGCTCTGCGACCCGGGCGCGGTGGCCCGCGCGCGACAGCGTCGCCGCGAGTTCTCGGGGCGCATTCCACTGCGGGCTCCCGGGGCTGCCGCACGCCAGAACGATCGCGGTGCCGCAGCCGGGAAGTTCGCGCGCGCAGCGCAGTTCGGTCGGCTGGCCCGCGTCAAACCGCGCCGTGTCGACGAGCCCGATCAGGTCGAAGCCAGCGCCGCGAGCGCGCTCTTCGATCTGGCGGAGAATCTCGCTCGTCATGACGCAGGCTTTTCGGCGTCACCGGGCCTCTGCACAAGCCCCGCGCTTGAACGGTGCCGCGCAACTTCTAGCCTGCGCCCACCCAACGTGAGGGAAGTCCGGTGCAAGACCGGCGCTGTCCCGCAGCTGTAACCGGGGACGAACGTCCACCCGCCACTGTCCGCGCCTCGTCGGCAAAGATGGGAAGGCAGGACCAGTAGGCCGATCCGGGAGCCAGAACACCTCGCCTGGTCGCGTGCGCGAAAGCGCCCGCTCCCGACCGCCTCGGCGCGAACGACGTCCGCGGCAGAACGAACCGAACGACCATCGCCGTGCGCCGCCCCCATCGGGCCGCCGCGGGAGTTGCGTCGTCTCCTCGTCCTGCCGCGGTCCAACGCCGGCGCGGTCCTCCGTGAACTTCGGCGGATCGCCGCCGAGGAGCCTTCGATGGTCCGTTTCCTCTCCTCCCTCCGCGTCGCCCCGTGCATCGCGGTCCTCGCTCTCGCCTCGGTTGCGGCATCGCAGTCGCCGGCGCAGGGTTACTCCAACGTTCAGCACCCGCTGCCGGGCTCGGCCAACAGCATCACCGCGCTCGATAGCGGCATCGCGTGGTTTGACGGCGTCGCGCTGCAGTACGACGCGCCGGGTCAGCCGACGCGCGCGCTGCTGACGCTGCCGGGCTTCCGCTTCGGCTCGTTCACGATGCCGATCGGCAATGGCGACCTGCTGTTCGCCGAGAGCAGCAATGGCCAAGTCTGGCGCGTGCCCGTCGACCCGCTGCGCACGCCGCAATTGCTCACGACGATCCAATTTGCCTATGACGCCGTCGCAATCGGCCCGGGCATCGCGATCGTGTCGGCAAAGACCGGAGGCTTCTCGTCGGCTCAGAACGATCTCATTGCGCTCAACCTCGTCACGGGCGCGCAAACGACGATTGGCGTGTTGCCAGGCGCGTCTGGCCCCGTCGCATTGTCGCCAGAACGAGAACTGCTCTATGCGACCGCGCCACTGACGTTCCCGCCGCCGCCCGCAAGCGTTGAGATCGTGCGCTGGGACGCAGGACTATGGTCGCTCGCGTTGAGCGGCGGCATCGTGCTGACGCGCAGCAATGCGCAACTCGTGGTCAATGGACTCGACTCGGCCGGCGACCTCGCGGTCGATAGCGACGACGATTTGTTTGTCGCCGACTATGGCAATGCGCGCGTCCTCGAAATCAGCGACATGCATGCGCAGAAGACGTGGTCCACGCTGGTCGACTACACGCTCGCCGCGACCACGCCTGCGGCACTCACGTTCTTGCAAGGAACTGCGCGCGACGCGGAGTTTGAGCCGTTTGCGCACTCGGGCGCTGGCTCTCTGTGCGTCGTGGAGACGGATTACTTCTCGGCCACGAGCGTGCGCACGATGCATGCGCAGTCAGCGCCGCTCGGACTCGTCGGCGGCGGCCAGGGCCCGGTCGCGCCGGGTTCATTTTCGCTGCTCCAGCAGGGCGCGCCCATGGGCGGGCTCTGCCTGTTTGCCATCGGGACCGTGGGCACTGGCGCTCTACTGCCTGTACGCCTGCCCGGATTTGAGCAAACGCTGCGTTGGGAAGCGGGCCTCCTCTATCCCATCGCGACCATGCTCGCTCCGCTCGATGCCATGGGCGCTGCGGCCCTTACACTGCAAAACCCAGGCTTCCCACAGGGACTGTGGATCCACTGCCAAACCGCGTTCTTGACGGCAGACGGCGCCACGATCGGCGCTTCCAACGTCTTCTCCGTCTCGTTGCAGTAACGCTTCGTTCGCGGCGCACACGCGACCTCCTTGCACAAGCGTTACAGCGCCCCACTATGGGGAACGGCGCGGATCGTCCGTAATGGTCGATGTTGCTCCTCAGCCCCAACCGCATGCGCAATCGCTCCTTTGTCTTCCTGCTGCTCGCCGCCTTCGTGGTCGCGGGCGGCGCGTTGCTCGCCCCCGGCCTGATCGGTGCGGGCGACGCGCCCGTCGTGCGATGGAGCGCGAGCGAGGAGATCGCGGTCGAGGCGCAGGCTGACAACGCGGACACCGCCGTCGCCGAGGCGTTCGGCGCCGACTCGCAGCGCGAACAGGTCGCTACGGCGGACGAACTTGCGACCGGCGACCGCACCGAACTGCTACTGCGTGGACGCGTCGTCAATCGCTTTGGCGCGCCGGTGCGCGAAGCCAAGGTGTGGCTCGACTTCGGCCGCGGCGGCCAGCGCGCTCGAGGCGGCCGCGATCGCCGCGTGCCGGAGCCGGTCAAGACCGACGCGGATGGGCGGTTCGCGTTCCAGGGGCAGACCTTCAAGAACCTGCGCATCAACCTGCTCGTCGTGCACGGCCAGCACGCGCCGACCCAGTTCGATCGCAATCTCGGCGAAGTCGGCAGCGAACTCGACCTCGGCGAACTCGCGGTCAACGACGGCGGCGAGTTGCTCGGCCGCGTGGTCGACCTCTCGGGCAACGGGATCCCGTTTGCTGAGGTGCGGCTGCAGGCAGACGGCGACAACTGGATGCGCTTCCAGCGCGACCGCGACGACGTCCTGGCCGCGCAGCAGACGGACGCCAACGGTTACTACCGCTTCGCCAACGCGGTGTCGGGCGAGTGGCGCATCGCGGCGAGCGCGAAGAAGCACGAGAACGGCACGAGCGAGCAGGTCGAAGCTGCGGAGAACCAGCGCACTGAGGTGCCGGACCTGATCCTCGGCCCGGGCTTCGAACTCGCGGGCGTCGTGATGGATCGCCTCGGCAAGCCGATCGCCGAGGCCGAAGTCGTGGCGCGTCCGCGCAACCAGAACAACAACGGCCGCGGCGGTCGCGGTGGACGCGGCGGGCCCGGCGGGCAATTCGGCGGCGGCGGCAACGAGCAATCGACGAAGACCGACGCAGACGGCCGCTTCTTCTTGGAACGCCTGCCCGATTCGCTGCTCGACCTCACGGCGCAGAAGAAGGGCTACCTGCGCGCGAACCTCGCAGAACTCGATCCCGAGCACACGCAGCCCGTCTACCTCACGCTCGAAGACGGCCTCGCGATCCAAGGCGTCGTGAGCGACGCGGTCGCAGGCAGCCCGGTTCAGCGCTACTCGGTCACCGTGCAATGGACGCGCGCGCTGCCCGCGCCAGGCCAGACGCAAGAGGACTTCCGCGCGCTGATGGAGCGCATGCGCGATCCCAACCTCGATGAGGCGACGCGCAACGAACTGCGCACGCGC
>JBEELK010000016.1:0-45960 GCA_041168165.1 Planctomycetota bacterium | reverse complement strand
CCTGGTACGACAAGGCGGTGTGACCCATGAGAACCGCACTCGCCAGCTTCTATGTCGAAGGCAACGGTGGCTCCTGGAACCCCGGGGCTGTCGGTGATGACTGGATTGGTGGAGGTGGCGGGTGCGGTGGCAAGTGCGGAGGCGACTGCGGCTGCAATGGCGGCTGCGATGGCGGCGGTGGGTCGTGTGGCGGCAAGCCAACGGGCGGCTGCGGTGACCAGCCGTCGGGCGGTCCGAGCGGTGGTTCGGGGCAGTTGCCGCTGATTCCGGACTACGATGGGCAGATTTGGGATGGGCCACGGACCTTTGCTGCCTTTGGCACGTTCCATCCCCGGGACACCGTAGCAGCGCATGATGACCTCGATTACTGCTACGTAAATGGTGCGTGGAAGGCAGGATACAAGCATCCGACGAGGCATGCAATCTGCATTGATCGAGAGTTCAATGCCTGTTTCACATGCGAAAGCGATTTCGCGCAACCATGTAGCGAGTGGTGCAATCAGCAAGCGAAGGAATGTAGACAGGGGGACTTGGCGTGTGCGTCGGCCTGTCTCGGATTCGACTTTGGTGCGTTCACCAGTCCAGAGGAAGAAAGCCAGTTCATATCATGTTACAATCAGTGCATAGCCCCAATCATGCGGGGTACCTGTGCGAGTTGCAAGAACTGCCGGGTTAGCAACCCGAGATGCCCTTACTGCTTGACTAGCTACTGGCAGGTTCCTGATCCGCCCCGCAAGCGTGACCCGAACTATGACCCCGATACAGACTACTGCTCCGAGCCCTTGCTTGACCAGGAAGATGTCGGGGATGAAGCCAATTACTGCTGCTTCTTGCACGACAAGTGTTATGAAGTTGGGGGGACGTGGGGAGACAAGCTTGCGTGCGACCTCAGTTTCTGGGGATGTCTGGTCTTTGCGTGGAATCCACTATGGTCAATTCCGGGGGCAACCCTCTACTTCGTAGGCGTTACATTTGGCGGCATCAGCCATTTCAATTGGCATCATCCTCAGAGGCCATCGGGACCGATGCAGGATGCATTTGGTAGTCCCTGGGGTCATGTGGGGCGTTAATGCGGGCTCAACCGGTAGATGTTGCGGTAGCCTTCGCTCTCATTGGGCTCGCGGTGGGCAGTATTGGCGGCTATGTCGCAACAATTGACGGGCGAACGTCCTGGAGTGGATTCTGGCCAGTATATCTGTCATATCTGGTGGTGGCGGGAGTGCTCGGGGCTGCTTCGCCAGCCATGGCATGGTTGGCCGGACTAATGATGATGCCGGCACATTGGCTCCTCGTGCTTGCAAATGGATCGGCACCGCATACATCAACAATGGGTGTCGGCCACATCATGTCATTGATCGCTAGTATTCCGCCGGCATTGTCTGGTTACTACGTCAGCAAGCTGTGTCGGCCCCGCAGCCTCGACTAGAGGTCGACTGAGCCAGATCTTTCGAGTCGGTTCCTAGGAGTCTGGATCTGACACTGAACGTAAGCGCCCGGTAGACCCATCTGGGAACGTGCCCGGCCGAGGCCTCGATCCGGCGGCATGACGAGGACCGCCGAGTCGAAGTGGCGAGACCTCATCGCCGATTGATCACGCATTGGGATGACGCTGAACGAAGCCGCTTCGCGGCAGCTACGGCTCCGTAGCCCTGGCATCGCCCGCGAGTTCGAGCGTCCCCGCCACCGTCCCCGCAGGGGTTCGATGCCCCCGCCCTGGGACGATCCCCGAGGCGTCGGTTGCCCTTCTCGTCCCACCTCCCGACGGTCGCGAGCTTCCCGAGTCCAACGCCAACGGAGGGCGACATGGGCGAGCTCTGCGAGAGGATGCGTGGCGATCTCAAGATCGCCGGTTTCAGCCCGAGCACGTCGAAGATCTACCTGATGTACGCGCGCCACTTCGCGCGGTTCCACATGCGCGGCCCGGCCGAGTTGGGCCGCGACGACGTGCGCGAGTTCCTGCTGCACCTTGCCGAGCGCAAGGAGTCGTCCTGCACGATGCGGCAGGTTCGCGCGTCGCTGACGTTCTTGTAAACGACGACGCTCTGCCGCCCCGTCGAGGTGGAGCGCCTGCCGCTGCAGCTACGGATGAAGCGGTTGCCGTTGGTCCTGAGCGGCGCCGAGGTGGGGCAGGTGCTCGGCATGATCCGCAAGGACAGCTACCGCGTGATGGTGATGGCGAGGGACTCCACCGGGCTCCGTTCGCGCGCGTGCGAATGGGCGCGCCGCGGGCTACGTTCGCTAGGATGAACGAAGCCGTCCTACGGGCCACCATCGAAGAGAGCATTGCGACCAAGCAACGGCTCCTGCAGCAGTGCCTCCCCGCGATCCGTTCCCTGTGTGAACTCGCGATCGCGACGTTGTCCAGCGGCGGCAAGGTGATGCTGTGCGGCAACGGCGGCTCGTCGTGCGACGCATCGCATGCGGCCGGCGAGTTGGTTGGGTGGTTCGAGAAGAAGCAGCGCAGGGCCTACGCGGCGATCGCGCTCGGGCACCAAACGCCGGCGCTGACTGCGATCGGCAACGACGCGGGTTATGAGCACGTGTTCTCGCGCGAGGTCCAAGCGATCGGCAAGAAGGGCGACCTTTTGATCGGTATCACGACGAGCGGCGGCAGCAAGAACGTCGTCGCCGCGATGCAGATGGCAAAGCAGATGGGCATCAAGACGGCGGTGCTGTGCGGCGAGAAGCGCGGCGCTGCGGTGGAACTGGCGGACGTTGCGGTGCAGGTGCCGTCGACCAACACCGCGCGCATCCAAGAGAGCCATCTCGTGGTGGTGCACATGATGTGCGCCGCGGTCGAGGAGGCGTTGCCCGCATGAAGACCGCGCAATCCCGTGGCATGTGGGTTCCGCTCGTCGCAGCGTGCGCGGCGCTCGCGATGCCGCTCGCGGCGCAGAAGCGAACTGCCGAAGAGCCCAAGGCCAAGCCCACGCCGCGCGTCGCGGATCGCACCGAAGCCGACAAGCCCGTTCGCTTCTCGCAGTTCCCGGTCGCCGACGAAGCGCCGCTCGATGCCGACGCGGCGATCGAGCGCGCGGTTGCGCAACTGCTCACGATGCCCGAGGGCGATGGCGACCAGTGGCCCTACGAAGGCGTGTATCGCGAAGATCGCGGCCTGATCCCGGTCGGCTATCGCGTCGGAGGCACTTCGATCGTGTGTTTGTCGCTGTTCGCCGCGAAGGGCTACAGCAAGGACGATGCGCGCAAGCAGGCGGTGGCGAAGGGCGTTGGCTTCGTGCTCAAGACGCTTGACGAGCCGCGCATGCAACTCGACTTCGTCGGCAACTACGACGTGCGCGGGTGGGGGCACATCTACGCACTGCAGTTGTTCTTGTCGCTCGCGGACGGCAACGCGATTCCTGCTGCGCACGACGAAGCCGTGAAGGCGAAGACCGCATGGCTGGTCGAAGCGCTGTGCAAGTCGGAGATCCCGCAGGCGGGCGGTTGGAACTACTCGCGTCGCGCTGGCTATGAAAGCCCGCGCAACCCTGCTTCGACGTTCATGACGGCGCCCGCGCTGCAGGTCTTGTTTCATGCGAAGGCGCGCGGCTACGCGGTCGACGACGGCGTGCTCGATCGCGCGCTCGCAGCGCTGGAGCGATCCCGCAGCGAGCCCGGCGCGTATGGCTACGGCGCGGCCACGAAGAGCCAGAACGAAGTGCCCGAAGAGAAGCTGTCGATGATGGACAAGGTCGGCAGCAGCGCGTCGCGCGCGGCGCTCGTCGAGACGACGCTTCTGCTCGCGGGCCGCGGCGACGCGGCGCGGCATCGGCGCGCGATCGACTGGTTCTTCGCGCACTGGGATGACCTCGCGGTGCGCAAGAGCGCCCCGAACACGCACATTCCGCCGTACGGCATCGCGCCGTACTACTTCCTGTTTGGCCACGTCTACTGCGCGCAAGCGATCGAGCTGTTGCCCGATGGCGACGACAAGGATGCGTTGCGCGCCAAGATGCGCGCCTTCCTCGCGCGCTCGATCGACTACGACGGCACGTGGAACGACCGCCAGTTTGAGCGATCCGCGGGCTACGGCACCGCGATGGCGGTGCTCGCGTTGCGCATGCCCAACTTGCCGAAGCCCGCGCCGCGCTCGATGGCCGAGTTCCGCAAGTCGGAGTTCCAGCGGCAACTCGAAGGCGGCAAGTAACGCGGCGAGGCGCTCGCGGCGGTCAGGTGGTGCGGTGGACCATCTGCGGGCTCGCTTGGTCCGTCGGCATCACGACGATCGTGTCGATGTTGACGTGCGCGGGGCGATTGGCTGCGAACAACACGCAGTCCGCGACGTCCTCGGCGGATAGCGGCCGCGTTCCTGCATAGACCGCGTCGGCGCGCTTCTCGTCGCCCTTGAATCGCACGAGCGAGAACTCGGTCTCGACCATGCCCGGGTCGACGCTCGTCACGCGCACATTGTGGCCAAGCGTCTCCATGCGGATCGCTTCGCAGATCGGTTGCAGCGCGCGCTTGCTGCCGCAGTAGACGCCGCCGCCGACGTAGGCCTTGTGGCCCGCAATCGAGCCGATCACGACGATGTGGCCCGTCTTGCGCGCGACCATCTGCGGCAGCGCAAGTCGCGTCACTTCGAGCAGGCCGAGCACGTTGGTCTCGATCATCTCGCGCCACGCTTCGCCGGTGCCGTCCGCGATCTTCTCGACGCCGCGCGCGAGGCCCGCGTTGTTGACGAGCACGTCGATGGGGCCGTTCTTCTCGACGGCTGCCTTCAAGAACGCGGCGACGCTTGCCTTGTCCGTCACGTCAAGCGGGCTCGTGAACGCGGAAGTGCTCACTTCGCGAAGACGCTCGTGGCGACGCGCGCCGAGCGAGAGGCGGTCGCCTTGGGCTTCAAATGCGCGCGCGCAGGCTGCGCCGATGCCGGAGCTGGCTCCGGTGATGACGACGTGGCGGTTCATCGCCGCAGGATAGCGGCGCGGGTCAGCGCGAGAACAGCAGCAGCGCGATCTGCACGAGTTGCTCGATGAGGGCGAGCACGGCGATCACGAACACGAAACGCTGCACCGACGACGAGCCGCGGTTCACGGTCCACTTGCTCGCGAGGAAGCTCCCGGTCGCGGTGCCCACGGCGAGCGCGACGGCGGGGCCCCAAGAGATCACCGGCGGCTGCGATTCAAACAGCATCGGCGCGAGCACGAAGCCCGTGAGGCTCGCAATCGAGGATGTGATCACGACGACGGACTTCGCGACGTTGGCCTCGATGAAGTCCTTGCTGTAGCTCGACAGCAACACGAGCGCGCACAGGAAGCCCGTGCCGATTTGCGCGAAGCCCATGTGCACGCCGATCAAGAAGCAGCCCGGCGCGCCGAGCGCGGCATGCACGCGCGTCGACGCGGGCCTGCGCTTGGCGCGCGCTTGCTGCGCGAGCAACGTGAGCAACACGCACGCGAGGTAGACGCGGAACAGCAGGTCGGGCGCCTTCAGCGCGAGCAGGTTGCCGGCGAATGCGCCTGGCACCGCAAACATCGCAAGCCGCCACGCGCGCGCTGGGGCCACGACGCCTGCGCGCAAGAAGCCGAGCCACGCGAACAGGCCGACGCCGACGGCGCCAAGGCGCGTGGTGGGGTTGGCCATCGAGAGGGGCAATCCACACGCGTACTGGAATGCCCACAGCGCGAACACGCCGGCGCCGCCCGCGATGTTGTTGATGAAGCCCATGGCCACGCCGGCGGTGGTCGTGATCAGGATCGCGGCGAGGTCCATGTGGGGCGCAGGTTTGAACTCACGCGCCTTCTTGCGGCAAGGACGCTCGCGGATCTATGCGATGTCCGTCGTTGCGCACGAACGCGAACAACGCAGCGAGCGCGAGCAGCGACGTGACGGACGCGAGCAGCATCGCCATCGGCGCGCCGTGGCGATCCCACGTCCAACCGACGGTGATCGGAGCCACGAACGCGGCGATGCCTTGCGCTGCGTGGTAGACGCCGTAGGCCGAGCCGCGGCGGTCCTTGCCCGCGAGGTCTGCGACGTAGCCGCGTTCTGCGCCATCTGCGAACGCTGCGTGCAGTCCGTGCAGCGCGAACAAGAGCCACATCCACGCGAGGTCGTTGGCGACCGCGAATGCGCCGAGCACGAGCGTCTGTGCTGTGAGACCAAACGCGATCACGCGGCGGCGGCCGAGGCGATCGGAGAGCGCGCCCATCGGCGCCGCGAGGCCGGAGCGCACGATGTGCAGCACGGCCCACAGCAACGGCAATTGCAGCGGGCTTGCGCCGAGTTCGCTCGCGCGCGCGAGCAAGAACAGGTCGATGCCTGCGCCAAACGCGGCGAGCGCGACCACGAGCAAGAACGGCACGAGTCGCTTCACGTCGCCGCGTTCGCCGTTCTTGGATTGGTTGGGATCGCGCGCGGTCTCGCGCACGAACAATGCGATCGCCAAGACGCCAACGAGGCCCGGGATCAACGCGAGCGCGAACACTTCGCGATCCGTGAAGCCGAGCGCGATGAGCGCAAATGCGGCGAGCGATCCCGCTAGCGCGCCGGCGTGGTCGAGCGCGCGCACGACGCCGAATGCGCGGCCGCGGATCCCGGGGTCCACGGAGTCCGCGAGCAGCGCGTCGCGCGGCGCTTGGCGCAGCCCTTTGCCGACGCGGTCGGCGGTGCGCACGAGCACTGCGGACCACGGCGAGCCAACGACGGCATAGAGCGGGCGCAGCACGGCCGACAGCGAGTAGCCGAACAGGATCCACGGCCGACGCCGCGCTTGCCGATCCGAGATCCAACCGCTTGCGAGCTTGAGCGCCGCGACGACGAGGTCGGAGAGTCCCTGGAGCAGGCCGAGCGCTAGATGCGAGCCGCCGAGCGATGCGAGGAACGCGGGCAGCAGTGGGACGATCATCTCGCCCGCGACGTCGGTGCAGAACGACACGACGCCGAGCGCCACGACGACGCGCGGCAGGCGGCCTGAGGCCGGGCCGCTGCTAGGCGCGCCCGATGTCATCGGCTCCTTGCGTGACGCGGGCGCTGAAGGTCGCGCGCCGTTCTTGCCGATACGCGGCGCATGCGCATCCATGCCGCGTCTTGGTCTGTTCTCGCTTGCTTGTCGCTGACGTCGTGCGCGTCGATGACCGAAGGCAACTCTGCGTCCTCGTCGACCGCAGCCGTCATGGGCATCGACTGTCCGTTCTGCTTCACGATGATCGAATGCATGCGGAACGGAGTGGGCGTTGAGGCCGAGACGCAGACCATTCGTTGCGAGCGCTGCTGCGACGAACTGATCTTCTCGATCGGCGCGGACCGTCAGTTGCTCGTCGCCACCAAGAGCGCAAGCGAGCCGATGCCGGCGCAGGCTTGCATGCCGACGCCGCCGCGCTGAACGCAGCGGCGTCGATGCGTGCGCGCGCAGGTCGCGCGCATCGCGATCAGCCGAGCAGGTGCTTGACGATCTCGCGCTCGGCGCAGAGTTCGTCGGTCGAGATCTTGGCCATCTTCTTGGAGTAGTCGTCCATGGCCATTCCCTTGACGATCTGCCAGTTGCCCTTGCCGTCCGTCGTGCACGGGAAGCTCGAGATCAGGCCCTCAGGCGTGCCGTAGCTGCCGTCGCTGAGGACGCAGAGCGCCGCGGTGTCGTCCTTCGACGTCACCGAGAACAGGCTGTGCGCGTGATCGACCGCGGCTTGCGCGGCGGACAGCGCCGACGACTTGCCGCGCGCGTCGATGACGGCCTTGCCGCGCTCTTGCACGGTCTTGATGTAATCGCCCTTGAGCCACGCCTCATCGCCGATGACCTGCGCCGCCGGCTTGCCGCCGATCGTCGCGTTGTGCCAGTCGGGATACTGCGTGTTGCTGTGGTTGCCCCAGATCACAACGTTCTTGACGTTGGACCAGTGCGTCTTTGCGCGCAGCGCGAGCTGCGCCTTCGCGCGGTTCTGGTCGAGGCGCGTCATCGCGGTGAAGCGATCGGCGGGCACGCCCTTCGCGTTCTTCATCGCGATGAGGCAGTTCGTGTTGCACGGGTTGCCGACGACGACAACGCGCACATCCGGGCCCGCGACTTCCGCGATCGCGCGACCTTGGCCGACGAAGATCGGGCCGTTGTCGAGGATCAGGTCCTTGCGCTCCATGCCCTTGCCGCGCGGCTTGCTGCCGACCAGCATGCAAAGGTCCGCGTCCTTGAACGCGACCTCCGCGCTGTCGCTGCAGATCACGTCTTGCAGCAGCGGGTAGGCGCAGTCGTGCAGCTCCATCTTGACGCCTTCGAGCGACGGCAACACGGGCGTCACTTCGAGGAGCTGCAGGATGACCTTCGTGTTCGGGCCGAAAATGGCGCCCGACGCGATCATCGGCAGCAGGCTGTAACCGATCTGACCGGCGGCTCCGGTGACCGCCACGCGCTTCACATTGCTCATCGCGGGATTCCATCGCCCGCCGCGCCGCTTTCAAGCGGGCAGTGCGCGGGGGTGCGCGAACTCAGTCGCCTTGGCCCTGCGCGGTCACGTGCTCCGCGACGACGGGCAGCAGGTCCTCGTGCCACACGCGCTGGTACTCGGGGTGCCGGAGGAAGATCTCGCAGGCCGACTGGTTCTCGAAGGTCGAGAACAGCGCGAGGTTGAAGCCCTTCGACTCGGCCGCGACGTTGTGCGTCACCGAGAAGTGCTCGACGCCCGGCAGCGTCTCGACGAGCGCTTGCAGCGATTGCCGCGCCCCGCGCACGCGATCCAGCGGAATGCCGGGCTTGAGCCGGAAGAGAATCGTGCAATGGAACATGGCAGGGCGGCCATGTTCGCGGCGAGCGTCCGCGCGCGCCAGCGCGGACGCTGCGGAGATCAGGCGGACTTCAGGCGCAGCGGTCGGCGCGCGTCTTCTTCGCGGCCTCGTTCGTGCCCGTGGGAAACGGCCTTCTCGCCCTCTTCCCAGCAGAACACGACTTCGCCCGCCTTGTTCTGGCCGCGGATGTGCAGCGTCAGCGGTTGCGTCTGCAGCACGTGCATGCCCATGTCCTCGAACTCGCGCCGGCAGCGCGCGAGCGCCTCGTCCTGCTCGGCGATGCGCGCGTCGAGCTCCGCGAGCTCGGAGCGCAGGCCCTCGGGCGTGTTCGCCTCCTCGAGCAGGTCGCGCTCCTTGCGCATGCTGCGGCGCAGCGAGCGGCGCTCGCTGAACTCCCTGGCGATCACGCGCACCAGGGGCAGGATCTGGTTGGCTTCGGCAAGTGTGTAGATGCGCTTCATGGGAGGGGTCTCCTGGACGCTCCGGCCTTGCTCGGTGTTCCGCGGTCGGCCACAGTGCCGCGCCGCTGAGGTCCGCCGAAAGCTCCGGTCGCAAAGTGCTAGTGGACCCCCACAAAGGGGTAACCAAGGCCTAGTCGCATCGGGATTTCTCGTTCTGGCGAAGCTCAGCAAAGTTCTGCAATCTGCGCATCCAGATCATGACCGAACGCGATGTGATGGAATTCGACGTTGTGATCGTTGGCGGCGGCCCTTCGGGCATGGCCACGGCGATCCACCTCAAGAACCTGATCGAGCGGCACAACGCCGAGGTCGAGAAGACCGGCCAAGGCCAGCCGATCCCGGGTGAAGTGGTGTTGATCGAGAAGGCCGCCGAGATCGGCGCGCACTCGATCTCCGGCGCGGTCATGGATCCCAAGGGCCTCGATGCGCTGATCCCCGACTGGCGCACGATGGAGCCCAAGGCGCCGGTCGAAGCCGAAGTGCACGACGACTACGCGATCTGGCTCACCGAGAACGGCGGCTTCAAGTTCCCCGTCACGCCACCGCCGCTGAAGAACCACGGCAACTTCGTCATCAGCCTCAACAAGATGGTGAAGTGGCTCGGCAGCATCGCCGAGCAGAAGGGCGTGCAGGTGTTCCCGGGCTTCCCCGGCGCCAAGTTGATGCGCGACGGCGATCGCGTGACGGGCGTGCAGTTGCAGGACTCGGGCATCGACAAGCACGGCGAGCAGAAGGGCTCGTTCCAAGCTGGCGGCATCCTTGCGGGCAAGCTCGTCGTGCTCGCAGAAGGCAGCCGCGGCTCGATGACCAAGCAGCTGATCTCGGACCTCAAGCTCGAAGGCCAGAACCCGCAGGTCTACGGCATCGGCGTCAAGGAAGTGTGGGAAGTGCCCGCGGGCCAATGCGCGCCGGGCCTCGTCGTGCACACGATGGGCTATCCACTCGATAGCCAGACGTTTGGCGGCGGCTGGGTCTACGGCATGGGCCAGACCGAGGGCGGCAAGAACCTCGTCTCGATCGGCCTCGTCGTTGGCCTCGACTACAAGGACCCGACGATGGACGCGCATCGCCAGCTTCAACGCATGAAGCTGAACCCGAAGATCGCCGCGTTCTTGAAGGGCGGCAAGATGCTGCACTACGGCGCGAAGTCGCTGCCCGAAGGCGGCCTCTTCTCGATGCCGAAGAACTACGGCGACGGCTTCGTCATCGTCGGCGACAGCGCGGGCCTGATGAACAGCATGCGCTTGAAGGGCATCCACCTCGCGATGCGCAGCGGCATGCTCGCGGCCGAGACCGCGTTCCAGTGCTTGAAGAGCGGCGACACGTCGGCCAACGCGACGAAGCAATACTGGGAGCGGATGAAGAACGACTGGGTGCACGAGGAGCTGTGGCAGTGCCGCAACTTCCACCAGGGGTTCCACAAGGGCCGCTTGATGGGATTGCTCAACGGCGGCTTCGCGCAGTTCTTCGGCGGCAAGGGCTTCTTGTTCTCGGACAACCTGAAGAGCCCCGCGGGCCACACGTTCATGAAGACGGTGGGCAGCTACTTCAAGGGCAGCGGCAAGCCGAAGCAGGAGAAGCTCAAGGAAGACGGCACGCTGACGTTCGACAAGCTCACGAGCGTCTACTCCTCGGGCACCCTGCACGAGGAGGACCAGCCTTGCCACCTCGTCGTCACGCAGCCCGATCTGTGCTCGACGCGCTGCGTCGAGGAGTTTGGCAACCCGTGCCAGCACTTCTGCCCCGCGGCCGTCTACGAGATGGAAGAGAAGGCGGGCACGCGCCACGGCGTCGAGTTGAAGATCAACGCGAGCAACTGCGTGCACTGCAAGACGTGCGACATCATGGACCCGTATCAGGTCATCAACTGGGTCACGCCAGAAGGTGGCGGCGGGCCGAACTACACGAACCTGTGAGGGGTGCGGCGCGGTGATCGCGCATCGCTTCGTCGGTTCAGGATCGGTGCACTGGATGCGCAGCCCCGATGGAGACCGCTCCCACGCGCCAGTGCAACCCAAGGCCTCGTTGCATCGCCCATCGCCACCGCGCATGGTGCGTTCGTTCGTCGACGAGACTCGACCCAGGAACCCATGAAAGAACGATTCGAACGCCATCGCCAACCCTGGACGCCGTCGGAGATCGCGAAGCTGCACCAGTTGGCGGGCAAGGCCTGGAGTCTGCGCGACATCGCCACGGCGCTGAAGCGCAGCGAGGAGTCCGTCAAGATCCGTGCGAAGCTCGACAAGCTGACGATCGCGAGCAAGCACTGAGCGAAGGGGCGCGCGGCAGGCGCGGCCGGTTGGACAACGGACCGCATGTGCCCGGTCAAAAGTGCTACCCGTCTGCCGGGCTGCACACCGGTGGAAGCCATGAGCCCGCGCACGCGGGCTCGGTCGTTCATGGCGCGGCGAGGAACCAGTCTGCTGCTGCCACTGCGCGAATGCCTGCTGGCGTCGATCGCGGAAGGCCACTGTCGTCGAGCACGACGAGGTGCGCGCAGTTGGTGCAAGAACGTCGTCTTGCCGGCTCGGCGCATGCCCAGCACGGCGGTCGCCTTGCCCGGTAACATCACGGGGCCGAAGACGCGGCGCGCCGTCGCGCTGCGCGTGGGCGTGGCGGCCGCTTCGGCGACGAAGTTGCGCAGGCGTTCCTAGAGTTCTGGTGGGAGCGTTCCCATTTGTCCTTCTGGGAGTGATAAGTCGGATGCAGATTGTCACTTTGCGAAGGAGAAATGTCCGACGGTGGATCCCTGTCAGATTGCACTGCTCAAGCCGTGCCGCGAAGTGCGCCGATGACCCCGTGGCAACGGCGCTTCGCCGTTCCCGAGGACGCGGCGATGACGACGATTCCCATTCCCACTGGCGTTGGCGCTGCGGCGCAGGCCGTCGACGTGCGCACGCGGACTGGACGTGCTGAATCGTTGCGTCGCGCCGACGAAGCGCTCACGCGCGGTGAGCGCACGCTCGCCGAGGCGATCGCGCGCCGCGTGCTCGCGTGCGACGTCGAGAACGCGGATGCCTACGCGATCCTGCAGGTGGCGCTCGTGGAGTCGGGCAAGCTGAAGGATGCGACCGTCGTCGCCAACCACACGCTCGCGCACTTCCGTGCGCTCGCGCAGCAGTCGACGCAGGCCTACATGCTGCACGTGCTGCAGCAGCGCGGCTGCGCGTTCTCCGGCGTGCTCGACATCGGCGCGTACGAGGGCGAGTTCTCGATCCTCGCGCGACAGTTCTTCCCTGACGCATCGGTGCTGATGGTCGAGCCGCAGCCGCAAAAGCGCGCGGGCCTCGATGCGCTGGCGTCTGCGCTCGGCGGCGACGTGCGCGTCGAAAGCGTGTTGCTCGGCGACCAGGACTGCGATGGCCGCGCGTTCCATCAACTGCGCACGCCGTTTGGCTCGACGGGATCCTCGCTCTACGACGAACTGAGCGACTACCCGCGCGATGTTCTCACGTTGCCGATGCGCAGGTTGGATTCCCTCGTGCGCTCGCACGAAGGGCGCACGTTCGACCTCGTGAAGATCGACGTGCAAGGCGCGGAGTTGGATGTGCTGCGCGGCGCTGGCGCGATGATCAACTCGGTGCAGGCACTGTGCATCGAGTTGTCGCTGCACCCAGTCAACCGCGGCGCTCCGTTGCTGGCGGAAGTGGTGGCCACCCTGGACCAACTCGGCTTTTTGATGTTCGACGCCGTGCCGCTGCCGCGCGACGGCGGGCTGCAGAAGCAGATCGACGCGGTGTTCGTTCGGAAGCACGCGCTGGGCTGACGTTGCGGACTACGCCCGCTTGGCGCCTCAATGCGTCAATCGATCGCGAACTCGACCACCGTTCGGTAAGTCCCGCGCACCGCGATGCCAGCGCGTCGCGCCGGCTCGAAGGTCCACTTCGACAGATGGTGCAGCGCTGCGTCGTCGAGCAAGCTGCTGCCTGACGACTTCTCGACGTGCGCCGCATCGACGCGGCCATCGACGGCGATCTCGAGGATCACGGTCACCTCGCCCTCGATGCCGCTGCGTCGAGCTGCGCGCGGATACTCGGGCGGCGGGTTCTTGCCCGGCAATGGCGATGGCTGCACGAGCGCTCCGTCTGCAGACGGAGCACTGCTCGCTTCGGACGGCGGCTTCTGCTCCGACTCCAACAGCTTTGGCTTCGCCGCCACACGCGCGGACCAATCGGGCGATGGAGCCTCGTCGTGTTGCGCCGCGCGTTCTGCGAACTCTGCGTCCGCGAGCTGCTCGGCATCCAGCACGGGCTCGTGCTCGGGCAGGACGGGATCGATCAGCGCGGTCTTGGGCGGCGGCGGCGGTTCTGCATGAACCGGCGGCGGCGGCGTTTCTGCTGGCGGCTCGACGGCTTCGAACTGCTCGCGCCACAGCGATGACATCGCGGGAACCGCAGTCGAACCGGCCCACGAAGACTCGGGCGCCACGCCAAGTCCGAGCAGCGCGATGGAGCCGACCAGCGCGGTGTGCAGCGAGATGGACGCCGCCCACGACCGCTGTGCGGTCGGAGGGTTCGGTCGGCGTTCGTCACGGGCGCGGGTCACGGGTCGAGGATCATGCGACGAGCCGACAGGAACGCCAAGGGCAGCGGCGTTCGGCGGAGCGCAGCGTACGAATCTCCGACGATGCGGACGTTCGCCTCAGTTCAGGGGGCCCTCCGTGCCGAAAGAAGCGCATCTCATGAAGATCGCACTGTCATCGGCGCTTCCCCCCTGGACGACTCCGGTCAGCGCGCATGCGACATCGTTGCTTGCGGCACTGCAGGAAACCGGAACGGCCCATGCGCTCGTCGACACGCCGTGGCGCGTGCGTCCGGGCCTCGTCGCGCGCGATCGACTGCACTCGCTTTGCGATCTTCCGACGCTGCTCGATGCCAACACGGTGGACATGCCGGTCTACATGGTTGGCGATGACGCGTTGCATCTGCATCAACTGCGCTACGTGCAGACCGTGCCTGGCGTGTTGGTGCTGCCGTCGCTGCGTCTTGAGACGTTGAAGGCGTGCCTGCACGCGAAGGTGTCTGGCCGCGATCTCTCGTTCTTCCCAAGCTATGACGCGGGCCGCGATCTCGCGGCGCAACTCGCCGAGTCGAGCCTCGCCGTCCTCGTCGCCAGCGAGAATGACTGCCGCGCGCTGAAGCAACTTGCGCCGAAGGCCAACGTGCATGTCGTGCCATCGATTGCGACGGACGCATTCGATGCTCGCGACGCAGCGCGCGAGATCCGCCGCATCACGAATGGCCTCGTGCGCCGCGCTACCAAGAAGGTCGACGCGCAGCAGTGGCCGCCCGTCACCGCGATCGTCATTGGCTACAACAGCAAAGACATCGTCGGTCCGTGCCTGCAGACGTTGCTCGACCAGGACTATCCCAACCTCGAAGTCGTCGTCGTCGACAACGCGAGCAAGGACGGCACTGCGGACTTCATCCGCACGAACTTCCCGCAGATCAAGCTGATCGCGAGCGACGTCAACCTCGGCTTCGCGGAAGGCAACAACCTCGTGTTCCGCACGACGAAGTCGAAGTACGTCGTGCTGCTCAACCAAGACGCATACGCGCAGCGCAACTGGGTCACTGAGCTCGTGCGCGCAGCGGAGATGGACGATCGCATCGGGTCCGTCGGCAGCAAGATGCTGTTCTTCCGTTGCCCGACGTTGCTCAACTCGACCGCGATCGAGATCAACGAGGCGGGCTGGGGCTGGGATCGCCAAGTCGGCGAACGCGACGAGAACCCGTCGCCGATGCCCGAAGAAGTGTTCGGCGGCTGTGGCGGCGCGGTGCTCTACCGCACGTCGGCGCTGCAGAAGGTCGGCGGCTTCGACAACGCGTTCTTCATGTACTACGAGGACACGGACCTCGCATGGCGCCTGCGCCTTGCTGGCTACGACAACCTCTACGCGCCGCTCGCAGTCGTTCGCCACGACTTCCATGGCGACACGGGCGCCACGCCGGGCCGTCTCTACCGCCGCCGCTTCATGAGCGAGCGCAATCGGTGGGCGACGCTGGTCAAGAACCTCGATTGGAAGTCGCTGTTCGCGGTGCTGCCCAAGATCCGCAAGTACGACAAGGGCCGCGTTGAGTGGCTCGAGAAGGCGGTCGCCGAGAACCACAACCCCGAGTTCCACGGCCAGATCGCGAAGATCATCAAGCAAGCGTGGAGCTGGAACCTGTGGCGACTGCCGCAGTTGTTCTGGCGTCGTCACAAGACGCAGCGCCTTTGCGCCGTGTCCGCCGAAGTGGGGCGCCGCTTCCTCGTGAAGGGCATCAACGAAGGCGGCCACCAAGGCGACGTCGACAACTTCCACGATCGCTTCTCCGCGAAGTCGCGCACGCAGATCGTCATGGGCGAGACCGACAACGGGTCGATTGGATCCGGTTGGCACACGCTCGAGAACCCGCCTGGCAGCAAGGGCGCGTATCGCTGGTGCAAGGGCCGCGCGTGGTTCTATCTCGCGCCGGCGAACGACGCGAAGGCGCTCTACCTGCGGCTCGCGTCGCCGATCGAGAAGCACGAGATCAAGCTCTACGCGGAAGGCGAACTGCTCGGCACGTGCACGGTCGATGAGCACGCGGGCGATTACTGCTTCGCGCTGCCAGACAACTTGCCGAAGGGCGAGCTGCTCGAGTTCACGATCGAGTCGCAGACCATCACGCCAAAGCAGGCTGGGCTGTCCACGGACATCCGCGACCTCGGCGTGATCGTGTTCTCGATGCAGTGCGGCGCCGTCGTCGCGCCTGGAGTTCGCGGCGGCAAGCACTTCATCGGCCGCGGCTTTGACCGCAACGCCGCGCCCAAGCGCGCGAAGGTCGTGATGGGCGAGACCGACGAGGGCGTGCTCGGCGTCGGCTTCTATGGCGTCGAGCGTCCGCAGGCCAACGGCCCCGCGTATCGCTGGTGCGGCGACCAAGCGCAGGTCTACGTGCAACCGAATGCGTCGGCGACCACGCTCGTGTTCAAGGCCGCGAGCCCGCTGCGTCCGCACCAGGTGACGCTGTTCGCGGAAGCGCGCGAACTCGGCAAGGCGACGGTTGGCGGCGGCGTGACGGAGCTTCGCTTCGACCTGCCCGCAGACCTGCCGCGCGACACGTTGCTCGAAGTGACGATCGAGTCCGAGACGACGAAGCCGAAGGACCTCAACGGGTCCGCCGACGTTCGCGATCTCGGCCTGCTCGTGTTCGAAGTGCGCGCAGAGTGACGATCGCCGCGCGCTGCGCATTGCAGCGCGCGCCGCAGTCGCCAAGATCGCGGGCCCTGATGCAACGGCTCGAAACGATTGGCTGGTGGTTCCACGATCTCGCTCCCTCGTCGTTGCCGAGGCCGCAGCGGCTCGTGACGAAGTGGAGCGAGTCCGATCGCGCGCTCGTGCTGTCGTATCTGCGCAGCGGAACTCCGCTCGTCGACTACCCCGAGCCCTCATACTGCAGGTTTGACTGCGGCGAGGAAGCGATGGGCTCGCGCGATCTCACGGACGGCGCGTTCGTGTGGCCTGAAGGGCTCGCGCACTACGTCGAGCGCCACGACGTGAAGTTGCCGGAGCATTTCCTGCAGCACGTGCGCGAGCGACAAGGCGTAATCGCTCCGTTCCGCGCGCCGAAGCCACGCTTTGGCCTCTACGACCGCAGCGCGTGGGAGCGGTGGGGGCGCGAGCAAGGCGCGAGCATCGATCTCGGCGCGTTCGTTGTGCCCGACCAAGACGCGCGCGAGCGCATCGAGCAAGAGTTGGGCAACGCGATCTACGACGAGATTGTCCTCTGCTGCGCCGACACGCGCGAAGTGGTGCTCGCAGTCGGCGGCGGTGGGCTCGAAGTGCGGCAACTGCGCGCTGGCGGCGCTGCGCCGCGGCGACTCGCTGGTTGGGACGACTGGCCTGCGTTCCTTGCGGCTAGCAAGCGCGCGGCGCCTGCGCTTCCCGAGAAGAAGGGCGGCGGCATGACGATGGATGCGTTCTTAGCTTCGATGCGCAAGAAGCACGGGCTCGACGACGACGCGAAGTGACGCAGCGCGTCGGTCAGAACGTGAAGCCGACGCCGAACACGGGGCCTTCGAAGAACACGTCGTAGCCCACGCCGATCACCAGTCCGTCTGCTGGCATCCACAAAGCACCGGCAGTCGCGGAGCCGTGGATCGTCGGATCGTCCGCGTAGTGGTAGTAGCCGTTGGGGCTCAGCGTGAACGATGCGTCGAAGCGCTCGGTCGCGCTCTGCATGTAGCCAAAGCCGAGGCCCGTGTGGAACCACAGCCCTTCCGCGGCGCGGATCGTGGGCCCGACGTGCGCACTTGCCGCAAACGTCGCGATGTCCGTGATCGGATGCGTGGATGCGTTGATCGGCGCGTCGGGATACTCGACGCCATTCGCGGAGCCTTCGTTGGCAAAGCGCGCATCGACGAACCAACCGACCTTGTTCTCCTCGCTGCCGAGTTTGTGCAGCGACACGCCGAGCGCAGAGTTGGGTTTGTCCTGATCGCCAACGCGCGCGTACTGGACCTGCATCGCGCCAAATCCTGGCCGCGATCCTTCGCACGAGGCCAACGCAGCCGAGGCCAGCGCTGCGAGGAGAACGGCGCGGCGCGGTGCCTGGGGTCGCATCCGACCAGTCTGCGATGGTTGCGCGCTTGCGTCCATCGCATGGTCACGCGGTTTGCGCGCCATCCTCGCGGAAGATCGCGGCGATCTCCGTCAGCAGCAGGTCGGTCGCCGCATCGTCGAACGTCATCGGCGGACGGATCTTGATCACGTTGTCGTACGGGCCATCAGTGCCGATCAGGATCCGGCGCTCGCGCATGCGGTCCTTCACGTAGCGCGCGAGCTTGGGCGCGGGCTCCTTGGTGTCGCGGTCGTGGACCACTTCGATGCCGAGGAACAAGCCGAGTCCGCGCACGTCGCCGATCGCTTCGTGCTCGCGCTGCATTTCGCGCAGTCCTTGCAGCATGCGTTCGCCTTGGCGCTTGGCGTTGCGCTGCAGATGCCCATCGCGCAGTTCGTCGAGCACAGCGAGCCCTGCAGCGCACGCGACCGTGCTGCCGCCAAACGTGCTGAAGAACTCGGGGCCATGCGAGAACGAGTCGCGGATCGCCTCTGTCGTCACCACGGCCGCAAGCGGGAATCCGTTGCCGAGCGGCTTGCCGAGCACGAGCACGTCGGGGACGACGCCTTGCTGTTCGAAGCCGAAGAAGAAGTCGCCCGTGCGGCCGAGCGCGGTCTGCACGTCGTCGGCGATGCAGAGTCCGCCTGCACGACGCACTGCCGCATAGACGCGCCGCAAGAAGCCGTTCGGCATCACGACTTGCCCGCCGACGCTCGGCAGGCACTCGCACAGATACGCGGCGATCTCGCGCCCCTCCGCGCGCAACTTCGCGATCTGCGCATCGACTTCGTCAGCGAAGCGATCCGCTGCGTCCTTGCCGTGATGCGCGCCGCGATACAAGTCGGGCTGCACGCTCTTGTGCGCCCAGTCCGGCTTCGTCACGTAGCCCTTTCCCCACTTGTAGGGACTGATGTCCACCGCGCCGGTGGTCGCGCCGTGGTAGCCATGCTCCATGACGAGCAGGTCCTTGCGCTTCGTATGCGCGCGCACGAGTCGCAGCGCCACTTCGTTGGCTTCGCTTCCCGACGCGACGAAGTAGCACACGGACAACGGCGCAGGCAGCAGCGCAGTGAGCCGTTCGGCATACGCGAGCTGCAGTTCGTTGAGGTAGCGCGTGTTGGTCGCAAGCAAGCGAGTCTGCGCACAGACTGCGTCGGCCACGCGCGCATTGCAGTGACCGACGTGCGGCACGTTGTTGTAGGCGTCGAGATGGCGGCGACCGAACGGATCGAACATCCAGTGGTCGTGGCCGCGCACCAACGTGACGGGCTCGCGGTAGCTGATGAACAGGTTGGGCGCGAAGTGGCGGCTGCGGCGCGCTTTCATCGCCGTTTGGTCTGGCGCGACCCAGCGCGCGGATGCGTCGAGTTGCAGCAACGGCGATGGATCGGGGTAGAGCGCTTCGTGCTCGCAGAACTGGCTCGGGCTGCTGACGCCGGGCGGATTGAGCGGGCTCGCCGCGGGGTCGGAGGCGAGCAATTGCGCGTGCAGGTGCGGCGGCCAGTCGCCGTTGCGCGGCCGCGACCCGAGCCGCGCGAACGCTTCGCCGCGCGCGATGCGTTGCCCTGGATGAAGTCGCGTCGCGCACTCGGGATCGAGATGGCCCCACAGCGTGGCGAACGCGTCACCGTCCGCGGTCACGTGACGCAGCACGACCATGCCGCCGTAGTCGAGGCGACTGCCGCAGTCGATCGCGCGCACGACTTCGCCATCGAGCGGCGCGTGGACTGCAGTGCCAGCGGGCGCGAAGAGGTCGACGCCGAGATGAACGGTGCGACGCTCGTCGTGCGGAGTGGGGCCCGCGAACGCATCGCCCTCGTAGATCGTGCGAGGCTCCGCGTAGCGGCCGATGCCGACCTTGGCATGCAGCAGCGCCATCTGCTCATCGATGCGCGCTTCGCAAACGGCGGTGTCAAAGCGTGTCGGATCGTCGCCCGCGACGAGCGACTCGAACGAGAAGTCGACGACTGTGCGAGGCGCGGAGTGGAGATCGCGCGGGAGCACGGGCGCGCATGCGTGCGCGTTCGCCGCGATCCATGCGCGAACGCGCTCTCCATGCGGCCACGGCGCGCGCCCGCATGCCTTGCGCAGCGCGATCTCGCCGATGCGCAGGTCGAGGCAATCGAAGCGGCGAAGGCGCCGCAGCATGGCCCACGCTTCTCGCTCGTTGATCAGCGCGTAGGCGTCGGCAGTGCCTTCGCGACGGCGGACCGCTGCTGTCGTCACGCTCACCGCAAGGCGCGTGAGCACGAGCGGCATCACGAGCGCGAGCTCGGAGTCGAGCAAGCGCTCTTGTTCGTCGAAGCCCGCGACGACTTCGCCAATCGCAGCGAGCGGATACTCGTGCCGCAGGCATGCGTAGGTCGCGGCGATCGCGACGTCGCAGACGAGCGCTGAGCGACACATGTCGCCGAAGTCGATGATGCCGGTGACGATCGGCTCGCCGCTCGGATCGTTCTCTACGAGCAGGTTCTGGTCGTTGGCGTCGCCGTGGATCGTTCGCTTGCGCGCGTTGCGCAACGGCGCGAGCCACTCGGCCACGAACTGCGCGTGCACGGATGCGACGAGTTCGCGATCGGATTCATCGGAGATCGCATCGAGCTCGCCGCCGATCCACTCGGCCTGCAGCAGATCCCAACGCAACTCGCGATGCGCCGCGGGATGTTCAAAGCCAGCTAGTGCGCGCGACAGTTGCCCAAGAGCGCGACCGACGGATCGCAGCAACGCTGGCTTCAACGGCGCGATGTCGGCGAACGCTCGGCCCGGCAAGAACGTCGTCACGAACACGCTGCGCGCTTTGCCGTCGTGCTCGATGCGCGCGGTCGCGTGGCCTTCCTTCGTGCGCACGAGGCGCGGCAACAGCGATGCGCATCCATGGCGCGCCGCGTGCTCGAGCGCATGCGTCTGCAGTTCTGCGAGCGCGTGCGGCCACGACGCAGGCAGCGCCTTGACCATCCAACGCTGCTCTCGGTTGCGCATCTCGACGTTGCACGCCTCTTCGCCTGCATGCGACACGAGGTCGCCGTCGGCGCCGTAGCAGTCGCGCAAGAACGCGCGCACCGTCGCGTGGTCGATCGATCCTGGCTGCGTCATGTGCGTTCGATAGCGTTCGCGTTGCTCATGCGCGAGCGCGCGTCAGCGCATGCCGACTACCGCGCTGCGCAACGCGCGCAGTTCGAGGTCCGCCGTCGCGTGCGCGCGGCGCGCGATGCTGGAGCCCAGCTCGTAAGCCTGGTCGGCAGGCAATCGCAGTTCGGCCGCGAGCACGTCGGTGATCTCGAAGGGCGATGCGAACAGGACCAAGTGCGTGCCGAGCAGGGTCTCGGCGCGGCGCAGGCCCTGCGCGCGGAGGCACTTCGCGAGTTCGTCGGCGTCGGGGCCCGTCCAATGCTCGGCGAGAAAATCGGCGCACGGCAGGCGGGCGTCGCGCGCGGCCTCCAGCACGTCGGGCATCGGGACGGGCGCGGGCAAGTCCACGACGAAGCGGCCGCCGGGGCGCAGGTTGGCGGCGACGAACGCGGCCCAGACCGCGGCGTCGCGCGGCGGCGGCGCGAACGGCAGCGCGAGCACCGCATCGAACGAGCCGACCCGGAATCCCGGCTGCACGTCGGCCAGCGCCACGGTCGCTTCCGGAAGGGCCCGGGCGATCGCATCTGCCGCTGCGCGCCGGGGTTCGATCACCGTCAGGCTTCCGCCGCTTCCGAGCGCGCTGCGCACGGCGACCGCGATCTCGTCGCTCCCGGGCAGGCACAGCAGCAGCCGTTCCCCGCGCCGGATGTCGAGGGCTTGCAGCGCGCGCGGCAGCCAGGGCGGTTCGTGGGACAGCATGAGGCGCGGGATGGTAGCCACAACGGCGCGAAGGAGGCGCGCACATCCCAAGTGAGCGGGCGCGACACGCAGCGGCCCGGGAGCCCAGGTTGCGCCATTCCTGGTATGGGGCGGCCGTTCTGCCCCAATCTGCGGCAGAGTTGGCGTTGCGCGTCCCCTGCTCCCCGGTATGGTGCCCCCTCGCTCGCGGAGCCGGATTGGTCCCCGGTTACACGCCGCGCGCGAAGGTCTCGGAGGCTACTCCCATGTGTCTGCATCCTGTGCTCGGTCGTGCCATTCCTGTCCTCGTCGTCGCGTTTGCGGGAGCTTTGCTCGCGCAGGACGCGCCGCAGTCCTCGTCGACGACTCCGTCGACGCCAGCGCCCGCGGTCCCCGCGGAGCAGCAAGCGCCGGCTCCGTCCGCGACCGGCACCACGCCGGCTGCAACGCCTGCGGCTTCCACGCCCGCGCCAGCCGCGGCCGTTACGCAAGGCAGCCCGATGGCGAGCGTGATCGCTGCGAGCGCAAGCTTGCGCGTGTGGCCGACGGCCAACTCGCCGGTCTACGAAGGCTCGCTCAACAAGGACGCGGTCGTGCGCGTCGGTCGCAGTGACGCAGGCTTCCGCGAAGTGCTGCTGCCGATCGGCCCGATTGGCTACGTGCACAAGAACTTCGCCAACGAGCCGACGGCCGAAGGCAAGGTCGCGATCAAGAGCAAGAGCGTCGCGTTCCGCTATCGCCCGAAGTCGGGTGAGGCTCCGGTCTCCACGCTCGTCGAAGGCGCGGAGCTGTGGGTCGTCGGCGAGCAGGACGACTGGTGGAAGGTGCGCAACGCTGGCTCGTCGTGCTGGGTGCTGGAGACCGAGATCCAGGTCTTCGATAACCCGCCGGACACGATGACGCTCGCGCACGCCGAGTTCGAGAAGACGCAGAAGGGCGAAGTGGGCGCGCGCATCGAATCGATCGCTAAGGCTGCTGAGGCTCTCAAGATTCGTGCGGAGCGCCGCGAGAAGCTCGCTGCGATCCAGACGGACTTCAGCAAGGAGCTCAAGAAGTCGCCGCGCGAGCAGAAGTTCGAGGGCATCGCCGCCGCGACGGACGAATTGCTTGCGCAAGTGCAAGGCGATGCCGAGCTGAAGCCGATGGCCGAAGAGTTGAAGCGCCGCGTCGGCGCGCAACAGTGGGTCGTCGAAGCGACGGCGGCGCGCGATGCGCAGCCGAAGCCGGTGGAAGGCGTGCGGGATGTTCCGCCGGTCATCGTTCCGGACGCGCTCGATCGCTTCCAAGCGGTTGGGTTCTTGCGCTGGACCAAGGGCTTCACCGGCCCGGGCCGCTACATCGTCGAGAAGGGCGGCAAGCAGTTGTTCGAGGTCACGTGCCAGAGCGGCCGCTACGACCTCAGCCTGTTCGTCGATTGCGAAGTGGGCCTGATCGGCGCGAGCCGTCGCCCCAACTTCGAGAGCCTGCGCGTGCTCGACGTCGAGAAGGTCGAGGTTCTCGCTCCGCGTCAGTGAGCGACTTGCCGACGGCAAGCGCTGTCGGCCCCATGGCACCGCGCCCGCTGCGCATTCGCGGCGGGCATGCAGGCGGCCCGCGGCAACGGCCGAAAACGGAAGGCGAACTTCCGTGGCCACCGCACTCAAGACCTTGCGAGCAACTGCTCGCCGCCGCCCATGGCTTGCCCTTGTTGCAGGCGCGTGCGCTTTGGTCTGTGGTCAGCCGCTCTCCGCGCAGCATCCAGCCCCGATGGGGGAGTCGGATCCGCTCGATGCATTGGTGCGCGCTGGCGAACGCGCGCTCGAGGTCGAGGATCCCGTGGTTTCGTGGCGAGCGTTCCAGGATGCGTTGCTCGCATCTCCCGTGCACGAGGAAGCGCGCATCGGCCTTGGCCGCGCGCATCTGCTGCTCGGCCGCGCGAAGATCGCGCTCGCCTATGCAGAACAGGCGCTGACGACGGATGCGTTGTCGGAGCCCGCGATGACGCTGGCGGTGCGCGCTCGCATTCGTGCCCGCATGTTCGATCTCGCGACGGTGACGGCGGAAGAATACGTGGCCCGCATCTCCGAGCCCGGCCCGCAGTTGCTCGCGGCGCAAGCTTCGTCGCTGTTTCGCGTGCAGCGCACTGACGACGCGGCGCGCATCTATCGCGATGTGATCGCCCGAGATCCGTTGCATGCGGAAGCGCACCTGCGCCTTGGGTCAGGCTTGTCCGCGCCGCGCGAAGTGTCGATCGGCGCATCGCTGCGGATCGCCGTTGCGTGCATGCAACGCGGTGAGTTGGAGCCTGCGATCCGTTGTCTTGCTGACGAGGTTGCGCGCGATGCGGATAACCCCGTCGCGCATCGCTTGCTCGGCGAAGCTCTGCTGCAGCAACGCGCGTTCGCGAGCATGGCGCTGCGCGACGAGGCGTTCACGCGCATGCGGTCCGCGTTGGAGATGCCCGACCTGCGCGACGTGCCGATCGCCGAGTTCTTGCCTGCGTATGCGACGCTGTCCGGCGAACGAAAGGCCGTCGTGGATCGCACGATGGCGCTGTTTGGCAGCCGACTCGCGCGCATGCTCGTGATCGGCGGCCGCCACGACTTGTTGCTCGAACTCGATCGCACGACCGATGCAGAATCGCGTGCGATGTTGCGCGGCAAGCGCACGTTCGATGGGCGCGTGTGGGATGACGTGCGCGGCATCGGCGGGCTCACTGCTGCGACGGGCATCGAGGCGCTCGACGACGCAGCGCAGTTTGGCTTCGACACGCTCGTGCACGAGATCGCCCATCAGGTGCACTACTACGCGCTGAAGCAGGTGGACCAGGCGCGCATCCGCGAGCTCTACCACGAAGCGCGCGAGCACGGACGCTTCCTCGACTACTACGCGGCGACCAACGAGGCGGAGTACTTCGGGCAAGGCGTCGAGGCGTTTGCGAGCCTCGGCAAGCGGCCCGGCGGCGAGACGACGCACGGGCACACGAGGTTTGAGTTGCTGCGAGTCGACAAGCCGCTGCATGACTTTGTCGCGCGCATCGTCGATCGCGATCCGCTGCAAGGTCCGCGGCGCGCAGAGTTGCTACAGGCTGCCGTCGATGTCGCGCTGCGTTGCGGGCGTCCTGAGGATGCGGTGGTGGCTGCGAGCATGCTGGCGGAGGGGCCGGTGCGCACGGCTACGTTGCTGCGCGCCGAGGCTGCGCTGCGCGTCGCTACCGCGTGGTGACGGACTTCCGCTTTGCGGCGGAAGCGAGCGCGGCGAGGAACTTCACGAACTCGCGTTCGGCAAGTTCGAGCCGCGCCACGGGCGACGACGCCACGCGAGGCTGCGCCGTCTTGCGCAACAACGGGAAGCCTGCGAGCTCTGGCTCGGGCGTCCCGCTCACGCGATGGCACAGCGTGCACTGCGCGCCGACGGTCGTGTGTTTGAGCGATCCGTAGTCGCGGAACAGGACCTGGTCTTCGTCGTCGACCTCGCGGAAGTCGCGCAGGGACACGCGTCCGCCCTTCGTCCGCAGGGTCTCTCGTTCGAGCCAGAGCACGCGGAAGTCGACGCCGTCGCGCGTGGTGGTGGCCATCGCGGCCGCGGGGTCGGCGTCGCCGACGAACTGCTGGAGACGCACGTCGATCGCGAGCGGCGTCGCGCACGGCGCGCCCCGGTCGTCGAGCGCGACGATGCCTTGGACGAGCACTGCGCGCGCGCCGGCGGGGACCTTCGGCTCCGATCCCGCTGCGATCGCCGCGAGCTCTTCGGTGAAGTCGCGACCATCCGTGTCGGGCCACTGGAAGAACACCCGTGACCACAGCAGTGTGCGTTCGGCGTCGAACAGCCGCGTCGACCGACGTTCGACCTCGACGAGGCGGCCCGGATCGATCGTCGGTTCCACGGCTGCGAGGTCCTTCGGCGAGAACGTCGCGAGCTCGGAGTCGAGCAGTTGCGCGCGCGGCAAGGCGAGGTCCCTCGCTGCGCTCAGCAGCGGCGCTAGCAGCTCAGGATTGGCATCGGTGTCGAGCAGGCGACGCGCGAGGCGCAGGATGTCGTTCTGCAGCCAGACGCACGCGAACGTCGACTTGCGCAGCGCCGCGAGCGGTTCGCCTCGCAGTGATTCGAGCGCGGCGATCAGTTCCTTCGATTCTGCCGCAGAGAACGACTCACGCGGCAGCTGTAGCGCGTCGCCGCCGAACAGCCGGCGATCGCGTTCCTCTCCCGGTCGCTTGCCGAAGTGTCGCGCGTCGGCGCCGTGCGCGGCGGCGTTCTCGGCTTCTGCGGGCAGCGCCGCGCCGACTTCTGCAGGAACGAGTTCGACGAGGAACGTCGACGCGAAGATCCGGTTGGCCGGGTGCGCGAGGTCTGCGTCGTAGGGTAGCCATTTGGCTTCGGGCGCGGGCAGCCCGCGATCGGGGCCGTTCGCGATCCAACGCTGCTGTGCCGCGATGGGAGCGGCAGCGAGGCCGATCGACGCAGCGATCGCGAGGAGTCGCGAGGCGCTGCGCATCGACTTCACGTCCGCTGCAGTTGCAGCAGCGGCATGACGATGGCGATCACGATGCCTGCGACGACGACGGCCAGCATGACGATGATCAGCGGTTCGATCAGCGACGTCAGCTTCGACGTCGCGAGGTCGACCTCTTCGTCATACGTCGCAGCCACGCGCTCGAGCATCTCCTCGAGATTGCCCGCCTGCTCACCGACGCCGACCATGTAGGCCACCGTGGGCGGGAACGCGCCGCTGGTCTTCATCGGCGTGCTGATGTCCGCGCCTTCGAGCACCCTGTCGTGCACGTCCTGCAACGCGTTCTTCAGGACCTTGTTGTCGAGCACGTTGCGCGTCACGGCGATCGCTTGCAGCGCCGGCACGCCTGAACGCAGCAGCGTCGAGAGCGTGATCGAGAAGCGCGCCATCGACTGCTTGCGCATCAGGTCGCCGAAGATGGGCACGGACAGCTTGAAGCGGTCCCACGCGAGGCTGCCCTTGTCGGAGTTGATGAACATCTGGAACCCGATCACGAGCACCAAGAGGCCCATCAACACGACCAGCCAGTAGTTGACGAGGAAGTTCGACGTCGTGATCAGGATCTCGGTCGGCAGCGGCAGGTCCTGGCCGCGCTTTTGGATCAACTTGGTCACATTGGGGACGACGAACGTCATCAGCACCGCCACGACAACGATGCCGACGCACACCATCACGGTCGGATAGATCAGCGCGGCGCCGACCTTGTTCTTGAGGCGGGTCTGCGCCTGCAAGAAGCCCGCGAGGCGGCCGAGCACCTTCTCCAGCGCGCCGGACGATTCGCCGGCCTTGACCATGTTGGAGTAGAGGTCGGTGAAGTAGGCCGGGTGCTGTAGCACCGCGTCACCAAACGGCATGCCCTGCGTCACCTTTTCGCGGATGTCGCGGAAGGCGGTCTCGATCCGCTTGTCCGGCGACTGCTCGATCACCATGCGCAACGTTTCGGCGAGCGGAATGCCCGCTTGCAGCAGCGACGCCATTTGGCGCGTCACCGCGGCGATCTGCTCCATGCGCTGCTTGTTGACCGTCGTGATGCCGGTGACACCACGGATCTGCAGACGGCGTTGGCCTTCCTTCTGCTTCTCACGGATGTCCGTGACGTAGAGGCCTTCCTTTTTGAGTCTGAGGCGCGCATCGCGCGGAGTGTCCGCGTCGATGAGCCCCTTCTTGGCCGCGTTGCCGGGACCGATCGCCTTGTATTCGAAGATGGGCACGGCTCAGTGGCTCGCTTTCTGGTTCACGTGACGTCGAGCTGCGTGACGCGCAGCACTTCGTCGGGCGTCGTCATGCCCGCAAGCAACTTGTCGACACCGTCCATGCGCAGCGTGCGGAGTCCGCGCTCCAGCGCCGAGCGTTTGATCTCGCTTGCGGTCGCCTTGCGAACGATCTGCTCCTGCACGGCGCTGTCGATCGGCATGACTTCGTAGATGGCGGTGCGGCCCGAGTAGCCCGAGTGGAAGCACTCGTCGCAACCCTTGCCGACCATCAGCTTGCCGTCCTTGAACTGGTCCTTGGTCAGCTTGAGGTCTTCGAGGTGGAAGAGCATCTGCTCGTCGGGCTCGACCGGCTCCTTGCAGTTGCTGCACACGGTGCGCAACAGGCGCTGCGCCACGACCAGCAGCATCGATGAGGAGACGAGGTAGGGCTCGACGCCGATGTCGATGAGGCGCGTGACCGTCGACGCGGAGTCGTTGGTATGCACCGTCGAGAACACCAAGTGGCCAGTGAGCGCTGCGCGGATCGCGATGTCCGCGGTCTCGTTGTCGCGCACTTCGCCGACCATCATGACGTCCGGGTCCTGACGCAAGAAGCTGCGCAGACCGTTGGCGAACGTCAGGCCCTTCTTCACGTTGACCTGCACCTGCGAGATGCCGTCGAGGTTGTATTCGACTGGGTCTTCGATCGTCAGGATGTTGAGGTCGGGCGCGTTGATCGCGTCAAGGCACGCGTAGAGCGTCGTCGTCTTGCCAGAGCCCGTCGGGCCCGTCACGAAGATGATGCCGTGCGAGTAGTTGATGTAGCGCTTGATCGTGCGCTGGTTGTCCTCCGACAGACCGATCTGCTCGAGGCTGTAGATCTTGGTCGTCTTGTCGAGGATGCGGAACACGATGCGCTCGCCGCTC
Source organism: Planctomycetota bacterium (assembly GCA_041168165.1). Classification (GTDB taxonomy): domain Bacteria; phylum Planctomycetota; class UBA1135; order UBA1135; family UBA2386; genus SXPK01. The sequence goes on along the minus strand of JBEELK010000016.1, from coordinate 17,780 downwards.
GTGACCGGCACGGAGCTGATGCGCACGTCCACGTCGCCGTCACCGATGCGGATGGACGCGCGGCCGTCCTGCGGCAGACGGCGCTCGGCGATGTCCATCTTGCCCATGACCTTCACGCGGCTGACGATCGCTTCCTGCGCGCGCTTGGGGATCGACTCCATGTCGTAGAGCACGCCGTCGATGCGCATGCGGACCTGGAGGCGGTCGGCATAGGGCTGCAGGTGGATGTCCGAGGCGCGCAGCTTGAGCGCCTGGAACAGCAGCATGTTCACCAGCTTGATGACCGGCGCCTTGTTCTGATCGAGGAGGTCTTCGCTCTCCTGGATCTGGTCGGCGACCGCGACGATGTCGGTGTCCTCGATGTCCTCGAGGGCTTCGTCGACGCCGTCTGCCTTGTGGCGGTAGGCGCGGTTGATGAGGCTGGTCACCTCCGACCGCAGCGTGAGCACTGCTTCGACTTCGCAACGCAGCATCGTCGCGAGGTCGTCCATCGGCTGGACGTCGAGCGGCTTGCTCGTCGCGACCTGCATCACGCCGTCGCGCGCGCCGATCGCCACGAGGCCGTGCGTGCGCGCGAACTGGACTGGCACCTTGTGGATGAAGTCCGACGCCGCAGGGACGCCTTCGAGGCTCGGCCGGAACTCCATGCCGAGGAACTCGCCGAAGAACTGCAGGCACTTCGTCTCGGGCAACAAGTTGCGCGAGATGAGGACCTGGTCGAGGCCCATGCCCGTTTCGCGCTCTGCTGCGAGCGCTTCGTCGATCTGTCCCTGGGTCAGCCCCGCCTTGCGGAGCAGCCCTTCGCGAATTCGATCCTGCAGCATGTCAGCGGCTCACTGGCCTTGGGTGGGGGTGACGGGGCCAGTCGGCGCCGAGGCCTTCTTCTGCTGGCGATCGGGACGGTGGTAATGAGGCATCTCGTTCTCGCTGAGCGCGTCGAGGTCTTCGATCGTCGTGCCGGTGTCCTCGAGAGTGCGCGCTTGCGCAGAGGTCGAGCTGGTCCACTTGCGATCGATGATGCGCAAGCGGCGAGTGCCGATGTATCGATCGGCCTCCATCTTCTTCTGCAGGCTCAACTGCCAGAGGTCGTCGAAGTCATCCTCGTCGAGGATCGTCGGCGTCACGAAGAAGTAGAGGTTCGTCTTGTTCTGCGTGTCGTCGCTGCTGCGGAACAGGAAGCCGATCAGCGGCAGGTCCTTGAGGAACGGGATGCCGCGCTCGTTGTGCGACTCTTGGTCGTCGATGACGCCGCCGAGCACCATCGTGTCGCCGCTCGGCATCGTGACCTGCGTCTGGATCGTGCGGCGAACGACGATGCCGCCGCCGGTCGGCGAGTTGGGGTCGAACGCGCCGATGAAGCGCGAGACCTCGAGGCTGATGTTGAGGCGCAGGTAGTTGTTCTTGCTGATCGTCGGCGAGATGTCGAGCGTGATACCTGCGTTACGCGGCGTGCCGACGCCGGACTGCGTCGTGGCGTTGCCTTGGTTCTGCGTCAGCGTCGGGCGCTCTTCTTCTGTGGTCACCGTCGCAGGCGAGTTGTTGTTCACCAACACGCTCGGCATCGACAGGATGTTCGCGCGGTCGTCGGTCGACAGCATGTTGAGGAGCAACGGCACTGCGAAGTCGCCGCCGCTGATGATGCCGCCCGTGACGCCCTGCAGCGGGTTGTCGAAGTCAGGCAGGCGCGTATCCGGGATGCCGTCGTCGTCCTGGTCCGTGAACGTCGACAGGCCGAAGTTCGAGAAGCCGAAGCCGCGCGTGAAGTCGCCGTTCTCCTTGAGGTCGATCAGGCCGAGTTCGACGCCGAAGCGATCGAGGTCGCCCGTGGTCAGCTCGACGAGCGCGCATTCGATGAGCACTTGCGGCTGACGCTTATCGAGTTCGTCGATGAGGCCGACGATCTGCTTGTACTTCGTCGCTGCAGCGGAGATCAGCAGGCTGTTGCTCTCCTTGTGCACGCGGATGACGGTCGGGCGCGGACGGCGCGTCGCACCGGCGCCGGGCGCGCCGGCTTGCGCTTGCTGGTCGGCGCGCTGGTCTTCCGCGACGAACTCGTTGAGCGTGCGTTGCAGGTCTTCGGCGAGCACGTTCTTCAGCGGGATCACCGACGCTTGGCCGTCGAACGGCTCCGGCGGCACGTCGAGCCGGGCGATCAGTTCGAGCGCCTCGCGCACTTGCTCGCTCGTGCCCGAGAGCACCAGCGCCTTCAGCGCTGGATTGACGACGACCTTCATCTGGCTCTGGCCGCCGGCTTGGAGCGGCGCGCCCGAAGCGCCCGCTTGGCCCGACTCCGCGAGCGCTTGCTGACGCTGGCGCGCGCGCTGGTCGAGGATCTCCGTGATGATCGGCTCCAGCTCTTCTGGCGCAGCGTGCTCGAGTTCTTGGACCTGCGTGACGAGTTGCGGCGTGTCGATCGGCTTGTCGACGAGCTGCAGCAACTTCACTGCGTCGTAGACCTGCGGGCCGAAGCCCTGCAGCAGCAGCGACGAGTTGTTGCCTGCCGTGCCGAACAACAGGCTCGATGCACCCGCCGCGGCGCCAGCTTGCGCGAAGAACGGACGCAGCGCGTTTTGCGCGATGTTCGCGTTGATGTTCTTCAGCTGGATCGTCGTCATGATCGGGACGCCGGTCTGGCTCCGATACTCTTCGATCGAGTCCAGCGAGACGTAGCGAGCGCTGCTGTTGACGTCGCGCGCGCGCTGGCCGGTCATCGAGACGATCTCTAGCAGCTCCTGGTCGCCGGTGCCGCGTGGCAGCAGCGCGAAGCCCTTGATGTAGAGCATCGTCTGGAAGAAGCCGAAGAACTCGGTGAGGAACGTCTCGCGGTTGAAGCGGAACGTGCCGAGGAAGCTCACGCGCGTGCCGCTCGGGCTCTGCTGCAACTCGCCTTCGTTGACGAAGAAGCGCTTGCCCGTCATCTCCTGCGCCCACTTCACGAACTCCTTGAGCTCCATGCCCGAGGTCTCGCTCATGGAGAAGACGATCTTGTCGCCCTGCACTTCCATACGCGGCTTGGCGCCAGGTTCCTGGCCTTGCGCGCCCGCGCCCGCTTGGCCTTGCGCACCCGCGCCGACTTGGTTCACAGGCGGCGTCTGCGCTTCTGCGCAAAGGCTCAGCACTGCGGCCATCGCTGGCACCATCGCGCACATCGCAACTCGCCGGACGGCGGCGGACACGGCAGCGGTCAAGGCAACGGCATGGGCGCGCGACGGGCGGCGGATCGATTCGGACATCGGCTTGGTTTCCTGCTGCATGGGCCGGAGGCGAGACCGCGATGGTCTGGTTCCCTCCGACATGGGGTCGTGCGTTTTTATTTCGCTTGAGAGTCGCAAGGAAGCGCGAACTCTCGGTTTCGGACTTTGCGGTTGCGCGCCTAGAGGTCGCGGCTTTGATGTCCGCCCGCCAGTGCGAAGGTGACTTCGCATGCAGGCCCGATGCGCGCATGAAGCTGTCCGAACTCATCGTGCAGGACCTCGTCGAGGTGCCGCTGCGAGCCGCCGACAAGTGGCAAGCGCTGTCGCTCATCGCGCGCGTGCCGCAGCGTGCCGGTCGATGCGCAGAGTCGATGGTCGCAACCATCGAGCAGGCGCTCGTCGCTCGCGAGCGCAGCATGTCGACCGGCATGGAGCACGGGATCGCGATCCCGCACGCGGCAGTCGATGGCTTGGACGAACTGATCGCGGTGCTCGCGCTCGCGCCCGACGGCATCCCGTTCGAGGCCGTCGACAAGAAGCCTGCCCAGATCCTCGTCGCGTTGATCTATCCGCGGCACAAGAAGCTGACGCACATCAAGACGCTGGCCGAGATCGCGCGCATGCTGGCGCGGGCCGATGTGCGGCAACGGCTTCTGGAGTGCAAGGAGCCGGGGGCCGTGATCGCGACGCTGCGTGAGTTGGACGGGGTCGCCTGAAGAGGCGGTGGCGGCGGCGGAGTGGTGGGGTGGTCGATGCGCTGCTTGTCGTAAGCGGCGATCCAGGAAGGTCTTGCAGATCGCGCACAGACTCCCCCGCCTAGCTGCACAACGGAGTGTGCTTTGTCGTTTTGCGGCGGGCGGAGCCGTCTTCGCCCTGGGTGAGCGCCGCGCATAGCCACCAGTTTTTGGGGCAGGCCACTCCGTTCATCAGTAGGGGGTGGATGCGGTCTGGCGGTGCGGGTGGGGGTTCGCAAGTCCTTCTCTCGTTCTATGTTGTGGCCGATGTCGCTCCTCTCGGTCGCCCCGCAATCGCTGCCGGATTCCCGTCTCACGGGAGCCGGGCGCGCTGTGTCGCTGGCGGCTGACTTCGCGTTGGGATTCGGGGCCGCGTTGTGGGTGGTGGCGGCGGCCTCGCTCTTCTCGGCGTGGTGGGGAACGTCCGGGCTCGGCGCGTTGGAGACGTGGATCGTGTTCGCCTCGGCATGGCTGCCGTTTGCTGTGGCGCCCCGTTGGGTGCCGCAACCAGGTCGCATCTCGCGGGCTCCGTTCGCGTCTGCCGCGCTCGTCGCGGTGTCGGCGATGGCGATTGCCGTGGCGGATGGTGCGGAGGGTGCCGGTTGGTGGGTCGGTATGGTCGTGCTCTCGGGGCCGGTGGCAGCGTGTGGGCTGGAGTTCGCGCGTCGATGGGACTTGGCAACTGCGCGCGGCGATGGAAGTGGTTCCATGGTCTGGCTGCGAGGCGCGCTTGGCGCAGCGGTCGCGAGTGTCTGTGCCGAGATGGCCCCAGGAGTGTCGTGGCCTGAGGCGATCGGCTGCTCTGGAATGGCGTTCGCGTTCGCGTTCGTCGGGGCTCGGACCAACTCCCACGTTGTGAAGGCAGTGGGCGCTTCGGAGGCAAGCGTCGCGCATGCGTCCATCGCGGGCGGGATTGCAGCGTGGAGTTTGGCGATGCCCTATGGCGCGGGCCCGATGCCAGTAGCTTGGCCGCTCATCGACGCAGGTTGGGCGGCCTGCGTAGCGGTCGCACTCGGTTGCTGCATCGCGCCGTGGCTCGGCAGTGGCAATGGCCATGGCAATGGCGGTGGCCTGCGCCGCAGCGCCGCGGCCACCGCATCGGCGATCTGCGCGTATGCGGCGGGCTCCGGGTCTGCCGCGGCAGCGATCGTCTGCGTCGCGATCGCTGCTTCCCTACTGTGTGTCTCGGCGCTCTCGGCATCGAGGCGACGCGCCGCCTGGGCCTTCGGTATCGGCGCGGTGGCGACCGGATACGCCGCGCATTTCGGATGGTCCCCAAGTTGCGCGATCGCAGCGCTGACCGCATGCGTCGGTGCGTTGTCGATCCGCTGGACTGCGTCGGGATGGATCGCGTTCGTCGTCGGTGCTTCGGTTGCGATCGCGCACTCTGCTGCGCCCGCGATTGCCAACGCATCCGGTGGCGACGCCGGCGAACGACCGCTGTCTGCCATCGGCGTCGCTCGCGGCTCGTGGGATCCGCGCACACAGGATGTCGTCTTGTGCGTCCGCGGCCGCGAAGCGGACCGCGCTGGCCCGCGGCGTCATCACGCAGACCTCGTTGCGGCGATGGTCGCGCTCTATGGCTCTGGAGAGCGGCCCATCGCGAACGTGGACCAAGGCGTTGGCGCCTTCGCGGAGTCCGCCCGCGCATTTGGGTTGCCGGTCTCGTGGTGCGCGGAACCGTGTGCGGATGTGGTCTTGCTTCGGCCGCGGCTCGACGTCGATGGGCCAGCGCGGGGCACGTTGGTGCCGGCGGTTGCGTCAAATTGCGTCGAAGTGGGCGCTCGCGCGTTGCTGCGCATGACGGCGACGTCCGCGTGCGGCGCGGTCGTGGACGCGACTTTGTTCGGTGCCGCGAGTTCGCTGCGCGCAACCATCGAGGAGCACGCTGCCATGCGCCGGGTCGCCGGCGACGGGCCGGTGGTATTCGCGTTCGCGTTGGATCGCGCGAGCCCGCGCTTGGTCGCGGCAGTGTTGTCCGCCGCATCGAACGCGCATCCGTTCTGCCGCGTGGTTGTCAGCGATCGAACGGCGATCGTCGCGTGCCTCACGCGCGCGCCTGACTCGCGCGCAGTGGAGCAGCGCTTTGCGCAGCTTTCACTCGACGCGCGCTGGCGATTGCACGCAGCTGGGATCGGATCGCCGCAAGACCTCGACGACGCGCTCGTCCTCGATGCCATGCCGCACGGACAACCGATGCGCGACGCCGAACTGCGCGCGTTGTCGCGGCTGGCCAACGAGCATGGCGGCGAGGGCAACCTTGCAGGCAACTTGCGCGTGCTCCGTTCGATCCCGTCGCGATTGCTCCCTGCGTGTTGGTCCGCGCGACTCGATGCACTATCCGACGACGCTGCCGCGTGGCCGGCGGCGGATGCGGCGCTCGCCAACGCGGTGCGCGCGGCGCCTGGCAGCGTGCTGCTGCGGCGAGAATTGGTGCAGCTGCGCGTGCGACGCGCCGAGCTTGCGATCCTCGCAGCGGATCGCGCTGTGCCAGAGCAGGTCGCGAATGCGGCTGCGATGGCAGCGCGCTTCCTCCCGTTTGGCTGTCCGTCGCCTGTGCTGCAAGCGGCGCTCGCCTTGCCGGACCGCTTGGGGCAGCGACTCAAGGAACGCCGCGCTGCTGCGAACGCCGCGTTGTCGATCGATCCATCGTTGTACGAGGTCGCATCGCCGCTCCTTCGCGACGTGCTCGAGGGCTCGCAGCCACGATCGCCGATCGAGGACTTCGCGCGGTTGCCGTCGGGCTCGCGATTGTGCGAGCTTGCGGTGCAAGAGGGCCCGCTCGCCGTGGCGCTGCGTACGCTGCATGGGTCGAGGTGCGCTCGCGCGCTGGTGGACGAGTGGGGGCGCGCAGAGTTGTCGAACGGCGCGCTGTCCGCGCTGCGCGAGTTGGCGGATCCGTTCGTGCTCGAAGCCGCGAATGCGCAGTTGGCGCGCCGCTCCGCGCAGAAGGACTTGGTGCGCATTTGGCGCGCGGACTTGCCCGCGACTGCAGCGATGCGATCCTTGCTCGATGGACCTGCTGTGCAGCGTCAGGCGTTGATGGTTGCGATCGCGGGTCGCGTCGACGAAGGCTCGCTCGATGCGTTGGGCAATGGCCTAGTCGACGAAGACGAAGGCGTTCGCAACGCTGCGGGCGCCGCCCTTTTCCGTTCGATCGGCGACGGCATTGCCTACGATCCGAATTGGCCGCAAGATCGCCTGCGCGAAGCTGCGGCAAAGCTCGCAACCTTACCTATACGGACTTCGAGATGACGGAGACGGTGTCTTCGCTGGCCGCCTTGCTCGGCGGCCGCTTTGTCGGCAATGGCGCGCTGCCGATCGTCGGCGTGGCCGACTTGCGCATGGCGGGAGAGGATCGCATCGGCTTCGTGCGCGATGCCAAGTATCGCGATGCCGCGCGCACGACGCAGCTCGGCGCGTTGATCGTCTACGAAGAACTCGACACCCAGGCGGCGCAGATCGTCGTCGAGGATGTCGGTCTTGCGTTCGCGAAGGTCGCGCTGCACTTCCACCCAGTTCCTCGCGCGAAGCAGCACTCGATCCACCCGACGGCGACCGTGCACCCCGAGGCGCAACTCGAAGCGCCCGTCGAGATCGGGCCCAACGCGGTGCTCGGCAAGGTCAAGGTCGGCGCCGGCACGGTGATCATGGCTGGCGCCTTCGTCGGCGACGGCACCAAGATTGGCCGCGACTGCGTGCTCTATCCGCGCGTTGTGTGCTACCACGGGCTCTCGCTCGGCGACCGCGTCGTCATCCATTCGGGCGCGGTCATCGGCAGCGACGGATTTGGCTACGCGCGCGACGGCGCGAAGTGGGCCAAGGTGCCCCAGCTCGGCTCGGTTCGCATCGACGACGACGTCGAGATCGGCGCGAATTGCACGATCGACCGCGGCGCCATCGGCGACACCAAGATCGGCGCGCGCACCAAGATCGACAACCTCTGCCACTTTGGTCACAACTGCGTCGTCGGCGAAGACGGCGCGTTCGCGGGCGCGACCTTTGTCGCGGGCAGCACGGTGTTCGGCGACCGCGTGACGATGGCGGGCCACGTGTCGATCGGAGGTCATCGCAAGATCGGCGACGACGTGCGCATCGGCGGCAACTCGTGTGTGCTGTTCGACGTCGAGGAAGCCGGCGACTACATGGGCTATCCGCTCGTGGAGAAGCGCAAGTGGATCCGCTTGATGGCTGCGCAGCGCGATCTGCTCGAGCTGCAGGACCGTGTCGAAGAGTTGCGCCGCGCCGTCGAAGGCAACGGCGAAGCTGGATCCGAACCCAAAGCGTGATGGACGTGATTACCCGTCGTGCGTGGCTCGCAGCCGTCTTGGCTGCGGCCGTCTCCTCCTGCGCGTCGTTCCGTTCCGAGCCGCCGCCCGTCGAGGTCGACGTGTGCGTCTACGGAGCGACTTCTGCCGGCGTCGTCGCCGCGGTGCAGGCCGCGCGTTCGTCGCGCAGCGTCGCGCTGGTCGACTGCGACCATTGGATCGGCGGGCTCACGACGTCAGGCCTTGGCGCCACGGATGTCGGCCGCGACGCAGCGATCGGTGGGCTTGCGCGTGACTTCTACCGCGGCGTTCGCAAGCACTACGACCAGGATGCCAACTGGACCCGCGAAGAGCGCGCGAAGTTCCCCGGTCGCGGCCAGGAGAAGGGCCGCGATGTCGCGTTCACGTTCGAACCGCACGTCGCGAGTGCGCAGTTCGAAGCGATGCTGAAGGACGCGCGCGTCGAGCCGATCGTGGCGCGTATCGACCGTTCTGCAGGCGGCGTCCAGAAGGACGGCGCCCGCTTGCGTTCGATTCGCATGGAAGACGGCCGCGTGATCCGCGCGCGCGTGTTTCTCGACTGCAGCTACGAAGGCGATCTGCTGGCCGCCGCCGGTTGTGACTACGCGGTCGGCCGCGAAGCCAACGCAGCCTACGGCGAGACGTTGAACGGCGTCGCGGTCTGGCAGGCGACGAAGCACCAGTTCGCGCAGGACGTTGATCCCTACGTGCGCCCTGGCGATCCTTCGAGTGGACTGCTTCCGGGCGTCGAGCCAGCCTCGAGCGAACCGGACGGAGCGGGCGACAAGCGTGTGCAGGCCTACTGCTACCGCCTGTGCGCGACGGACGACCCGCAGAACCGCGTCGCGTGGCCGCGGCCCGCGAACTACGACGAGCGCGAATTCGAACTGTTGCTGCGCTGGTTCGACGCCGGCAACCGCATGGCCCCGTGGCATCCGGTGCACATGCCCAATCGCAAGACCGACAGCAACAACAACGGCGCGTTCTCGACGGATGCGATCGGCCTCAACTACGGCTACCCAGAGGCGGGCTACGAAGAGCGCGCGCGCATCGTCGACGCGCATCGCAACTGGCAGCAGGGCCTCATGTGGACGCTCGCCAACCATCCGCGCGTGCCGTTCTCGGTGCGCGACGAGTTCACGCGCTTCGGGCTCGCGAAGGACGAGTTCGTCGAGCACGGCAACTGGCCGCCGCTGCTCTACATCCGCGAAGCGCGCCGTCTCGTCGGCGAAGTCGTCGTGTGCGAGGCGCACTGCAACAGCGTGAAGGTCGAGCCGGATCCGGTTGGTCTCGGCGCCTACGCGATGGATAGCCACAACGTGCGTCGGCACGTCGTGAAGGGCTTCGTGCGCAACGAAGGCGACGTGCAGGTGAAGGTGCCCAAGCCTTATGGCATCAGCTACCGCTCGCTCGTGCCCAAGCGCGCGCAGTGCGACAACCTGCTCGTTCCAGTGTGCGCGTCGGCGACGCACATCGCCTACGGGTCGATCCGCATGGAGCCGGTGTTCATGGTGCTCGCGCAGTCGGCGGCGATCGCGGCCGACATGGCGATCGCGGCGGACTCCGCAGTGCAGGACGTTCCCTACGAAGCCCTCGCGGAGCGTCTGCTCGCCGCAGGCCAGTCACTCGCCTGGAAGAAGTGACGGTCGCGCGAGGGCAACGTTCCCCACTGCGTGACCGGATGCGCGCGATCGGGCACGATCGCGCCATGCGCCGCATCGCGTCCGCTTCCGTCTCCGCAGTCCTGTTCGTCTCCGCCCTCGCCGCGCAGTCCGAGGCACCGGCGAAGCCGCAGTCGCAGTCGCAGGTCGAGCTCGCGCCGCTGCTCGACGAGTTCTGCAGGCCGCTCATCGACTCCGAAGTGGCGATGGGACTCGTCGTCGGCGTGATCGACGGCGATCGCCGCGAGGTGCGTGGCTACGGCAAGGCGCGGCTCGAGCTCGACGGCGCGCCGGATGCGGACACGTTGTTCGAGATCGGCTCGATCTCCAAGGTGTTCACTGGCGTGCTACTCGCGCATGCGGTCGCGCGCGGCGAAGTCGCGCTCTTGGACCTCGCGCAGCAGCACATGCCCGAGGGCAAGACGCTGCCAAAGACCGACGCGAACCAGATCCGCATCGTCAACCTCGCGACGCACATGTCCGGCCTGCCCCGGCTGCCCGACGGCATGGTTCCGCACGGCGACGATCCGTATGCGGCGTTCACGCGAGAGGAGCTCTTCGAGGGATCGTGCCGTTCGATGCTGCGCAACGAGCCAGGCACCGTCTACGAGTACAGCAACCTTGGCGCAGCCTTGCTCGGGCAACTGCTGGTCGACCGCGCAGGAGCGAGTTCGTACGAGCAACTGCTGCACGATCGCGTGCTGAAGCCACTCGCGATGGATCGCACGTCGATTGAGCTGCAGGGCTCGATGACGGCTGCGCTGGCGAGCGGTTGCAACGCGGACCTTGCGTATGTGCAGCCGTGGAACCTCGCGGCCTTCGCGCCTGCTGGCGGCATCCGTTCGTCGATGACCGACATGCTGAAGTTCGCGCGCGCGCAGTGGACTGTGCTTGCGGCCGCCAACTCGGCGGACTCGTTGGCGATGGCGCGCGAGAAGCAGCGCGATATCCCGGGCGGGCTCGGGATCGGCCTCGGGTGGCACATCGCGAAGGATGGCACGACGCGCTGGCACAACGGCGAGACCGGCGGCTTCCATTCGATGTTGCTCGTGCGCACCGAGGATCGCCGCGCCGTGTGCATTCTCGCCAACACCGCGACTTCGGTCGTCGATTCCGTCGCCGAGTTGATCCTGCGGCGGCTGTGCGGCGCGGACGTCAAGCCGCTGAAGTTCGAGAGGCCGATCGCGGTTGCCGACGATCAACTCGAACTGCTCTGCGGCATCTATGAATTGCAGCCGGGCATCGCGGTCGCGGTCACGCGCGAAGGCAGCGTGCTGCGCGCGCAGATCACGGGGCAAACGGCGCTGCGCATCCTGCCGCGGTCGCCGACCGAGTTCTTCTACCGGCAGGTGCAGGCGACGATCCGCTTTGCAAAGGACGGCGAGGAAGTGACCGGGCTGGAGTTGGAGCAGGCCGGACGCCGATCCAAGTGGAAGAAGCTGCAGCAGAAGCTCCGCTGAACGAGCCGAGCAGCCGTCCCCATCGACACTTCCCGTGCGCACCGACCCCCGCCAACTCGACGGCAAGCGATTTGACCTAGTCATCATCGGCGGCGGCATTCAAGGCGCTGCGATCGCGCGCGAAGCCGCATGCCGTCGCATCGCGACGCTGCTCGTCGAGAAGACGGACTTCGCAGTTGGCACAAGTTCGCGCAGTTCGCGGCTCGTGCACGGCGGCCTGCGCTACTTGCAGCAGGGCAACATCGCGCTGGTGAAGGAGGCTCTGCACGAGCGCGAACGCTTGCTGCGGCTCGCTCCGCATCTCGTGCGTCCGTTGCCGGTGTTGCTGCCGTTCTTCCCCGACAGCGGCGGCTCGCGCCTGTTGTCGTGGATCGGCGTGCATGCGTATTCGTGGCTCGCTGGCCGAAGCACGATGCCGAGCCCGCGTCGCATGTCGGCGCGCGAAGCGATCGCCGCGTTCCCAGGCCTTCGGACCAACGGCCTGCGCGGCGCGGTGCAGTACTACGACGCTGCGACGAGCGACGCGCGACTCACGCTCGCCAACGTTCGCGCCGCGCATGCCGCGGGCGCGGTGGTGGCCAATGGTTGCGAGTTGCTGGGGGCCAACGCGAACGGCGCGCTGCGATTGCTCGATGCGTTCACGGGCGCGGAAGTCGCGGTGCACGCAACGCACGTCGTCAATGCTGCGGGCCCGCGCGCCGACGCCGTGCGTCGACTGCTCGGCCTCGACAGTGCGGACCTCGTGCGCACGAGCCGCGGCACGCACCTGATCCTCGACGCGCGCAAGGGCGAGACGTCGCTGGCTGCGTTCTTGCCCGACAAGCGCATTCAGTTCGTCGTGCCGCATCTCGACGGCACGTTGACGGGAACGACGGACGTCTACGAAGGCCCGACCGAAGAGGAGCCAACGCCACCGCAGGATGACGTTCGCTACTTGCTCGATGCGTTGGCGCACATGCTCGATCCCGCGCCGACGATGCGCGATGTGCGCTTTGCGTATTGCGGGTGGCGTTCGTTGCCGGCGCAGAAGGGGCCCGCGGGCGCGATCAATCGCGAGGCGTTCCTCGTGCAAGAAGCGTCGCGCGGCGGCGCGCTGCACACCGCAGTCGGCGGCAAGCTCACGACGCATCGCGCGTTCGCGGAGCGAGTGGTGGCGCAAGTGTTCGGTATCGACGGCCGCGATTCGTGCACGCGCACCGAGGCGCTGCCCGGCGGCGGCGGCGCGCGCGAGCCGCTCGATCCGCTGTGGTGGCGTCACGGCAGCGAGGCTGCTGCGATTCGCGCGATGGCGAACGGCGACAAGCACGCGCTGCAGCCGATCTGCCCGCATCGTCCGTTCTTGCGCGTCGAGGCCATGCACGCGATGCGCGCGCTTGCCGCATCGACGTTCTCGGACCTCATGCTGCGTCGCCTCGTGCATGCGCAAGGTCCGTGCATGGAGCCGCAATGCCTGCGCGCGGCGCATGACCTGTTCTTGCGCGAACGTCGCATCGAGGTCGATTCGGACTTCGACGCGGCGACGTCGAAGCTCGGCGAAGAGATCGAGCGACTGACGGGCGGATTGATCCGGCGCCCGCACAGCGAACTGTTGCGCTGAAGCCAGCGCGTCAGGTCAGCAGCGCAAGCTCGTGCAGTTGCCGTCGCTGCCGAGCACGGTGAAGCGCGCGACGTTGCCCTTCTGGATCGCGCCGTAGCCGCGCGCACCGATCAGCGCCGCGGGGTTGGCGCTCGCGATACGCGACAACGTGAATGGCGACGCATGCGGCACCATCGCGAGCAGGTTCTTCGCCGCCATCGACATCGTCAGCGCCGAGCCCGCGAGGCTGCCCTTCTCGTCGCGCACGACGCCGCCCTTCGACGTGACGCGCGACTGCGCGAGCGTGAACTCGCCATCCGGCATGCCCATCGCGGCGGTTGCGTCCGTGACGAGCACGGCGCGGTCCTGGCCGAGGATCGACATCGCGTTGCGCAGCATCGCAGCGTGCACGTGCACGCCGTCGACGATGAGGCCGCACGACAAGCGCGGTTCGTCGAGCGTGAGGCCCGCGATGCCAGGGTTGCGGTGGTGGATCGCGCCCATCGCGTTGAACAAGTGCGTCGCCATCGAAGCGCCCGCTTCGACGCAATCCGCGAAGCCTTTGGTGTCCGACACGTGGCCGAGCGCCACCGTCACTCCTGCCGCGCGCAGTTGCGCCACGGCGCGCGCGGCGCCGGGCTTGCTGCTCGCAAGCGTCACCAGTCGGATCGCGCCGCGACCTGCTGTGAGCAACTGCGCCACGCGCTCCTCGGTTGGATCGCAGATCGACGCCGCGTCGTGCGCGCCCGCGACTTCGAGGAACGGCCCTTCGACGTGAATGCCGAGCGGCTCCGCGCCATCGCGCGGCCGCGACGCGATCCAGCGCGCGATGGATTCGACCTGCGCGAGCAGGTCCTTCCACGGCGTGGTGATGACCGTGGGCAAGAACGCAGCCGCGCCGCCTGCTTCGCATGCGCGTGCGCACGCGACGAGCGCCGCCTCGGTCGCTTCCTGGCAACTTGCGCCGCCGCCGCCATTGACCTGCAGGTCGACGAATCCAGGCATCAGCGTGCCGGGCACGAAACGCGCGTCCTTCGACGGCGCGTGGGTGTCGACGGACTCGATCACGCCATCGCGAACGACGATGCGTGCGCGCGGAGCGAGCGTGTGCGGGAGCGCCGCAAGTTCGGCGATGAGCTCTTGGTGGGCCACGCGGCGCAGACTAGCGGCGATCGCGCATCGCTGCATCGCTACATCGCTGCTCGCGCGCGTCGGCAGTAGCATCCCGCGCCCAACCTCATGCGCCGCTCCGACATCGCAGCCTTCGTGATCCTCTCGTGCGCCGGGTTCCTCGCCGGACATCTCGCGATGGAGTGTCGCAGGCCCGAGCCGCGGCCTGGCGAAGTCGGCATTCACGTGGAGCCGTTCCGCATGACTCGGAGCGCTGGCGAGCCATTCTTGGTCACGGAGTCGTCGTGGCTCGAGTTGCCGATGCTGCGCGAAGACTTCGACTTGATGGCGGACGTCGAACTCAGCGAAGGCGCAGAACTCGACTTCGTGCTGCGCCGCGTGGAGCCGCGTCCCCTGCAGGGCGTGTCGTTGCCGGCGCACGGACGATTCGTCGCACTGCGACTGTCGACCAAGCAAGACGGCGAGCCATGGCGATTGCCGACCGCTGCGTTGTTGGGCGAGCCAGGCGGCGCGCGCATCGGCGCTGGGTTGCCCGCGAGCGTGCAGGTGAAGGCGCGCGGCCGCACGCTGTCTGGCAGCGTCGCCTACAAGCCGTTGCCCGACTTCGCGGCGCAGGACGATCACGGCAGCCTCGCGCTGATCGCGCGCGGCGGCTCCGTTGCGATCCGCACGTTGCACGTGTTGCCCGTTCCGCGCACAAGCGAGATATCGCCGCACTGGCTCGGTCTCGCGGTCGGCGCAGCGCTTGGCGCGCTCGCCGCGGCGCTGCGTCGCGGGCCGGTGCGTGCGCTGCTCGCGGGAGCTGGCCTCGTCTCTGCGTCGTTCGCGTTCTGCGTCGCGGTTGCGCCGTGCTTGCTGCCGCTTGCGCAACTCGACGTGTCCGAAGAACAGACTGCGTCGTTGCTCGGGATCCCGGTCGCGCTCGCGTTCGTGTTCGCGTCCGCGCATCGAACGAAAGCGTTGTGCCTCGTCGCAGTTGGCCTCGTCGCCACTTCGCTCTGGTCGGGCATTGTCGTGGATGGGATTCGCCATCGATTCCCCGCGACGCCCGAACTCGACGCGGCGTTCGGCGAGTCTGCGCGCGAGACCTTGGCCGAGACGCTCGCGCAGCGCGTGCGTGGACCGATCTCGATCCACACCAAGACTGCGCTGGAGCAAGGCCAGTCGCGCGTGTTCTTGCTCGGCGGCCAATTGCTGTGGCGGCGCGGTGCTGCGCCCACCGACCACGTCGAGTCCATGTTGGTCGGCGAGTTGCGCGGCGAAGACCCCAAGCGCCCCGCGGTCGAAGTGGTGACGTTGCCGACCGAAGACGGCTACGCGTCGCAGCAGTGGGGCATGTTCTCGCGGTTCTTCCGCGGCTTCGCGCCAGCGGTCGTCGTGCTCGGCGTGCCGCGCGACGAGGATGCGCCAGATCGCAGCGGAGCTCCGCGTTCGTCGCCCGATGCGCTGCGTCGGACGATCGCAGAGGCGAAGTCAGGCTGCGCCGAGATCGGCGCGAAGCTCGTGTTGCTCGCGGACAACGGGTTGGCGGAGCCGTTGCTCGCGGTGCTGCGATCCGAGCGCGATGCCGGCTTGCCGCTCGTCGAAGTCACCGACAACGACGCCGCGCTCGGGATCGCGCGCAAGCTCGCGGATGTGCTGCGGCCAGCGCTGCAGAAGTGATCGCGCGCCGCGCGGCGATCACTTCGCGGGGGCGGGCGTGCCGAACGGATTGTCGGGCAACTGCCGCACGTAGACCGGCGACTGCGACTCGATCCACAGCGCGCCCGAGGTGGGGCTCGTCAAGTCGCCGAGCCGACCGCGCGACCACGCGAAGCCGTCCACGGTCTCCGTCCCGATCCATGCGTTGCGCACTTCTGGATCGCAGCGCACGAGGTGCGGTTCGCCGAGGAAGCGCAGTTCGAATAGTTGCTGCTTGCCGACGTCGACGAACACTTCGCCCTTCTCGTTGCGCGCGCGCACGTCGACGGGCTCGATGCGGCTCGGCGGCAGCGCGAGGTCGATGCGGCCGATCGCGCTGCGCACGGATGCGCGCGCGTAATCGCCGCGAAGGATCAGGCTGCCTGATGTCGTCGAGAGCGAAGCGCTGCCGCCGTTCATCGTCGCCTCGATGACGCCGCTGCCGCCGTCGACGAGCAGTTCGCCTTGGTAGCCGCGCGCGACCACGGCGCCGCAGCGCGTCGCGACGTGAACCGCGAGATTGCGCGGGGCCTTCACGCGCCAAGCGCTGCGAACCGCATCCATGCGCGCGCCCGGCGGCAGCGCCACGCGGATCGTCAGCACGCCATCGTTCGCGCGATGCTCAACCACTGGAGCCGACGCCTGCTCGTAGTCCGCGAGCGACGCTGCGTCGTCGGCCTGCAGGCTCGTCTCGATGTCGCACGACGCCACGTCGGCGTGCTCGATCGCAAACAGCCCGTCGTGGAACTGCACTTCGAGCCGCTTCGTGTCCGCGGGGATCGCGACGGCATCGGTCCGCTTGCTTTGCGCGGACGGCGGCATGCGATACGCGCCACTGGCGCATGTCGCGGCAGGCAGCAATGCCAGCAAGGCGAGGACGAAGGTCGTTCTTGGCAGCGTCACGGGATCTTCGGCGCCGCGCATTCGCGGCGAGGTGGCGCAGAAGAATGCACCGGAGCCCGGGTCCGGCGGAAGAGCCTAGATGACGCATCTCGCCGAGCGCGCGTGTGGACCGCTGCGCTTCGCCGCGGCAGCATGGCCGAACCGATGGACCCGATCGCCGAACAACTTCTCGCGGCTCTGCGCACGCTGCCGCGTTCGGATGCGATCGCGCAGGCTCTGTCGCTGTGCCGCGACGGCAGCGTGCGGACTCCCGAGGCGAAGTGCGCGGCGGCGCACGTTCTGCTGCGTTCGGACGACGCCAAAGTGGTGCAGGCCGCGCACGACCTGGCGCTCAGCGCCGCGGGCAAGCATGCGGACGCCATGCCCCTCGCTGCGCGCTGCTACGACCGACTGCGCGTGCTCGCAGGCGAGCCGCAGAAGTTCGGCACGTGCCGCAACGCGGACGGCAGCATGTATGCGGTCGATCCGCGGACCACGGACAGTGAACGCGCAAAGTGGGGGCTGCCGCCGCTCGCGGTCCTCGCCGAACGCGTCGAGCAGGAGAACCGCTGACATGGAACCTTGGATTGGATGGACGCTCGCGACGCTGGTCGTCTGCGCATTGCTCGCGTTTGTGTGGTTTGGCTTGTCGCGTTGGTCCGAGATCATGCGTCGCCATCGCGCCAACGAAGAGAAGGCGCAGGCCGACGCCGTGGTGGCACAACCCGCGCGGAAGAAGACGCGGCGCCGCGGCGCGCCGATCGCGTGGATCGCGGTGCAGGCGTCGGATGCACGCAGCGTCGCGCGTTGCCTCGGCGTGCGGACTGCGCAGCCGTGCGACTGGGAATCCGGTCTCGATCGCGCGGCGGACGGGCTGTTTGTCGCTTCATGCCGCGGCGCGCACGTGTGCGCGATCGGCGAGGACGCGTGGCAGAAGGGCGAGCTCAGCGCGGTCGAGTCGGCCCTGGAGCGGCTGTCGCGCGAGTTCGGCAGCGCGAGTTGGTTCTGTATCGACGCGGAGCGCGGCCGCTTCGGTTGGGCCTTTGCGCATTCGGGTTCGCTGCAGCGCGCGTGGTGCGGCGACGGCGACGACGAGCGTGTGCTCTGGCAGTTCGGCGAACGGACGGCGCCTGAGGCAGCCCTCGGGTTCTTCGTCGACGATCCGCGCGACCG
>JBEELK010000015.1:0-18278 GCA_041168165.1 Planctomycetota bacterium | reverse complement strand
TGATGATCACGTCGATGGAGGGCTCCGCGCCGTCCGCGAGCAAGAAGGCGTGGCTTGTCGGTCTCGTGATGATCGGCGTCTGCGGCGTCGCAGGCCTTGGCGTGTTGCCGATGCTGCAGGCATCGCTGGTCGGCGTCGTGTTGCTCATCGCGTTTGGCGTGCTCAGCGCCGCGGAAGCGCGTGCTTCGATCGACATGGACACGATCCTCGTGATCGCTGCGTCGTTTGCGCTCGGCGAGGCGATGGACAAGTCCGGTCTCGCGAAGGAGCTCGCAGGGTGGCTCTCCGCCATTACTGGCGGCGGCAACGTGCACCTCACGCTGCTCGGACTCGTGCTCGCGACGGTGATCGTGACCGAGATGATCACCAACAATGCTGCCGCAGCGCTGCTGTTCCCGATCGCATTCGCAAGCGCACAACAGCTGGGCGTCGATCCGCGACCGTTCGCAATCGCGATTGCGCTCGCTGCGTCCAACTCCTTCCTCACGCCGATCGGCTACCAGACCAACGTGATGGTCATGGGGCCCGGTGGCTATCGCTTCACGGACTACTTGCGCGTGGGTTTCCCGCTCACGATCACGACGGTCGCCGTGATGGTGTGGCTCATTCCGTGGATCTACGGGCTCTGATCTGCTGATCAGAACGAGCCGAGCGCGAAGCGGATCGCGTCAGTCGCGGACGCAGTCGCCAGGTCGCCGGTTGGCCCAAACGTGATGCCAACGTCCTGACGCCAGCAGTTGGCGCCGAGCAAGAACGGATCGCGCGGCACTTCGATGCGCGTGCGCGACGTGCCGTCCAGCGCGAACGAGAAGCCGATCAAGTCCGCGGTGGTATGCACGACGCACGCGGGCAGCGCTTGCGGCAGCAGCGTCGCGAGCGGGATCGAAGCCGGAGCAAAGCCGAGGATCGAGAACGCGACGGAGCCAGTCGGCAATCCTGTGCAGCGCGTCGTCAGTTCGCCGCCGAGCCACGGATAGCGCTCTGCGGATAGCGAGAGTCCATCGCAGCCTGCTCCTGCTGCGATCGCGGTCGGTGCGCACGAAGAACCGATGCGCGCGATGTTGTCCGTTGCGATGCCGCCCGCCGTCGTGAACACGCCGCCCACAAACGCGTGCTCGCGCGTCGGCGCCGCGACATCCCACACGATCTGGCTCGTGCCGGCGCCGAGCGCAGACCACTGCGCGCCATCCCATCGCGCAATGCGCGACGCAGGAGTGCTTCCTGCTTGCGTGAAGTCGCCGCCGACGAGCAAGTCGCCTTCGGGCATCTCGGTGATGCAGAGCACGGAGCCGTTGACGCCAGCGCCGAGCGGGTGCCACTGCGAGCCATCCCACCGCGCGATGTGCTGCGCCGCTTGTCCGCCTGCCTGCGTGAAGTTGCCGCCGACCACGATGCTGCCATCGCGCATCGCGCACACGGCGATCACGAGATCATTGAGCCCGACGCCAAGCGGCGACCATTGCGCGCCATTCCACTTCGCGACGAAGTTGCACGGCACGCCGCCCGCATTGGTGAATGCGCCGCCATAGATCAGGTCGCCGCTTTGCGTCCGCGCGAGCGCGAGGCCGTCGCCGTTGAGGCCGCCGCCGAGGATCGACCATGTCGAGCCATCCCACGTCGCTGCGTGGTAGCCGCCTGGCATCGGGAAGCTGCCTGCGATTGCGCAGCCGCCGCCGGGCAGCGCGCAGATATCCCACGTGTACGGCACCGACGAGCCGAGCATCGACCACGACGTGCCGTTCCATCGCCAGATGCCGCCAAACATGCCGCCGCCGACGATGGAGCCGTCGCTGAGTTCTGCGAGCGCATGCACGGCCCACGGCAAGCCGTTGCCCATCGCGCGCCATTGCGTGCCATCAAAGCGCGCGACCTTGTTGGCGGGCTGGCCGCCCGCCTGCGTGAAGTCGCCGCCTGCGATCAAGTCGCCGTTCTTGGCGACCAATAACGTGCGCACGCCTTGGTTGAGTCCGCCTAGCGGCGCCCATGCAGTGGTGCACTGCGCGATCGAAGTCGCAGCGCAAGCAATGAGGGTGGACGTCAGGATGGAGATGCGACGCATGCGCATCAGCGTAGCCCGATCGGTCCTTCCGGCTAGGTCGTGAGGCGCGCATCCGCTCGGGCGTTTCGGTAGCCTCCTTGCCGCGCGGCGCGAGCCTGCGCCTTGCCAATCCTCACCATGGGCGAGAACGCGGACCTGCGCAATCCAACCGATCACGAGCTCCCTGCCGACGTGCTGTCGCAGGTGGAGGATGCGTGGTTTCGCAACACTGGCGCGCGGGACCGGATGATTGCGATCGCGCGCATCGAGGCGGCGCATCCATCGCATGCCGCCTCGATCCGCGCATTCGTCGCTAGGTTCCCGAGCGGGTCAGGAGAAGACGAAGCGGTACCGGAGAGGATCGGCCCGTATCGGATCGTGGCCTTGCTCGGCCGCGGAGGTTTCGGCGAGGTCTGGCGCGCAACGCAGGTCGAAGGCATGCGTCGCGATGTCGCGCTCAAGGTGCTCAAGCTCGGCATGGACACGCGCGCGATCTTGCAGCGGTTCGTGCGCGAGCAAGACGCGCTCGCGCGCATGAACCACGATGCGATCGCGAAGATCTTCGATGCAGGAACCACCGAACTCGGCAAGCCGTGGTTCTCGATGGAGTTGGTCGAAGGGCGCGCCATCACGCAGTTCTGCGCGGAGCATCAGATGGGCCTGCGCGAACGACTGCGCTTGTTCCATGCCGCGTGCCTTGGCGTGCACCATGCGCACCAGAAGGGCGTGGTGCATCGCGACCTCAAGCCCAGCAACATCCTCGTCACGGGATCGCCGGCGGACCCGCGCCCCAAGCTCATCGACTTCGGCATCGCGCGAGCGATCGAGAGCGAAGCTGAGACGCTCGATCTGACCGAGCATGGCGCAATGCTGGGCACGCCGCGCTACATGGCGCCAGAGCAACTTCGCGGCGACTTCGATGCAGTGGACACGCGCACGGACGTGTTCGCGCTCGGCGCGGTCTTGTTCGAGTTGTGCACCGGCTGCGTGCCGCACGCCGATACAGGTCGCGGAACGGTCCCGTCGCATGAGTTGCGGATCTTGCTGCGCGATCGCGAGATCGAACGTCCGAGCGGCGCCAAACCCCAACTAGGCCGGCAGGAAGCGTCGTGGCTGCGATTGCTGCGAGGCGACCTGGATTGGGTGGTGCGCATGGCGACGGCGCGCGAGCAAGAGCGCCGCTACGCGTCCGTCGCAGAGTTGGCCGCGGACATCCAGCGCTACTTGGATGACGAGCCCGTCGTGGCGCGGCCGGAGTCGACGCTCTATCTGGTTCGCAAGTATGTGCGTCGTCACCGTCTCCAGGTGATTGCTGTTGCTGGCGTGCTTGGCACTGCGATCACGGGCGCGGTCGTGTCGCTTCGCTACGCGATGATCGCGTCGGAGCAGGCTGCGCAAGCCGAGCGCGAACGACTCGACGTGCTTCGCCTCGCGGCGCGCCAGGATCTCGACGCGCTGCTGCGCGAGCAGGATGCGATGTGGCCGCCGCATCCGGATCGCATTCCCGCTTACGTCGATTGGATCGCACGCGCAGATCGGCTGGTGGCGCAACTGCCATTGCATCAACAGAAGCGAGTGGACCTGCTGTCGTTGGCGCGCGAGCGCAGCGACGAAGAGCGCGCGGCTGATCGCGCCTCGCATCCAAGCGCCAAGCAGCTTGCTGCGGTGTCGATCGAGCTTGCCGCGCGCGAACGGGCCTTCGCAGTCCGCGACGCGCGGCGCAAGGGGATGTCGTACGACGAGACAGCCGTTGGCTCTACGGTTGATCTCACACACGCGTCGCCGTTGCCCTCAAGCGCTCGCGTGCGCTTCGACCTTGCGCGAACGTGGTCGTTCCAAGAGCGCGCGGAGTTTGGCAAGGAACGCGCTGCGCGTTCGATCCTGCGCGAACTGCTCGCGGCGACGCCGCCGGTGTCGCGTTCCGAAATGCACGAAGTCCTCGCGTGGGCCGAGCACGCTTGCGGCAACGACGATGCTGCGTTGGCGGAGATCGCGCTGGCTGAGTCTGCAGCGGAGGTCGATGCGCGCATGTCGGCCGTGAACGGCGCTCGACTGCGCGCCGCAGTCGAAGCAGCGCGATCCGAAGACGGACTTGCGGCGTCTCTGTGGGAGATTGAGTCGTTGCGCTCAGAACGCGATCGGCTCGATCGCGAGGTCGACGCGCGCAGGACGTGGAGCTTTGCGCCAGAGGACACGACCACCGCGTGGTGGACTGCGCAGCTCGATGCGCTGATCCATGACCTCGAGCGACTTCGCATCGTGCATCTCGACGCGAGCGTTGAGCCAGACGCAGTGGTTGGTTGGGGCATTGCTCGGCGCTTGCGATTTGCGCGTTCCCTGGAGTCTGCGTTTGGCGCGGGCGGCGATGCCGCGCGCGCTTGGGCCGACGCATTGCCGGCGATCGCTCGCGCATACCCTGGCCTTGCGCTCCGCCCGCAGTCGGGCCTCGTGCCCATCGGTCCCGATCCGCAGTCGGGGCTATGGGAGTTTGCGCACATGTGCAGCGGCGACGCGCCAACTCGCGACGAGGCGGGCGCGCTGTTCCTCGGGCCGGAATCGGCGATCGTGATGGTGCTCGTGCCGGGCGGCTCGTTCCGCATGGGCGCATCGCGCGATCCAAAGTCTGAGGCCTATGACCCGGACGCAGTTCTCGTAGAGGAGCCGCCGCACGAAGTTCGCGTGTCGCCCTACTTCCTTGCCAAGCATGAGGTGACGCAGTTGCAGTGGCAGCGGGTGATGGGCACGCAGCCGAGCGCGTACACGCCGCGTTTGCATTGGATCGCGAGCCCGTTGCATCCAGTCGAGCAAGTGTCGTGGGTTGATGCGGATCGGTTCTGCATGCGAGCAGGGCTGTCACTGCCCACGGAAGCGCAATGGGAACGCGCAGCGCGCGGCGGTGCGACGGCTCGATGGAGCATTGCAGACTCGCGCGAGGACCTGATGGGCAAGTTCAACATCGCGGACCGTGCAGCTGCGCGCCGTGCCGCCACATGGCCGTCGATCGCGGATTGGCCCGAGTACGAAGATGGCTGGGTGTCGACGTGCCCGATCGGATCGCTGTCGCCCAATCCGTTCGGCTTCCACGAGATGCTTGGCAACCTGTGGGAATGGTGCCTCGATGGCTACTACGCGCATTCCTACGACACGCATTCGGCGGTGGACCCAGTCCACCCGTCGGACGGACTGCCGCAGCGCACGAGTCGCGGCGGCAGCTTCGACAACACGATCGCAAGCGTGCGCGTGACGTCGCGCGATGGCGCGGCCCCGCAAGTGTCGGGGCACACGATCGGGTTCCGGCCTGCGCGCAGGGTGGAGTGATGCAGGAACGCATCTGCGAGGAGATGCGGCGCGAAAGCGGGCCCATGCCCTACACGTGTCCGGCGCGATGAAGACCTTCCTCCAGCGCTTTGCCGCGCATCGTCTGCCCGCTGGCAACCGCCGTTGGGTCTTCGTCCCCTACGACCAACTCACGGATCGTGTCGGCCCGCTTTCGCGCATCGCGCCGCGAGAACTCGGCATCGTCGTCGTCGAGTCGAGCCACAAGGCTGCGCGTCGGCCGTACCACAAGCACAAGCTCGCGTTCGTTCTCGCCAATCTGCGCCACTTCTGCCTCGAGCAGGCTGCGCGCGGCGTCGCGGTGCGACATATCGCGACGGACGCGGACTACGCGACTGCGTTGCGAGACGTCGCGCGCGACGTGGGCCCGATGCTGTGCATGAGGCCCGCCGAGCGCGAACTGCGCGAAGAGCTGGTGCCGCTCGTGCGCGATTGCGTGATCGAAGAAGTCGAGCACGAAGGCTGGCTCACGACGCGTTCGCACTTTGACGAGAGCCACGAAGGCGGCGCGCCATACCGCATGGATCGCTTCTACCGTCACGTGCGCAAGGCGACCGGCGTGCTGATGGAGAAGGGCAAGTTCGCGGGCGGCAAGCTCAGCTTCGACGCCGAGAACCGCAAGCGATGGAAGGGAGATCCAGCGGCACCGCGCGTGCCCACGTTTGCGCGCGATGAAGTGACCGAAGAAGTCGTGCAACTCGTGCAGCGCAAGTTCGCGGACCATCCGGGGACGATCGACTTGGAGCATCTGCCCGCGACGCAAGCGCACGCAGACGCGATGTGGCAATGGGCCAAGCGCGAGTGCCTGCCGCACTTTGGTCCCTACCAAGACGCGATGTCGACCGAGTCGGAGTCGCTGTTCCATTCGCGACTGTCGCCGTTGCTCAACGTGTTGCGCGTGTTGCCCAAGAACGTGGTCGACGATGCGTGCGCGATGGAGTTGCCGATCGCGAGCAAGGAGGGCTTCGTGCGCCAAGTGCTCGGCTGGCGCGAATACGTGCGGCACGTGCACGAGGCCACGGATGGGTTCCGCGCCGTGACCAAGGGGCGTGATGCGCGCGATGCTGCGACGCCTTCGTTCTTGGGAGCCAAGCGCGCGTTGCCGCCCGCGTGGTGGGGGCAGGCGACGGGCATGCGCTGCCTCGATTCGTGTGTCTCGCAGGTGTGGCAGACCGGCTACGGCCACCACATCAGCCGCCTCATGGTGCTCGCCAACCTCGCGACGTTGCTCGACGTGAGCCCGCGCGAGTTGACCGACTGGTTCTGGTGCGCCTATGCCGATGCCTACGACTGGGTAGTCGAACCCAACGTGCTCGGCATGGGCACGTTCGCCGTTGGCGACCTGATGACCACCAAGCCCTACGTCGCCGGCGCTGCCTACATCGATGGCATGAGCGACTTCTGCAAGGGTTGCGCGTTCGACCCCAAGAAGGACTGCCCCGTGCGTTCACTCTACTGGGCGTGGATGGACCGCCATGAGGAACGGTTGCGCGACAACCCGCGCATGTCGATCCCGCTGCAGGCCCTGAAGAAGCGCGCGGCCGATCAACGCTCTGACGATGCGGAAGTGTTCGCGCGCGTGACGAAAGCGCTCGCTCGCGGCGCGGTGGTGGGCAGCGGATAGAAGCGAGGCTTGATCGAGACCGCGCGGCGTGGTTCCTTCTTTGCTTCCTCTTGCTCGCTCATTCCAAGGAAGAAGAACCATGATCTCTCGCTCGTTCCTCGCCGTGCTTGCGCTCTCTGCTTCTCTCGGCTCGTGCTCCCTGTTTGCTCCGTCGAATCAGGGCGTGACGGTGACTGCAACGGATCCGCAGGCCGAGATCTTCATCGACGGCAATCTGGTTGGTCGCGGTGCCGTCAGCGTGTCCCTGCGCCGTAACCAATCGCATTCGGTCATGGCCAAGATTGGTGATCGGGTAGCCACCTACAGCATTGGCACGTCGATCTCGACGACCGGCGTGCTCGACATCGTCGGTGGCGTCCTGTTCTTGATCCCGTTGATCGGTGTCGCAGGTCCAGGCTTCTGGACACTCGATCCGCAGAACGTCACCGTCGTGCTGCCGCAGCCCGCTAGCGGGAACTAGTGTTCGTCTCCAGGCGCGACTCCGGTAGAGTGCGCGCCCCTCGGGCGATTAGCTCAGTTGGTTAGAGCGCCTCCCTTACAAGGAGGATGTCGGGGGTTCGAGTCCCTCATCGCCTACCAGTTCGCGCACGCGGCCCACGGTCCGCAGAGCCACATGACGAAAGACGCTCCCGGCAAGATCCACCGTTCTGGTGCTGCAAACTGGAGCATCTCCTCCGAGGTCCTCGACTACGCGAAGTCGCTGATCCCGCCAAACGGCCGCACGTTGGAGACGGGGTCGGGGCACTCG
Organism: Planctomycetota bacterium; assembly: GCA_041168165.1. GTDB lineage: Bacteria > Planctomycetota > UBA1135 > UBA1135 > UBA2386 > SXPK01. Next base: position 10,532 of record JBEELK010000015.1, on the reverse strand, counting down.
ACGATCTTCTTCGCCAAGCAGGGCTATCGGCACACGGCGATCACGCCGAGCCAAGACGAGGTGGATCGCATCAAGGCCTACTGCAAGGACAACGGCATCGACATGGGTCGCGTCGACTTCATGGTGGAGCCGTCGGAGCTCGCGATGCCGCGCTTCGAAGATGCGATCGACTTCTTCCTGATCGATGGCGGCCATGGCTTCCCGGTTCCGCAGATCGATTGGTACTACGGCTCCAAGCGCCTCAAGGTCGGCGGCGTCATCGGCATCGATGACATCCACACGTGGACCGGCAAGATCCTCGTCGACTTCTTGAAGCGCGATCCGAGCTGGACGCAGCTTGAGACGATCGACCTCAAGACCGCGTTCTTCCGCCTCAACAAGCCGTTCGTCTACCAAGAGTGGGACGAGCAGCCCTTCGTGCGCCGCAAGTCGAAGCAGATCATCTTCGGCCGCAAGGTCCGGCGCTTTGGGCGGCGATTGGTGCGCGGACAGTGGGGCGGGTTGGTCCGGTCGTTCTTGCGCAGCAGGAAGTGATCGCGGCGCAGGCGACGCAACGCCTAGGCCCACGTCCCTGGATCACTTCGCTGGCGCGAGCGCTGCTGCCACGGGGATCCTCGACTCGCCGAGCCACTTCACGTCGGTGCGCCTTGATGCCCGGCCTTCGCAAGAGAACTCGACCACAGCATCGCGTGCGGGCACCGACAAGGTGGCGGTCGGGCGCGCCGATGTGCCTGTCACCGTCATCCCGTTGCTGTCTGTTTCGCTCGTCGAGAATCCCTGCACCGGCATGCGCGTCACTGGATCTGTGATGGTGGCCGGCGCGATGCGAGCAGAGGCGATTTGCTTGCCGCTTGCGTCACGCACAATGATGGTCACGGGCGAAGTAGGCACTGTGTAGCGCGGATCGGATTCGATGCGACGTAGCCATTCTGCTTGGTAGTTGCCGCCGAAGTCACGTTCTGCGTTCGCGTCCGTGCACAGCATCGCGAACAAGAACAGTCTCATCGTCGGCTGCTGCGCCTTTTCCTCGCGCGGCTTGGACATCAGCTCGAAGCTGACTTCGGTGATGTCCGTCGCGTTACGCAGGTCGACAGTCTGCTCCTGCGGTTCGAAGTTGGTGCCATTCACGCGAACGCGCAGGACCTCTCGAGGAACTTCGCGCAGCACGACTTCGCCGTTGAGCATCTGTCCACCAGATGTGCTGAGCCCGCCGACGTCGAGGGTTGGCGACTTGCCGTTCATTCGCACTACGGATGCAACTGCAGTCGATGGGGTGCCATCGACCGTTGCTCGAACACGTAGGATGCACGAAGGCGAAAGTCTGAAGTCGAGTGTGTGGACGCCTGCGGTCAGCGTCATTTCCACGTCATCGCTCGATGCGTAGCCTTCGGCGCGTGCGCTGATGTGCGCGTCGCCTAGTGCAAGTTGCCGCTTCTCATAGACGCCGTCTTTGCACTGCACCCGCGACGGGTAGCTTACGAGCACTCCCGATGCGTGGCGTTGAGCAACGCTGAGGTGGATCTCGCCAATCGGCGCTCCCGTGAGTGCGTCGATTGCGCGGCCGCGAAGCGTCGCTGTCGAGGCTACCGCTGGGGTGACCGAGAAGTCGCGCGTTGGCAATCCCGCGCGTTGCAGTCCGATCTTCAGGAATTCGGATTCGCCGGGCAGTCGCACCTCGATTGTGAACACGCCGTCGTAGAGGCGTTCGATTGCAAACGTGCCATCCTTGCCGGATGTCGTCGAGCTGCAATGGTGCGCGATTTCCCAGCGCGTGAAGTCCAGCGCGCCAGCATTTCGGTCGCCGACGATGCGAACGAATGCACCTGCGATCGGAGAAAGCGCGGCGTCGACCAGTCTGCCAGACAGTATGCGAGGCAGTTCGAGGTGCGCACTCACCGTGGCGTTCACCTCGGCGACAGGCATGCAGTAGATGGCACTCTGCTCGTCATCGATGCTCAGAGCTAGATCTTTACCGTTGAGTAGTCCGACCAATTCAAACTGACCCTGCGCATCGCATGTCGTGCGCCTCAATGCCTTGAAGTCGGCGTTGATCCAGACTTTGGCGTTGGCAGCAGGCTTGCCGTCAGATCGCCGCGCAGTTCCGCGCAACGTGTATCCGGTCGGGCTGACGATCTTCACGTCGCCTCGTTGCTGAGTGTGTTCCTTCCTCGCGTATGGCAGCGTGGGTGACACGACTTCGTAGGTGTAGCGCTCAGTCGGAACCACCTGCACGGCGAAAGCACCGCGCTCGTCGGTCTTTGTCGCGAGCAACGGCAGTTGCGCGGCTTGGAATCCCGCTACAGCGAGCGCGCCGCTCGTTCCTTGAATGGAATGCAGCGGTGTCGTAACGGCGAGCTGAGGGCGGCCTCGGCCGCGCTCATCGACGACGAGCCCGCGCTGCGTCGCCATTTGCACGAGGCGAAAATCGAGCCCGCTAACCTCGGTGCGACGATCTGCTGTGCCATCGATTGCCCGTTCGCAGAATCGTCCAGCATCGCGCGCGATCAAGTAGCACTTCGCGCCAGGCATCACGATTTCGTACGTGCCGTCGGTATCCGTTACTGCCGTCGCGCTTGGGCTTGGACGAAACCCGGCTCCGACATGCAGCGGGCGGTTCTCTGCGAACGAGAGCACTTCGGCGCCACGAACCGGAGCACCCTTGTCATCGCGAACCACGCCGCGAATCACAAACGTGCTCAACGTCGCGTCCGCGACGGCGACTTGGCGCTCGTTGTCATTCGATACTGTGTTCACGGCCTCTTGGTTTGGTTGCGACTCGTGGATGCCCGTCGCAGGAACTACGTGAACCGTCGCGCTCGCGGTTGCAGTGACGATCTTCGGTGCAGCGACTTCGTCACTCGGCCACGCAAAAGGCGCGAGAACAGCACTCGTTAGCAGCAACGCCGCGACCGCGAGGCGTCCGCTGCTCCACGACGTCGCGGTCGCGCTGGTCGCAACGCTGGCGCTCGCAGCTGCGCCGCCTGCGGCGGTGATTACTGCGGTGCGGACGGCGGCCGTGCCCATGGTCGGCAACAGGCCTGCGATGGCGCCCGCGATTCCAATAGGCAGCAACTCGCGGAGCTTCTCAAGTCCGCGCATCAACTGCGTTCGCACGGTGCCACCTGGCCGCCCAAGCGACTCCGCGATCGCGCCTGCTTCTAGGCCGTGCATCAGGTGGAGGCTCACGACAGGTCGATAGACATCCGGCAACTGCGCGATCGCAAGCTCTACTTCGCGCTGCGTCTCCCACTCGCTTGCGGCGACCGAGGGGTCCTCTGCAGGTTGTTGGCGAAGTCGCTCCGCATCGAACCGTCGAGCGCGGCGGCGATGCACGAGGCTGGCTTGGTTGTGCAGGATGCCGGCGAGCCACGGCAGCACGTCGCGCGAGCGGTCGAAGGTGCGCGACTCCATTGCACACAAGAACGTCGTCTGCACGAGGTCATCCGCTGTGGCGCTATCCCCGACGAGGTGCACGGCGGTCCGACGCAGATCGGGTGCCGCGAGGTCAAAGACCTGCGCGATTGCTGCGGGGTCGCGTCGGTCACGGAAGATCTGGAACGCGGCGTTTGCAAGCTGGGAGGCTTCGGTTTGGCGAGGGTTGGTCATGGGTAGAAGGCGTGGTGTGCCGTTCTTTTGCCCGGGGTCCTGGCGCTGCTACATGGTTGCGCAGATTTCTAACTCGCTGCACCTTTTGGCGAAGCCGTTGTCGCAATGTCACCCGTGGTCAGCAGTTACAATCGTCGACAGATCGGTCTCCAGGCGCTCCTTCCGCACTCCTGCGGCTTGCCCCCAGGTCGCGCTCCGTCCAAGCTCGCGCCCTCAATCCGCCCTGGCGCCACGTGGCGCCACCGAGAGAACGACATGAACGTCCTCGCAAGAACCGCAATCGTATTGGCTTCGCTCGCCGCGCTGCTGCCGGCACAGAACGCCAAGTCCCAAGAGCAGCTGATCGCGCTTCGCAAGGAGAAGCTCAAGAAGGAGGTCTTCCAGAAGGCTCCGTGGCGCTTCGACTTCGACGCCGCGCGCAAGGAAGCGAAGGAGTCGGGCAAGCCGCTCTTCGTCTACTTCACGCGTTCCTACGCGGGTTGAGGCCCGTGCGATGCACTGGAGAGCGGTCCGCTCTCCGCACCGGAGTTCAAGGGTTTCGCAGACAAGGTAGTGCTCTTCTTGCACAACACGTCGCGCGTCGACGATGAGCCGTATCCACGGCTGCTGCAAGAGAAGGGCTTCGGAGGCTTCCCGAGCCTCTGCTTCATGGACGCGGAGGGCAACGTGCTGATCACGCAAGGTCAGCGTTCGGTCCCGGCGTTCGAAGAGTCGCGCGTCAAGCTGCAGGGTTTGATGGATGTGCGCACGCAGATCGCTGCGCTCGGCGACGGCAAGAAGGAAGAGAAGGCGAAGCTGGAGCGTTCGCTGCTGCTCGCGGAGATCGACTTGCAGATCCCCAAGGCCGAAGACGCCAAGAAGCGCGCAGAAGCGCTGGGCCTCGGTAAGGACGACATGGCGATCGTCGATCGCTACGCGTTTGGCGCAGAGTTGCGTGCGCTGCGCGGCAAGACGCGCGAACTCGGCGCAGACGCCGTTGCGGCGCAAGTCGCCGAGATGGCCAAGGCTGGCAAGCTGCCGACGAAGGACACCGAGGCGTGGTTCTGGCAGATGTCGCTGACCTACGCCGCCAAGAACGCGGATGGCGAACTTGGCCAGAAGGCGTTCGACGCGCTCAGCAAGCTGTCGATCCCTGAGCCGATGAAGAAGCGGCTTGAGGCGATGCTCGACCAGAGCAAGGGCAAGTAGCGACGCACACGGCCCTGTCGGCGCTCGCTTGCGTCGACAGGGCTCTTGCCCGCGGTTGCGAATCGCCTCGCGATCGCCATACTCACCGGCCGAGTCACCATGACTTCGATGCAGGAGAGTCCAACCGGTTCGACCGAGGGCGAGGTCCTTCGGCAATGGGATCAGCGCATCCACGACGCGGGCGACCCGTTGGCGGCGCTCGCGGAGTTGCTGACTTCGCGGCAGGCGGCGCGCAGCCGGCTGTTTGACCTGTCGGGCTCGACGATGCTGGGCTGCAAGCTCCAGCGCATGCTTGGCGCGGGCGGCATGGGCGTGACCTACGCCGGGCTCGCGCCGGATGGAACTCCGGTGGCGGTCAAGCTCGTCGCCGCGGTTGCGCAGACAACCGGCGAACGGTTTGAGCAGGAGTGCAGGCTGCTGCAGTCGCTTCGCCATCAAGCGATCGTTCGGTATCGCGACCATGAAGTGCAGGCAGACGGCACGGGCGTGCTCGTCATGGACCGCGTCGATGGCATCGAGTTGGAGTTGCTGCTCGCCAAGGTCGCGGCGCCAACGCCAAGCGACCTCGAGCAGATCGAGCCGCTTGCGATGTTGTTCCGTGAAGTGGACTTGCAGGCGCACCAACAGCGCGGCGAAGACGTGCGCAACTCTCCGCGCTATCGCCGGCGCATGCTGCGCTTGCTCGCGGAGGTGGCCGACGGACTGCACGCCGCGCATGAGCAAGGCGTCATCCACCGCGATGTAAAGCCGGCAAACATCTTGGTGCGCGACGACCTCACGCCGGTGCTCATTGATTTTGGCCTTGCTCGCGACCTGCGCAATAAGGTGTCGTTCACGCACTCCGGCGTTGCGATGGGAACGCTCGCATACATGGCGCCGGAGCAGTTGGCGCGGGATCCGGGCGCTGTCGATCGGAGGGCCGACGTCTATGCGATCGGTCTGATCCTGTTCCGCGCTCTGACCGGCGCGGAGCTGCGTCAAGAAGTCGGCGACGTGCTGACGAGCGGCAAGCGGTCGTTCTTGCTCGATGGCAAGACGAGCCGCGCATTGCCCGTCGGCGTGCAGGCGATCCTCTACTCATGCCTCGATCCGCGGCCGGAGCGACGCTACGCGACCGCTGCGGACCTCGCTGCGGACTTGCGCGCGGCAGCCGGCGATGGCGTCGTGCGCGCGCAGCGGCCTAATGCCGTATCGCGCGTCATGCGCGACCGCCGCAAGGTGGCTGCGGGCGTGGCGATGCTCCTCGTCGCAAGCAGCCTCACTGCGTGGCATTTCTGGCCCCGGGGTCGATATGTGCAGTTTGTCTCCAACTGCAAGGCCGAGGATGCGACGGTCGTCATTGATGGCAATGAGCAAGCTTGGTTGCTCGATCCGGTCTGGTTGCCATATGGCGAGCACCGCGTTCGGTTGGAGAGCGAGCGGGTGGGGCGCGCCGAAGCGACCTTCACGGTCGCAGAGCAAGAAGGGACGCAATGGGTTGCTCTGTTGACTCACTATCTGCAAGAAATGCCGCCGCAGTCCAGGGGTGGTGAAGTGCCTTTGCTGTTCTCGACGGGGCACAGTTGGGCGCAAATGGCGCCTTTCGTCCCGCGTGACCGGCGCGTGATCAATGAGCGCGAGGTCCTCGGGCTTGGTCCCGTGGATACTGAGACGATGGTGCAGCCAAGCGATGTCACGCTGCGAGCCATCGACGGCAAAGGACGCGAGGAGACGCAGCAGTTCCGAGTTGGAAATGGCGCGGTCGACGTGCAACTCCTGCCGGGTTGGATGTCCGACATTGACGGCAAGTATCGCCGCACGTGGAGCACGGTGCTGTCGCCTCGCATGTCCGATCTTGAACTGACGACGGACGCGGAGACGTGGGTCGGTGCGGCGCGCGAGACGATGTTTGGCCATGGCACGCGCCCCGTTCCGTGTGGCCTCGCGCCAGCGGTTGCGGATCAGCGGGTACGCGTGAAGTTGCGCGTGCGCTTCCCGGAGCCCATGACGAGTGCCGTCGTGTTGGCGCGTGGCTTCAAGCGGCCCGGTGGTCAGTTAGAAGTCGACGTGGCATTCGAGGGCCAAGAGTCGCAGGCTTGGCCGGTTCTGGCTGATGGCTCGCTGCAGCAGCGGGTTGCGCTACGAGCAGATCGACCCGTTAAGTGGCTCGAAGTGCGGGCCACTCTTTCTGCAGAGGCGGCGCCAAGCACAAGCCTCGCGCTGGCGCAGATGTTTGCTGGCGTCCATAGCGGCGGGCACTGGCGCGATGAGCCGCCGTGCTTTGCGATTGTTGCCGATCCGAGCGGGGTTGCGCGTCTGCCGGATACCAAGGATGCATCGCAGTTCGAGAGCCTGCCGCGCTGGGGGGCAGAGGGGACGCTGGGTGCGTATCCGCCGCGAGCCGCTAGTCCTCAACTGCGAAGGGGGCCCGATGGTCAGGCGCATTTGCTGGTGCCGACCTTTGATCGCAAGACGGATCATGGAGAGGTCGCATTGCTAAGTTGGCCCTCGTCAGCGGAGCAGGGGCGAATCAGTGCCGCTGTCCTGGGAGAGCGTAGCCACAAGCACGATGGAGGGGCCTTCGCTGATGTTGTCGTTGTCCGCGACGATGATGGCGATGGCTGGCAAGACATTGTGGTCGGGGACAACTCCATAGGACGAGGTGGGCGCCCATTTGCCGGTTCGGTTGCGCGGCTGGCAGGACCTGGTTTGACGCCGCGGTGGACATGGCAGCCTGCGGCCTCCGCGGCGCCGATGGGTGATGACGTCTGGTTCTTGGTCTCTGCATGCGGCGACTGGAATGGCGACGGGCATGAGGACCTGCTCGTAGATTCCGAGAACTACTGGCTCGATGACAAGACGCCTAAGTCTGGTGCGGTTGCGGTGCTCGACGCACTCACGGGCGCAGATCTATGGTGGCATAAGGGAACTCGGCCGTTTGGTAGGGCAACAGTGTTCGGAAGTCGCGGCAATCCAGGTCTGCCGCATGCGCTACTGCTGCAATCGCGGTGGGCGGTGGCAGACAATGACGCTGGCTCCGCAGTTGCCTACAGCCTCTGGCTCGGCGGCAAGAGCGGTCGCGAGACGGCTGCGGTGACTGTGTCTGGGCATAGCATGGGAATCCTGGTGCCAAGCCTCTCCGGGGAGGGGCCTGTGGATCTTGTGCTCTACCGTTTTGGCCCGTGGCAAGACGGGTTTGCGGGCTTTGAGCGCTATGAGATCCAGAAGGGAGAGCTTCATCTTGCGCAGCAGCGCCGGATGAGCCTGCCGCCCTTGAAGAAGTACAATCGCAGCCGGAAGGATGCGGTCGCGCTGGTAAGCGACCTGGATGGCGATGGCGTTCAGGACATCGCGTGCATCAACCTCTCGTGCGTGCCGTCGCTCGGCGTTCTATTTGTCAGCGGGGCCACGCTCGTGCCGATCGCGCGCGCGCCAGTTCCGACATCGGAGGCTGCCACGGGAGCCTGGATCGAGGCTGTCGCGGGAGCGCCGGCGCAGTTGTTAATGATTGTTGGCGATGCGCCAAGCAAGTTGACCTGGACGCGCGTTGTGCCGCCGTCGTCACCACGGTAGCCGGAAGATCTCGACTGGGTTGGTCCCGGGGAATGGGCTAGTGTTATCGAGGCAGTCTCAAGATCTCGACCTTTTCGGAGTTCGCTACCGGCGAGTAAGACGGGTCGTCCGTTCGCGAGAGACGCAATTCGAGAATCGATGCTCCCGCAAGTTGCGGCAACGGGCTCTTTGCATTGAGCACTATGGATTCCGCTGATCCATCCGTGACAAGCCTTCGCTGGTCACAATCGAGGTGCCGCACTAGCGATCCGTCTTCAGAGAGGGCAACAAGGTGAAATCCTGTGCCTTCGGGCACGTCCCCAGTTGTAGCGACAGTGCATTCGAAAATGTCTGGTAGGATCCGGGTGGTGGCACCGAGAAGCACGCACTGAGCAGTGATGGGGCGGTGGACGAGGCGTGGGTCGGTGCCTTTGGTTACCGCGATGCAGTAATCGACCGCTGTCAATGGAGCGAATGTGGTAATTGCGCATCCGACCGCGCCTATGCCTGATGCCATCAACGCGGGCGCGCGGCGAAGTTCGTGTGCTGCGCTCGAGAGCGCACTGCGCCAACGGCCTGGTGCTTGATGCGATTTGTGCATGATCGCCTTTCTTGCTGGCGTCTCGATCAATGCGAATAGCAGGGCCGACGCTCCGATCGACCACAGAATTGCAACTAGGCAAGGCCGCTCCCAGGCGCTTAGAAAATCGCCGGCCCAGGCGACTGCCATGCTCATCACGGCCGCGTGAACTAGGTAGAAGGCAAAACTGATCTCACCAAGGTAGACCATGCTTGGATGGCTCAGGACCCTGCTGATCCAACCTTGGGCGGATGCAAAAACGAAAATCAAGGCTGCAAAAGCCCAGCTTAAGCCGGGGCCGCGGGAAAGGCATTCGACAGCGATAGGCCGATTCCATGTTGCCATCCAGGCTGGGCCCCACTGCCCTGAGCCCCAGGCTAAGAAGCAGATAACCACGAGCGCGATCGATGCGATCTCAAGAAGGGTGCCGGTCGCCACTGATGGATTGCGAAGCAAGTCCGGCCTACGAACCCATGCGGCATGCGCGCATAGTCCGGCGAGGAACTCCTGCAATCGCAGCGGGGGTAGCGTGCTGAGGGCTGTCACCCAAGTGTCGACGGCCTTTGGGTCGCCGTTCGCAATGGCATCCGAATTGGCGTATGCCACGAGAGTGGCAATCGTGGTCAGCGCGTATAGCGCCAGGATCTGTCTCGCGCGAAGCGCAACCGTCAGTGGGAACAACAGGTAAAAGAAGGCCTCGACAGAGAGGCTCCAGGCTGGGCCGTTCCAGTGCAAGGCCCAAGACATATCAAGAGTCCAAGCTTGGGTCAGAGTCACGTGGCAGGCAAGTTGGCCCCAGCCGGCCGCGTCGCGGGGTGGCCCGGCAAGACCCGGGGTCATCATCACGATTGCGATGCAAGCAACATGAAGCGGCCAAATGCGAGCAAAGCGCGCCTTGTAGAAGGTGGCTTTGCTTGTAGGGTTGGCTCGATACACGTGCGACAGAATGAAACCCGATAGTGCAAAGAAAAAGCCGACGGATGCGCTCCCAAGCGGTCCTGTGTTGAAATCGGGGAGCCGAAACCAGACGCGCACATGAGATATGAAAACGGCTGCGGCCGCAAGAAACCGTAATCCGGTCAGTGCATCAAGCTGAGATGGTCGGCTAGTCGGACTTGGATGTGGCAGCATGAGTCAGTTGGAGATTCTAGACATCAAAGGTTTCTCGGAGATTGCGGCACTTCTGGCTGTTCAGGCGCGAAGCGGGCACTAGGGGGCCTTAGGCTCTGGGTGTGGCGCGACGTTGGCCAAGCATAAGCAACATTTTGTTGGCTGCGTTGGTTGGGCGGCAATGCAGGGCATGCCGAGCGGTGTAAGGGTGCATCGGTCTAAAGTGGGCAGGGCTGGGTGTAGTCCCCCGAGTTGTGACGGAGAAGTCTAAGCAATTTGTGGTGGCGGCGAGTGCTTGATGTCGGCGGTTGTTCGGTTGCGCTGCATCGACGGAGAGCATCGCTCTCGCTTGCTTGCGCGTTCGGCCTGTGCTGCCAAAATGTGCAAGGCGCGCTGGGTGAGGACCGATTTCACCGCCCGGCGCGCCTTGATGCGGCGCAGCGATCTGGCTCTGCGCCCCTGCTCGTGGTTGCTGCCCCAAGCGATTGTCAATGTTCGCCGCCAGCGCGTCCGTCAT
>JBEELK010000014.1:0-13387 GCA_041168165.1 Planctomycetota bacterium | reverse complement strand
GGAACGATGCTCGTCACCGACGGCGTCAACACCGGAACCACCGCGCGCGTCGACCCGTTGGTGCGCAATCCGCGCACGGCGATCGGCACCAACCAGAACGGCAGGCAGCTCTACATCGCCGTCGTCGATGGGCGCCAGACGAACTGGTCCGTCGGCATGACGTTGCCCGAACTCGCCAACGTGATGATCGGCATGGGCGCATGGCGCGCGATCAACCTCGACGGCGGCGGCTCGTCGTCGCTGCTGTATTCGCCGATCGGAGGCACGCTGCAGCAGAACCGTCCGAGCGGCGGATCGCATCGCGCGGTCGCCAACCACATCGGCTTCTCGCTCGCGCAGAGCGTGGTCGTTGGCTCCGCATGCGGCAACGCGGGCACGATCGGCAACACCGGCTCGTTCCGGCTCGGCAGCAGCAACTGGGCATTGACTCTGCAAGGCTCACAACCCGGCTCGCTCGCGTTCGCGTCGCTCGGGTTCCCGGGCAATGAGTTCGCATGCGGCGCGTGCACGTTCCTCGACGTGTTCACGTGGACTGGTGTGCCGATGGTCAGCGGCAATGCGACATGGGCGTGGCCCGTGCCCAACGATCCCGCGTTCGCGGGCCTCGTCGTCGGCGCTCAGTGGCTACTGCTCAACTCGACGATCTCGCCATGCGCAGCCGTGCCCGGACTCTTCGCGTCGGCACGCATGCACCTGACGCTCTTGCCATAACTGGCGCGCGCATGGACGCACCGTTTCTCACGCAAACGGCGCAACGCACCGTTCGATTTGCTCCGCGCGCACTGCGGCATCGCGCTTGCCCGCATCGACCAGCGCCGACAGATACTCACCCTGGAACATCAACAGGCTGAGCAACTCGCCGCCACCGCCTTCATCGGTGCCGAGACCGCGCGTGAGGAAGCGCAGGGCTGGCGGCAGACGCGGCTCGAACTTGGTCGCGAGCGCAGCGAGGTCGGTGACGGGATCGAGCACGCAGAGGTCGATGGGACGCAAGCCGCCATGCGCATCGTGCGGCAAGCGCCGCAGCAGTTCGTTGATGCGATGCAGGCGCAGCGCGTCGCTGTGCGAGTGCTCGAAGAACAACGCGTTGAGCAGCGCGCCAGCGATCTGCGCAGGCGGCGGATACGGATCGATCTCGCCGTGCGTCTTCGGCGGCGGCGGCGGCTTGCGCGTCGTGATCGCGAGGATGCGGCTGGCACCGAGGTGGATCGCGGGCGAGAACGGCGACGTGAAGCCAATGCTGCCGTCGCCATACCATTCGCGGCCGATCGCGACCGCGGGGAACAGCATCGGCAACGCGGTCGATGCCATGATGTGGTCGATCGTGAGCGGAACCGGCCGCGTCTCGCGATGCGGCCCCGTCCAAGCACCCGCGCTCTGGTCCGACAGCCACGTCACGCTGCGACCCGAGTGATAGCTCGACGCCGTGATCGCGAGGCCGCGCAGTTCTCCGCTATCGATCTTCTTGCGAATGCCGCTGATGCGCCCATCCGGCTCGCCGACGATGCCTTGCAAGAACGTCTTCAGCGGCGACGTGTCGAGCATGCTCTGCGGACGCGGCACGGGCTTGGCATTGCCCGACACGAGGCGCACGCCATAACGCATCGCGCGCGAGAACAGGTGCAGCGGGCTCGCGCGATACACCAACTCGGGCTGCAAGTTGGACCACGCATGGCGAAGGCCTGCGACGCGCTCCGCAAACGTGCCCGGCAACGCAGCGAGCACCGCGGCATTGACGGCGCCTGCGGACACGCCCGTGAGGATGCGGGCGCGCAGGTTGGGGTAGCGCTCCGCGATGTGCCACAAGAACCCAACCTGGTAGGCAGCAGAAGCGCCGCCTCCGCTGAACACGATCGCGAGTTCTTCTGGCCGGGTCACTAGCACCCTTTCGGCTGTGACGGAGGGCGGGGACAAGTCGCGAGCGCGCGTCGTTGCGGCAGCCTGCGCAGCGATGCGCAGGCTCCGATGCCAACGGCGCTCTGCCTACGTCACGGCGCCTTGGGGGCGACGACAGGGGCGGGTGTTGCGGGCGGCACCGCGGGCACAACGACTGCTACAGCAGGCATCGGCGAAGGAACTGGGACCGTGGGCACAACCGGCGCCGGGGGGCGCGGCGCACTCGGACGGACGCCGTAGGACGCCACAAGGTCTTCGTGTCGCTGCTGCTGCCGAGCGACGCTCTTCGCGACGCGGTCCGCTTGCTTGGCTTGACGCTTCGCTTGCTTGTCGCGCTCGCGTGCGCGTTTCTCGAACGTCTGGGGAGATCCCTTGCGTGCCATCAGGCCCTCCCAAGGCGCGCGCGCGCCAAGCAGTTCGATCGGCGACAAGCGCTCAACGCTGGCCGGCTCCGTTGCCACGCGCGTTGCGCGCCATTGCCTCGTTGACCTTGATCGCACGACCTTCGAACTGCGTGCCGTCGAGCGACTTGATCGCGCCGGCAGCATCCTGCTCGCTCTCCATCTCCACGAACGCGAAGCCACGCGAACGGCCCGTGTCGCGGTCGACCATCAACTGGCACGTCGAAACCTTGCGGCCGCCGTCCTCGAAGTGCGAACGCAACGACGTTTCCGTGGTGTCAAAAGAGAGATTGCCGACAAACAAACGCTTCTGCATGAGCCAACTCCATCGGAGCGCCAAGACTGCGGGCGCACTGGGACGACGCGAATGCGCGACGATCCGATGCCGTATCCGTTCACGGCTCGACAAGAGCCACAGAACGACGGCTTCAGCGCAGCCCGCCAAGGCGGTCCACCCAGTCGAAGGGGAATCTGCGCACCCGGACTGCGGCGACTGGAACGAATGCCCCGGGGGCCGAGAAGAGTAGGACGCAACGAGCCGCTCCGCCAGACAACAATCCGATCGCTCGTAGCCGATGCGCGCAGGCGCATGCGCGGTGGATCACCCCACCAATCCATGACGCAGCGTGCGGCGGATCGTCATGAACACCTCCGCGGCATCCATCAGGCACTGGTTTCCCCATGCGCGCGCACGGTGCTCCAGCGCGCGCAACGAACGAGGATGCGGATAGTCGCGCAACTCCGTCTCGTAGCAGCGCATCGCATCGAGCTTCTGCGGCAGCGTCTCGCTGACGTCGATCCAAGTGTCCGGCACGAAGCGACGCGGATACGCCCACTCCGTGCTGCTCGCAGTGTCGAACGCGAGCACGGCCTCGATGCACGGCTCCGTCGGACGCGTGGCGACGAGGAGCGCCTCGAACAGCAAGTGGTGATCGCGGTTCACGTCCCCGCCCCACTGGCAATAGACGATGTGCGGCTGCGTCTCGCGCACGATCGCTTCGATCGGCGTGATGATCTCGGTCAGCGTCATCGTGTCGAGACGCTGGTCGGGCATCGCGAGCATGCGCACCTCCTGCACGCCGAGCGCCTTCGCCGCCGCGCGCGTGTGCTCCTCCATCGCGATGTCGTGGCCGCGGTAGCGAAGCGACTGCCCCTCGCACGCAACCACCGACGTCACGTGATCGCCACGTCGCACGTGCAAGGCGGCTGTGCCGCCGCAACCGAGGATCTCGTCGTCGGGATGCGCGGCGAGAATCAGCACGCGCTTCTTGGTGTCCGTGGGCATGCAAGGAACCCTACGGGCACACCGGCGAGCGCGCGTCCGCACGAAGCGGTGCGAACGAGTGCGCAGCAGGCGAAGGGCGCTCGGCTGCGCAGCGGGGACTCGGCCATGGGCTTCTACGCAGAACGGCCAGCCGCGGCGCGACGTACCGCGCACCTAGCATGCTTCTGCCTGCCCAGACCAAGCTGCTGCGCGACTCGCGCCACGGCGCAACTTCATGCCGCTGCATCCCATCGCCATCGCCATGGCCTCCGTGCTGCTCGCCACCGCGTGCTGCGAGCGCGACTCCATGGCTGCGCTCACTTCTCGCGTCGCTCTGCCAGCAACTTCGCACTACGTGTCGCTGCGTGGCAACGACGCACATCCAGGGACCGCCGCGCAACCATGGCGCACGCTCAAGCACTCGCTAGCCCAGCTCCGCGCGGGCTCCACGTTGTGGATCGGCGGAGGCGTCTATCGCGAACGCGGACTCGATGTCGCGCTGCGCGGCGCCGACACGCGGCCGATCCTGATTCGCAGCAAGTATGGCGAACGAGCGAAGATCGACTCCGCGCTGCCGCTGTTTGAAGACGCGCCGGAACGCGCATGGGTTCTGCACGACCCGCTGCGATCCATCTGGCGTTCTACGCAAGCGCTCCAAGGCCTCGGAGTCGTCTATGGTCGCTTGCCCAAAGCCGATAGCGGCCGAGCGCTCGTGCCGTATGCGAACTACGCGGCGCTCGCTTCGCAGAACGAAAACTTCGATCCGAGCGGGATCTACTACTGCGGCCCTGGCCTGTTCTACGACGCAACAACAGGCGTGATCTATGCGCGCATGCAACCGTCGCGGGTCCAAACAGCGACACGACAAGCGCACCCGCGCAACGAGGACCCGCGCAAGCTGTCGCTACGCATCTACGCCGCCGGCGCGGCGCTGCGACTTGCGCCCGGCAGCCACCACGTCGACGTGCGCGGCATCGACATCGGCGGAGCCGAGTATGGGCTCGAATTGGCGAGTGGCGTCGCCAACATCACGACGCAGGACTGCGACCTCGAGGCCGGTCGCTACGCCGTGCTCGCGCGCGGCGGCCACCACGACCTTTCGTTCGGGAACATTCGCAGCGACGGCAGGTTCCCGCCATGGGTCGCGCGAAGTGATGTCAAGGAACCGTCTATTGGCCCGCCTGCCAACCTGCTGCAAGGAGCGGCATTCCAACTCGAAGGCGCCATCGCGCGCGTGACGATCCACGACTGCGCGCTGCGCGATTGTTTTGACGGCATCGACACGACTGACGCTGCGTCGTCGTTGGAGATCGCCAACTCGTCCTTCGTCGGCATGCGCGATGACGCCATCGAGATCGCATCCAACGCGCACCACGTCGATGTGCACGACAACCAGATCCTGTCGTGTTGCTCTGCGGTGTCTTGGGCTGGGCACATCGCGCCGCAAGCAGCAGACGCCGGCACGAAGTGGATTCACCACAACGTGATCAACACGCGCGCAACGGCGTTCTACGGCCGCGCGGATCCCACCGGCACGTTGCCGACATCGTGGCGCGGTCCGCAAAGAGACGGCATGGCAACCGGCAGGCCGTTCAACCTGCACGACACCACCAACATGAGCGGACCCGACCCATGGAAGGTCTATCGCAACACCGTCGTGGCCGGAGTCGACGTTGATGGCGACGGGATCGGCATCGCGTATCGCTTTGCGCCGGTCGATCCGAGGCGCCCACACGAAGTGATCGACAACGTGTTCGTGCTGCACGGAGACCAATGCATGCTGCGGCGCGCGCGCGTCCACGATGGATCCCAGGTGTTTGACGGCAACGTGTGGGCAAGGTTCGGGGCGTCCCCGACGACTCCGCTCGTGCAGCAGTGCGAGAACAACGGCGTGTTCGCGGATTTCGCGAGTTGGAGTGCGTTCGCGACTTCGTCGCACGCTGCCACAGCAGCCGCGAACTACGCGCCCGGATGGGAAGCCGTCGGAGCCGAAGGCGATCCGCAGCTCGACACCAATCTGCATCCGCGACGCGGCGGCCTCGCCGACGGCGACGGCGTGCATCTCTCAACGAGGCCGTGGCCCGGCGCCGCACGCGGCGGCTATCGCGGCGCATTGGCGCCGAGATAGGACGCTCAGGCAGCAGCGCTTCGAGAATCGCGGGAGCGGCCTGCGACCGTCTGCCACAACCACATGCCATCCGCTCCCAGCACGCGCGATGGCGACGCGATCGCGACCGCCAAGAAGGCGCAGCACGAAGCGGTCGTCGCCAACAGCAACACCACGATGCTGCTAGCTCCGATCCAGCGCAACCAAGCGGCCGACGCAGCAGCACTGACGCCGAACAACGCAGCAAGCAAGAGGCCACGCACGTGCAACGTCGCGAACTCGCGCCAAGTCATGCCCGTGGTTGACAGGCTGAGCCACGCCATCAGCACGTAGTTGCAGAACAACGCCAGCACCACGCCGACCGCGACTCCAATGGTTCCCTGCTCGCTGCCGACCAAAGCTCCAAGCAGCAACAACGCGGCAAAGACCGCCTGTCGCCATGCGCGCGCATAGACCGTGCCCGTCGCGCGCGCGAGCATGTCACTGAGCTTGTAGCCAGCACGGAACACGAGCCCGCAGCACAACGCGGCGAACGTGGGCGCCACGTCGCTCCATCCCGGGCCAAGCGCAACCAACGCGATCTCGTCTGCGAGCGCGATGCTGACCGCGGCAGCAGGCGCCATCACGCATGCACACAGCGACACGCCGCGCGCGTATGCGGCGCGCAACCGTTCGCGATCGTTCTGCACGCGCGACAGCAGTGGGAACACGATGCGATCGACGACTTCGCCGAGGAACATCGCCGGCATCGACATCAACTGGTACGCGCGGCCGTAGACTCCGAGCGCGGACGCAGACATCGAACGCCCGACGACCGCGTTGTCGCCTTGCGACGCGGCGTAGTTGAACAAGCCGGCAGCCAGCACTCCGGACGAAAAGATACTCACGTCGCGCAGCGCGACGCGCGTCGTGCGCATCGACAACGACTGCGGCCGTTGCCACACGAAGGCCGCGCACTTGACCGCAGCCTGGGCGAGGTTGGCGCCGACGAGCGCATATGCGCCGTTTCCGGATGCAGCGAGCGCGATGCCAACCGGCAAGAGCCCAACCACGACAGAAAGCGTTTCCGCGATCGCGAGCTCCTTGAGCCGCATGTCACGCTGCAACAGCGCTTC
This sequence comes from Planctomycetota bacterium, assembly GCA_041168165.1. Lineage (GTDB taxonomy): Bacteria > Planctomycetota > UBA1135 > UBA1135 > UBA2386 > SXPK01. The sequence continues at coordinate 6,604 of JBEELK010000014.1, read as the reverse complement.
GGGGACAATGCCGAGCATCTGCGTCACGTAGAGCAACGACATCGCACGCAGCACCGGCGTCAACGCTTCGTCGCGAAAGAACCACGCGGCACACGGCGCAATCCAACACACCACCGCCGTCATCGCGACAGCCGTTGCGCAAGCGAGCAACAACGCTGCGCGAACGTGGTCCTCTCGCAGTTCGGCACGCTGCACGAGCGCAGGGCCGATGCTCGCATGGACGACACGGCCGGCGCCGATCACGACGAGCACCGCCGTGACGACGCCGAAGTCGCTCGGACCGAGCATGCGCGCGAGCGCGGCCAGCAATGCGAACTGGCCGATGCCGGTGACTCCGAGCCCGAGCGAGGACCATGTGATCCATCCACGGCTCTGCGCCACCGCCGACTCGCTGCTCATTAGCTACCTACCTACCACGCAGCATCCGCCGCGGCATCGGAACTAGGGCCCATGGCGTTCTAGAACCCAACCCCGACGATGCGCGCACAAGGAAGACCATGCACCTGCTCGCTGCCGCGCTCGCGTGCGCGGCCCTAATCCTGCAGCCGGTTCAATGCCTGAAGCTGCCCGGCAACCTGCAGCCACCCGACCTTATTGGCCTGCTGTGGTTGCCGTTCGCATGGATGCGCATCGCCACTGCACGCGCTGCGCCGCAACTGCCGCTGTTCGGCCCCTTCGCTTGGATCGGCGCAGCATCACTCGCGGCAGCAGCGATGTCCGCGGACCCGATCGGCGGCGCGGTCGCAGTCGCGACCGAGTGCTGGCTCTACGCGTTCTTCGCGACGCTCGCACTCATGCTCGCGATGGCCAGCGAACGCGAACGGCGCGCGATGTTGTGGAGTTGGGCAATCGCCGGCCTCGGCAACGGAATGCTAATCCTGGTGCAGTTCGTGCGCCCTGATGCGCAGGCCTCGATGAGCACAGCGCTTGGCAGCCTTGGCTCACTCGATCCATTCCGGCCGTCTGGCCTGTTCGAGAACTGCAACTCCGCCGCGTTCTTCCAGCTCTCCGCAATCGCACCGGTGGCGATGCTGCGCCTGCGCCCAATCGCCACGGCGCTGTGCGCGTTCGTGCTGCTGCTCTCGATGCTGGGCACCGGCTCCATGGGCGCAGTTCTCGCGCTCACCGCCGGAACGATCGCAGGCACGATCGCCGTGCTTGTCGTGCAGCGCGACGGGCGCGCGTTCGCGAGGATCGTTGCGAGCATCGTCGCGGCCGCCGCGGCGACCGCAGCGTTGGCGGCAGTCGCCACGGCGCTCGACGACGGGTTTGCGCAGCGCGTCGACTATGTGCTCACGGGCCGCGGCGAAGGCTCGGCGCAGTCGCGCATGCACTTGTGGACGCGCGGAGTCGAGTTGCTGCAGGAGCAGTTCTTGCCGCTCGGCATCGGCCCGGATCGATTCAAGGACGTCGCGGGCTTCGGCATGCACAACGACGCGCTGTCGTTCGCGGTCGAGCGCGGCGCCATCGGCTTCTGCGCGCTTGTCGCGTTCGCGCTCACGGCCTTCGCGTCTGCGGTTGCTATCGCTCGCAACGGCGCTCCGATCCGCGATCGCAGCGCTGTCGTCCCGATTGCAGCGCTGGTCGCGTGCGCAACGCTTGCGCAGACGCACGAGATCTTCCACCAGCGCCCGCTATGGCTGCTGCTCGCGCTGCAGGAGGGCGCGCGGTTGCGCCGTGAGGCCACCGCGCTTTCGCCTCAACGGCGATGGCTGCGCACGAGATGCTCGACCGCACCGATCACGTGGTCGACGTCCTCGTCTGCCATCCGCGAATAGAGCGGCAGCGACAGCATGCGCTGGAACGCGTTCCACGCGACCGGGAAGTCGTCTGGCCGGTAGCCATACGTGTCGCGGTAGTACGGATGCACGTGGATCGGAATGAAGTGCACCGAGGCCGTGACGCCGAGGTCCGCGAGCGCGCGAATGAAGTCATCGCGCGAGATGTTCAAGCGCTCTTGCACGAGCCGCAGCACATACAGGTGATGCGCGCTCTCGACATCGTCGCGGACGGTCGGCGGCTGAAGCTCCGGCATCTGGGAGAACGCCGCGTCGTAGCGCGCGACGATCTCTTCGCGCCTACGTTGGAACGCTTCCATGCGGCGCAGCTGCACGCGGCCAATCGCCGACGCGACGTCCGTCATGTTGTACTTGAAGCCCGGCGCGAGGATCTCGTAGCGCCAACTCCCGCCCTTCTCGTAGCGGCGAGCCGCGTCCTTGCTCATGCCGTGCAGATGCAGCACGCGCGCGCGTTCGAGCAGGTGCGCGTCGCCGGTCAGCATGCCGCCTTCGCAGGTCGTGATGTTCTTCGTGGCGTAGAAGCTGAACGCGGTCAGGTGACCATGGCTGCCGATCGTCTTGCCCTTGTAGGTCGCGGGCAGCGCGTGCGCCGCGTCCTCGACAATGCGCACGTCGTGCGCGGCCGCGAGCCGTTGGATCGGGTCGAGGTCAACCGGGTGACCGGCATAGTGCACCACGACGATCGCCTCGACGTCGGGCGTCAGCTTCCGCTCGATCTCCTTGGGGCTGATGTTGAGCGTGTCCGGCTCTACGTCGCATAGCACGGGCGTTGCGCCGACGTGCTCGATCACGTTCACCGAAGCGGCGAACGTCATCGGCGTCGTCAGCACCTTGTCGCCGCGTCCGATGCCAAGCGTCGCGAGCGCCACGTGCAACCCAGCGGTGCACGAGTTCATCGCGATCCCGGCAGGCGCATCGACGCGCCGCGCGAACTCTTCTTCGAACTTCTTGGTCTTGGGCCCCGTGGTGATCCAGTCGGTGCGCAAGGTGTCGACGACTTCGGCGATCTCCTCTTCGCTGATGTTGGGAGGAGAGAACGGAACGTCGCGAACAGACAGACGGGCAGTGTCAATCGTGGTCATGGCGGTTCTTTGCTGCGCCGTCAGTTGGCGCGGTTGTCGACGAAGAACCCGAACTGAACGCGCAGGATTTGCGCGAACAGAGCACGGGTCCAGGAAGCAGCGGTGTGCTCGACGACGATCACGTCGCCGGGCTTGATGCGCAGCGCGGAGGACTCGACGAGCCCGTTCCCGCAGATCGCAAAGGTCGCAGGCAAGATCGTTCCGTCTTGCGCCCTGCGGAACACGGTCGCGTATGGCGGATCGGCGACGATGTCGATGCCGCCAGCGATCGCGAGCGCTTGCATGAGGTTGTAGGTCACCTCCGGCGGGTACTCGAACGCGCCTGGCTTGTTGACGAGGCCCACCACCGTGAACGTGTCGGGCTCGTAGCGCTCGACTTCGACGACGTCGCCGCGATGCAGCACCATGTCCGAGAACGGCACGTTGAGGCCTTTCACCGGCAGGACGACATCGTGGGTCTTGGAGTCATCCTTGCTGCGCACGCGAATGCAGCGAGCGCCGACGACCAAGTTGCTGGACTTGAGGATGCCGCCCGCCGACGCGAGAGCGCCGTAGAGCGTGAGTTGGTCGCGTCGCAGTTCGTGGACGCCAGGGCGCTCAACTGCGCCGAGCACATTCACGGCGATGCCTTCGTGCTCGACGATGCGCGCGACGATCGCTGGCTTCTGCAACAAGAAGCGCGGATGGGCAGCGTTCTGCACAACGGACTCCAGCTCGAGCAACGTTCGGCCTTTGGCCTCCACAGTGCCCACCAGCGGGACTTCGATCGCGCCGCGTTCATCGACACGAGCCATGCAGACTTCAAACGGTTGCGCGCTCAGCGCCGCGGCATCTGCCGCGAACAGCGCGCGCGGACCGCGCAACTCGACGACATCGCCTGCGTCGAGCCGATACGGGCCAGGCGGCGCGATCGACGCGAGCAACGCGTCGCGGTCGAGCTCCGGCTGGACGGGGCCCGCCTCTTCGAACGCGCGCATTTGCGCTGCGTCGGGGAAGTAGCGAGCTGCAGAGCAACCCGCGATGGCGACGCACAGCAGCAGCGATGCGCTGATGGATCCGATGGACAGGTTCATGCGCTTGCCTCCGTCGTGTTGCGGCCTTGCAGCGTTGCGACGCGATCCGTCGCCGCAGGAAGAGTCCCCGTGGGCATCGGCCTCGCGCTCGGAGGCGGCGCCATGCGCGCTGCAGCATTGCCGCATCCATGCAGTACGACTCCGCCGCACGATGCGCCCACCGCAGCGAGCGCATCGATTGCGAGGATCGCATCCGATCGGAGGACACGACCTGCGCGGAGCACGACGAAGGTCGTGCTGCACAGAGAAGCGCACCGTTGCGATTCCACGCGATACGCCGTCTCCGGAACGACGACGAACACGCGATCGAATCGTTGGAGCGAGCCTTCCAGCAACTCGGCGAACGCATCGCCGAATAACCTTGGGTCCTGGCATTCGTGAGGGTCGCCAGCAAGCAACGAAAGGCCCTCGGTCTTGCTCGGGACCGCGGCCCGAAGAGTCGTAACGCGACCATGCAACGCGTCAGCGAACGCGCCTTGCGTCGATACTGCGCCGAACGGATCGATCAGCAACGTGCGAAGGCCTTGCTCCGCGCAGGCCGCCGCGATCGCAAACGCGACGGAGCCGAGCCCCGTGTCCTTCGCGGCGCCTGCGACGCAGACCGCGCCCCGGCCGCCAAATCGCGCGGAAAGGCGCGCCGCAGCAATGTGCGCGGCGCCTCGCAACCGCGGATCAGAGAGCAAGGCATCGCGCAGTCGGCGGGCCGCTGGCCCGAACTCGACGAGCGCCGGCTGATCGGACGGCAGGTCCCACACTCCGTGCACGCGAGGGCGCATGGCTGCGCGCAACCAGGCCCACGCGACCGCGATGGCAAACCCTGCCAGCGCGGACGCGGCGGCGACTGCGCTCGACGACTGCACGATGGACGATGTCGTTGGTTCCGCACGCTCGTAGACCACAGCACTTCGCGCCATGGCCGCCGTGTCGCCTACGTCCGACGCCGCAGCGACCGCGCGTGCGCGTTCGTGCAGCGCATCCGCGGCGCGGCGAGCGCGCGACAGCCGTGCCTCCAGCGCATTCAATTCTGCAAGCAGTGGCTCTTCATCTGCGAGCCTCCGCTCTTCGGCGCGCATGCGCTCCTCGACGCCGCGCTTGCTCTGCTCGGCTGCCAGAACGCGCGCCGTGGCGGCTGCAGCGATCGACGCAGCCATCCGCCGCACCGACTCGCGCGCTTGCTCCCGTTCGCGCTGCATCGCCGCTTCGGCGACCTTCGCTTCAGGGTGCTCGCTCGTGACGATCGACAGCAACTGCGCGCGACGTTGGGTGGCATCCTCGATGCGTTGATGCAGTTCGCCGAGTCGCCGCACCGCGGCATCGTCCATTCCTGGGAACGGCGCTGCCGCGAGCGGGTCTTCCGCTCGCGCACAAGCTTCCGCAGCGGCTCGATCCGAGGCTGCGTGCATCGCCGCCACCTCGGCCTGTGCTAGCGCTGAAGCCAACTCGGTCAGGCGTGCGCCCGCGAGAGCTCGCCTCGACTCTACGTCGACGGCAAGGCCAGGGTGCAACGTCGTGAACGCGCGCTGCTCCGCTTCGACCTTGAGTAGCTCTGTTTCATTCCGTTCCACCTCACGCAGGATCGCGTGAAGCGCGCCATCGACGGATCCGCGCTGCACCTCCATGAGCCGCGCGACGTAGGAAGCGACGACTTCGTTGACGAGCAAACACGCGTCGTCGATGCAGCTCGCATCCAGCGTGACCGTCAGCAACCCATCGTCCGCGCCTGCTGCCACCGCGAGCCGCTTCTTGACGAATGCAAGTCGGTCCGCGACGTCCTCGAACAACGGACTCTGCTTGCCATCGAATGCGGATAGCGCGCGCTGCAGCGTCGGCCCCGATCGCAACAGCGACGCCTGCGCCGCCGCGTAGTTGCGCGACTCCGCGTAGTGCGCCACGTCGCCGCCAGGAACGGCCGCCGTCGCTCGCTCGACGTGCAGCACGGCACGCGCGCGACGGACGACTCCCCGATGCTCCGCAAAGGCCCAGCCTGCGATTCCCGCGATGCACGCCATGCTGAACGCGAGCCAGCGGGCGCGGAACAAGAACGCAAACGATTGGCCGAGGGTGTGATCCTCGAATGCGAGCCCGCTCATGATGACGACGCCATGCGCATCCCATTGGCGCGTTCGGACATCGGGACCAAAGGAGTGAACAGTGGCTCCTGCACCACAAGCTGCGGCGAACGGAACTCGGGCAGAACCTCGCGCAGCGCTTGCCGCACTTCGTCAGCACTGTGGCCTGGGTCGCGCAGACGCGCGAGCACGGCCTGCATCGACGCAGCAGAGTTGCCTCCACGCCACACGGAGATCTTCTTGCACGGAGTGTCGCCGAGCACTTCTTCCGGCAGGGCGAGCTCCTCTTGCAGCTTCTCACCGGGCCGCATTCCCGTGAACACGATGTCCACGTCGCCATACGGCTCCCGGCCCGACAAGCGGATCATGTTCTCGGCAAGCGCGCGGATGTTCACCGAGCTCCCCATGTCGAGCAGCATCACTTCGCCGCCCTCGCTGAGCCCCGCAGCTTCGAGCACGAGTCGTGCAGCCTCGGGGATCGTCATGAAGAAGCGCTCCATGTCTGGATGCGTCACGGTGACCGGGCCGCCGCGCGCGATCTGCTCTTGGAACAGAGGGATCACGCTGCCGGCCGATCCCAT
>JBEELK010000013.1:0-3839 GCA_041168165.1 Planctomycetota bacterium | reverse complement strand
GCGAGATGCGATGGCCTTGCGCCTTCAGCATGCGGTCATTGCGCGCGACGAAGTAGAGCAGGCCCTCCTCGTCGCGGCGCACGATGTCGCCGCTGTAGACGACGGTGCCCGCGATGCCGCGCGGATCGGGGCGAAAGCGCTGCGCGGTGACGTCGGGGCGATTCCAGTAGCCGAGCGCCACGAGCGCGCCAGCGTGCACGAGTTCGCCTTGGCCCGCGCCGTCGATCACGCGTCCGGTCGACGGATCGACGAGCAGCAGTTCGACGCCGGGCAGCGCCGTGCCAAAGCTGTCGGGCCGATCGTCGATGCGCACTGGATCGAGGAACGCGCTGCGGAACGCCTCAGTCAGCCCATACATCGCAAACACCTGCACGCGCGGCCAATGCGCGCGCAGCACACGAAGGTCGTCGATGCCAAGTCGCCCGCCGCTGTTCGTGATGTAGCGCAGCTTGGCGCCATCCGAATCCGCGATCGCTGAGGACGACAGCCCGCGCGCGCATTCGTGCCACAAGGACGGCACGCCCGCGAGCCCCGTCGGCTGCACCGTGCGCAGCAGCGACGCGAGTTCGCCGAGGCCCAAGAAGTCCGCCGCGGTGATGCGACAGCCCGCATGCAACGACGACAGCAACTGGTTGAGCCCGTAGTCAAAGCTGAACGGCAGCAGCGCGAGCACGTGGTCGTGCGACGAGAGCCCGAGATAGCCCGCGACGATGCGCGCGCCGCGCACGAGGTTCTGCTGGCTCTGGATCACGCCCTTCTGCAGGCCCGTGCTGCCGCTCGTGTAGAGCAAGATCGCAGGGGCTGCTGCAAGAGGCTGTAGCGGCCGATCGCTTGCCTCGGCAACCGCATCGAACGGCTCCCACGATGGATCCGCGGGATGCGCGCCCACCGAGAACACGCGGCGACCCGACAGCAATCCGCGCTGGTCCGCGAGCAACGCGCCCTTCGTGGCGCTCGTCACCACGGCCCATGGCGCGCAGTCTGCGAGCACGTGCGCCACCTGCGCGTCCTTGAGCTTGGGATGGATCGGCACGGCGATGCCGCCCGCGACCGAAGCCGCCAACAACGCGACTACTTCGTCGATGCAGCGATGCAGGTGGATCGCCAACCGATCGCCAGGCGCAAACCCACGCGCCAGCAGCGCGCGCGCGACGGACTCGACGCGCACGAGCAACCCATGCGCAGAAATGGCTTCGCCGCCGACGCAGAAGAAGGGTTCTGCGCCGCGCAGCCTCGCTGCCCGTTGGAGCAGGATGAGCAGATCCTCGCCGCCGTCCGTCACCGCCACCGCTGGTCCGAGGCGGCCACGACCACGGGCCGCCGCACGAAAAGGATCGGGCCCGCCAGCGTGTGCCGGCGGGCCCGTTTGGTATCCCGGACGGGATTTGAACCCGTGTTACTGGAATGAAAATCCAGTGTCCTGGGCCGGACTAGACGACCGGGACCCGAGTTGGGGTCGGGGATGCTAGAGACGACTTCGGCCCGTGCAAGCGGTCGCTGCGCAAAAGTCCGCGGAGCGCACGTCAGGGCAGGTTGGCGTTGCAGAAGACGCCGTAGGAGAGAGACCGCCGCTCCACGAACCCGAGCAGCAAGCGCGCGCCGGATTGCCGCAGCGCGAGGCCCGTCTGGTTGGACGCGCCATTGCCGAACAGCTCGGCCGGCCGCCACGTCGAGCCGCGGTTGACCGAGGTCGAAAACACACCGCGCACGCTGTCCATTTGCACATCGCCCGACATCCACGCGACGGTCACGTATTCCCCCACCCCTGTGATGCGCGGCGACGACACCGGGACCGTGCCCGCGTCGAGCCGCGTGCGCGCCGGGAACGACGCGCCGGAGTCGCTGCTGCGCGCGATGCGCACCGCCGTGCCATCGGTCGTGTAGAGCACGTAGACGCGATCAAGGGACGCATAAACCCGCGGCTCCGCGGGCACGCCGTCGTCGGTCCCGCGCACAAGCACTTCCGGAGTCCGCCACGTGACGCCGAAGTCCGGCGAGCCGTTGTAGAGCACGCCGTCGATCGTCGTGAACACGAGGTGCAGAGCCGTTCCATCGCGATACAGATCGAGCGCGCTTGCCGCGCGATTGGCAGCAGAGAGGCGCAACGACGTTCCAAACGACAACCCGCCGTTTCCAGACCGCGCGACGTAGATGCCGCGGAACTGCGATGTGAGCCGGTCGTCGAGGAACGCGACCACGAGGTCATCGCTGCTCGCAGCGATCTCCAGTTCGCGCTGATTCTGCGTGCTGCTAGCAACGCCAACCGGCGCCGTGAACGACGCGCCCGCGTTCTGCGACGAGGCGACTACGGCGCGCGCCTGTGACAAGCCCACGCTGCCCGAGATCCATGCGACGAACACGTGCGTCGCGGTTGCCGCGATGCGGAGCCCCGTTGCGGGCTGGGTTCCGGTGCCGAGCAGCGCCACCGTCGAGAACGAGGCACCGCCATCGGTCGACCTGCGGTAGTGCACCTGCTGCCCATCGCCGATCCACGCCACGTGCACCGCATCGCCAACGACCGCGATGCGCGCGCCGGTCGGCGTCTCCGCGCCCGACAGAAACGTCGACGCGCCAAACGAAGCACCGCCATCCGTGGAACGCGCGTGCACGACAGCGGAGCCGTTCGATGCGACGTCCGCTGTCGCGCCATCGAGCGCGAGATCGAACTGAGGCAACACGAACGACGAATCGACGAGCGCGTCGGTCGCCGCGAACTGCGCCGGATACGGCATCATGCGGAACGCCGATGCGGGCAACTGGTCCGAGCCCTGCGCATTGCTGACCGCGACGACCGCCTGGCCGCTGCCGCTGATCGATGGCGTGAGGCAGGTCACGGATCCGTCGTCCTGCGCGGCGAGGTTGGTCGCCGAAGCGCCGCCGAAGGTTACCCCCGCTTGCACGAGCCCACCGAGCGTGAGCCCGGTTCCGTTCACGTTCACCGACAGCGGTTGGGCTGCGAACGCCGAAGCGGGCTGCACGGACTGGATCGACGGCGCGCCCGTGCGCAGCGTGGTCACTTCGAAGCCCGCCGTCGCTCGGCCATCCTGCACGAGCACTTGGAACACCGCGAATGCGGGCTGCACGACAGGATCGAGCGTGACGACGAACGAATTGCCGACCGTGGCTCCCGTCGCGGAAACGCCCGCCGCGGCGAGCGCCGACGAGGAACCCGCGAGTTGCCACTGCAGCGTGTCCTGTTCTGCGTCGACCGCAGTGAAGGTCACGCTCGCCGAGTTTGCGGCCGCGACGTTCCAGGTGAGTCGTGGCGGCGTGCCCGTGAGACCGCTGGGCACCGTGAGGATGGGCGCGGTGTTGTCCGGCAGTTGCACATCCGCGTCGCCGCCGCCGCCCCCGCCACCGCCACAGGAGCCGAGCGCTAGGAGCAACGCAATCGGCAGAGAGAACGCGAGGGCGAGGCCTGGGATGCGAGCGGTCATGACCGCAACACCAGAACCGCAATGGCAGAAGTGCGCAAGCCGCCCCTTCTGCGCGCGTCCCGTTTGCGCGCTCCCACCGCGGCGCGCGCTCGCTCTGACTCCTACGCGCTCAGCCGAGCTGCTTCCATTCCTTGACGCTCGGCAGTTCCTGCAGCGACGCAAGGCCGAAGCGCTCGAGGAACTGGTCGGTCGTGCCGTATTGCAGCGGACGGCCGGGCACATCCGCGCGGCCCGTGACGCGGACCAGCTTGTGCTGCAGCAGCGTGCGGAGCATGGGCCCAGCCTTCACGCCGCGGATCGCTTCGATCTCGCCGCGCATCACGGGCTGGCGATACGCGATCACGGCAAGCGTCTCGAGCGCCGCAGGCGACAGCTTCTCCGCCTTCTTGACGCCGCGCAGGC
>JBEELK010000012.1:0-4192 GCA_041168165.1 Planctomycetota bacterium | reverse complement strand
CCGTCGTGCCCTTGCCAGCGGGTCCGACGAGGTCGCCGTCTTGCGGCAGTTCGCCGCCCCAGTTGCTGACAAAGATGCGATCGCCTGCGACGACGACGTCATAGGGCGCGACTCCGACCTCCGCAGTGCGCACCGTTGCGCCAGTGACGACGTCGAGTTCGAGCAGGCGATTGGAGAGGTTGCCGCAGACAAAGAGTCGCTTGCCCGACGCGTCGAAGGCGAGCCCCGTCGGGATCTCGGCCTTGCGACGCGGCGCGTTGGCTGCCGGCAGCGGCATCGAATGCGATTGCGCAACGGTCCCGTCCGCTGCGACCGCGAACGCTTTGATCGAGCCGCGCACGTTGGACAGCACGAGCAGACGGCCGTCGTGCGATTGCGCGAGTCCCGTGAAGCTCAGTTGCGCGTCCTTGTCGGGCTGCAGTTCGCGAGCGCTGCCAGCGCTGATCGGCGTCGCTTGCGCGTCGTTTGGCATCGGCACGCGCTGCAGTTCCTTGCCAGATGCCGCGTCGAGCACCATGAGATGACTCGTCTTGCCCGACGTGTAGATGCGCTTGCCGTCGCGCGACAGCAGCACGGCTTGCGGGCGCATTCCCGGCAGGTCGACCAACGTCCCGTGCGGACGCAGCGTCTGGTTGACCGGCGTCTCCTGCGTGCCATCCGCCGCGCGGCCAACGCGCGTCAGTGGCGCTTGCGGCAGCGGTCGATGGTCGAGGTTGCAAGCGACGGCAAATGCGGCGACGAGCGGCGCGAAGCGAGAGATGCGCATTTGCGCAATCGTGCTGCGCGCGTCGAGGCTGTTCCAGCAAGCAACGCGACGTTGCGATGGAACGGCGCGTGCGCGCGACTACGCGATGCCGCGCAACTTCACGAGCGGCCGCAGCGCGGGCACTTCATCGAGCCAGATCGCGCCGCCGGCAGAGCTTGGCGCGCTCTGCGTGGAGTAGCGGATCGCTTCAGCGTCGATCAGCATCGCGTGCGCGATTGCGCCGAGGTCCGCGTCGGCAGAGCTCGCGAACAACGCAGTTTGGCGGTGGTCCGGCAGCCGTGGCATCAACGCGTCGAGCGCTTGCCGATGCTCGTGGCACACGACGCGTTCGGCCTCGTCGACCACGACGAACTCGATCGCTGCGAACGACAGCAAGCCTTGCGCATGCAGGTCGAGCGCTTGCTGCGGCGTCGCAATCAACACTTCGAGGCCCGTGCGCAATGCGCGCGACGCGCCGGCGCCAGCGATCGCATGTTCGATCGGCACGTAGCGCGTCAGCGCATCGAGATGCCGACCCGCCGCGACTGCGTGCTCCGCGCCGCAGACGAGCACGAGCCCGCGCGGCGCGCCGGGTGCTGCGGGCACCATCGGCACGCACAGCCGCTGCAGCATCGCGAGCGCCCACGCGACCTTCTTGCCCGTGCCATTGGGCGCGAGCGTGATGAGGTCGCGCCCTTCGATCAAAGCGGGGATCGCCATCGCCTGCAGCGGCGTGGGTTCTGGCACTGGCGCCGGAATGGCGCGGCACAGCGCTTCAATCAATCCAAGCTGGAAGAAGGTGAACACGGGGATCAATTCGTAGCGATACCGGCAGGGTAGGAGCAACTACCGCGCCGCGGGCAGAGTGCACTCGTTCCTTACACCAGTGCGCAGCGGCGCAATCCGCCCCGTGTCCGCGGCGCACACGGCGTGTCCGCGGTACCAATGCCTTTTGCCCGCGCAGCCTGCCAGCGGGCCCTGTGCGCCCCGGTTGTCCATCTCGCGCACGCTGCAAACGCGCGGACCGCCCGGGTAGCGTCTTCGCCCCATGGCCAACAAGCCTCCCTTCCGCCGCGTCCTGATCGCCAATCGCGGCGAGATCGCGGTGCGCATCTGCCGCGGCCTGCGCGAACTCGGCATCGAGTCGATTGCCGTGCACAGCGAGGTCGATCGCAAGTGCGCCCACGTGCTCGCAGCTGACCACGCATTCCCGCTCGGCGGCAACACCGCGGCCGAGAGCTACCTCGACGTCGGCAAGATCCTCGCGGCCGCCAAGGCGATGGGCGCGGACGCGATCCATCCCGGCTACGGGTTCCTAAGCGAGAACGCCAACTTCGCGCGCGCCGTGCGCGACGCTGGCCTCGTGTTCTTGGGCCCCAACCCCGAGGCGATGGATCGACTCGGCGGCAAGAGCGCCGCGCGCGAAGAGGCGGTCAAGGCGGGCGTGCCCGTGATCCCCGGCACCGAGACCGACGATGGCGATGTGTCGCTGATCGCGGCGGCCAAGCGCATCGGCTTGCCGGTGATGGTCAAGGCCAGCGCCGGCGGCGGCGGTCGCGGCATGCGCTTCGTGACCGAGGAGAAGGATCTCGCCGACGCGATCGCAGCGGGCCGTCGCGAAGCGAAGGCGTCGTTTGGCGACGATCGAATGATCGTCGAGAAGGCCGTGTTCCCCGCGCGGCACATCGAGATCCAGCTGATCGGCGACAAGCACGGCGACGTGGTCTCGCTGCACGAACGCGAATGCTCGGTGCAGCGCCGCCATCAGAAGGTGCTCGAAGAAGCGCCGTCGCCCGTCGTCGACGCCGCGCTGCGCAAGCGCATGGGCGAAGCGGCGGTCAAGCTCGCGAAGGCCGTCGGCTACGACAACGCTGGCACCGCCGAGTTCCTCGTCGATGAGCAGGGCAACTTCTACTTCCTCGAAGTGAATGCGCGCCTGCAGGTCGAGCATCCGGTCACGGAGCTCGTCACCGGCGTTGACCTCGTGCACCTGCAAGTGCGCGTCGCAGCAGGCGAGCGGCTCGCGGACTTGCTCAAGGGCAAGGACCTCTCGCCGCGCGGCCATGCGATGGAAGTGCGCATTTGCGCCGAGAACCCCGAAGGCGGGTTCTTGCCGGCTGCTGGCTTGCTCCGCCTCGTGCGCGAGCCTGAAGGCCCCGGCCTTCGCGTCGATTCGGGCGTCTACTCCGGTTGGGACGTGCCGGTGTTCTATGACTCGTTGCTCGCCAAGCTGATCGTGTATGCGCCCGATCGCGCGACTGCGTGCGTGCGCATGAGCCAAGCGCTGCGCGACTCGGCGTATCTCGGCATCCCGACCAACGTCGACTTCTTGCGCCGTCTCGTCGATGACCCGGACTTCCGTCTCGGTCGCTTGTCGACGGACTTCTTGAACCGCAAGCCTGGCATCGCAAAGCCAGTCGAGATCCCGCCGGACGATCTCGTGCTCGCTGCTGCTGCGCTGACGCAAGCGCTCGCAACCAAGCCAAACGCGGCGCCGATGCCCGCCAGCGGCGAAGCAGCAACTGTGCGCACGTCGACTTCGGTGTGGCGCGAACTCTCGGGCCTTCGTCTGTGGGGAGAACCGCAATGAGCTTCAAGAAGACTTGGATCCGCGATGGCGAACCCGTCGCGGTCACGGCGGAGCGCGTGGCTGGCGATCACTGGCGCGTGCGAGTTGGCGATCGCGTGCACGAGTTCCGCGCGTCGGCGCTCGGCGATGGCGGCGTTCGCATGGTGATGGTGGGCGCGGATGCGCAGCCAGCATGCACGGCGTACGGCGCGCAAGCAGGCAAGGCCTACATGGTGCGCGTTGCTGGTCGCACGACGACGCTGCAAGAGCCGCAGACGGGACGCGCTCGCGGCGGCGCAAGCGGCGGCGACGGCGTCGTGCGCGCGCCGATGACGGGCACCGTGCTCGCGGTGTCGTGCAAGCCGGGCGATGAAGTGCTCGCGGACCAAACGCTCGTCGTCGTCACCGCGATGAAGATGGAGCACAAGCTCACAGCCGGCATCGCAGGCGTCGTGAAGCGCGTCGACGCGGCCATTGGCCAGACGGTGGACCAAGGCGCTGCGCTCGTCGAAGTGGAGCCCAAGAAGGAGAAGGCCTCGTGATCGACCCTCGCTATCCCATCGGCAAGCTCGTGCGGAAGAGCGTGCTGTCGCCAGAGGCTCGCAATGCGGCGATCGCGACGATCGCGGCGCTGCCGTTCCAACTCGCGGATGCCGTTCGCGGCCTCGACCAATCGCAACTAGACACGCCGTATCGCGATGGCGGTTGGAGCGTGCGGCAAGTCGTGCATCACCTCGCCGACAGCCACGTCAACGCGTACGTGCGCACGAAGCTGCTGCTGACGGAGAACGCGCCTGTCGTGAAGGTGTGGGACGAAGAAGCGTGGGCGCAGCTATCGGACGGCAAGCACTCGGCGATCGGCAGTTCGCTGCTGCTCG
>JBEELK010000011.1:0-7130 GCA_041168165.1 Planctomycetota bacterium | reverse complement strand
CGATCGGCGGCGACTACGCGTACCTCGCCGAGGGCTGGCTGCCCGAGCCTGCGGCGAACACGCCCGAAGCCGCTACTCCGTCCACCACGATCGCGATGCGCCTTCAGGTCGACAACGGAGCGATCCGCTTCGCATGCGGCGGACTCGAACTCACGGCCAACGCACCCGCGCCGCTGCGCGCTGGCTTCCTCGGATTGCATACCGAGCACACCGGCAAGGACGGCCCGCCGATGACGCTGTCTGCAGTCGCGATCGAAGCTGAGGCACCGCGATGAACGCATGGCTGCACACGATCGTCCACGCCGCCGCGGCAACGATGGCACTCGCCTTCGTCGCGAACTCCGCGGTTGCGCAAGACGACGTGGCGCTGACCAAACTCGCCGAAGGCCGCGCGCTGCAGGCAGAAGGCCGAGCCGAGGACGCTGCACTCGCACTGCGCGCGGCGCGCGCGGCGGCAGAGGCAACGCAGGACGCGAACGTGCGCAAGTCGCTGCTGAAGCCGATCGAGCAAGCGCTGGGAGAAACGGACACGCTCGCGGCCGATGCGCGCAAAGCAGAAGAAGCCGCCGCGCGCGCATTGCTGCGCGCCGCCAAGAGCTACCAAGTCCGCAAGTGGCATCGCATGGCGTTGCCCTACCTCCAACTCGCCGCATCGGTCAGCGCCGCGGTGGCGGGCAAAGCGCTCGAGCTTGCCGACGCTGCGACCACCACCACCGACGCGATCCGCGCATGGCTTGGCGACGGCAAGACGTTCGCGGGCGGCGGCGTTTGGAAGGTCACGGCAAACTCGGTCGAGAGCCCCAAGCTCACGGGCGGTTCGGTTGGGTTTCGCAGCGAGAAGGCCACCAAGGGCAAGACGCGCATCGCCATCGAGACGCGCGCGTCCGATGCGCCGAGCAAGTCCTCGATCGTGTTCGGCATGAAGCCCGACAAGAACGGCGATTCGTACTACGTCGTCGAGTTGCGCCACTTTCGCGGCGGTTCGCAACTGCGGTTACTGCACAACCCGCAGAGCGGCGCGATCGTCGAGATCGCCAACCACCCGCTCACGCTGTCGCGCGCCGAGCGAGCGGATTGGGTTGAGTTGTGGGTCGAACTGGCGGGCGACCGAGTCCGCGTCGGCGTGGGCGATTGGGAGTCGCTGGAAGCGAATGCAGTGACCGCGGACCTCGACGGCTGCATCGGCCTGTTCATCTCCGGCGACTCGCCGTTCCCTGCTCCGATCGCATTCCGCAACCTGCGCGTCGAGCCGCTCTGATCCGCATCGACCATGGCGATGCTGTTTGCGCTGCTGCCTGCCGATCGCGCGCCGGATGACGTGCGGAACGCGCTACCGAGTGAAGCGCGCGGCGCGGTGCCGATCCGCGTGTATCCGATCGCTGACGAGCGGCAGCGCTTGCTCAGCATCGTGCGCGACGGCCGCGATCGTCACGCGACGCGGTGGCTACGCGGGATGGCGATGTGCATCGTCGGCGGTGCTGGGATCGGCGCAGCCACGGCCACGACGCTCGCGGTCGGCTTCGACATGCTCGGTGGCATGGCAGGAGTTGGCTTCGCGTTCGGCGCGGCAGTCGGCGCATTCCTCGGCGGCTTCACCGCGGCGATGAACGGAACCGAACGCGCGCGCGAAGAACTCGTCGCCCTCGCCGATCGCGCGACCTACCCATGCCGATTGCTGCAAGCAGGGCCGATGCCGCACGGCGATCCGCGCCTTGTGCTGCTGCGCGAACGCTGCGACGCGCTCAACGTGCCGCGCTGCGTCTGCGATGGATGAAGCCGATCAACGTGCGCGCGCAGCAAACGTCGGCAACGCAACCAGCACGGGCTCGGGAGCGCCTTCGGTCAACTGGTACGAACGCAGCGGCTCGATCCCCGTCCACGTTTGTCGCTCACCAGATCGCGGCCAATGCGCCTCGACGCGCACGATGCGCTCCGCCTTGCCGATGCCGATCGTCATGCGCAGCGGATTGCAGCCAAAGCTGCCGCCGGTGCCGACGACGCGCCAGATCGAGCGTTCGACGCCCGCTTCCTCGATCACGACGCGAACGCGCGTGCCCATCGCCGAGCGATTCTCGCGCACGCCGACGAATCGCAGCGTGACGTGCTGATTGCCGAAGCCCGGATTCTCGAACACCGTGCTCACAAACGCGTCGCCCTTGAAGGCGCCGCCGATGCGCGCAAACAGGTCGAGGTCGCCATCGTGGTCGAAGTCGGCGAACGCGACGCCGTGGCCCTTCTGCAGATGGCCCGTGCCGCTCGCCATCGTGACGTCGACGAAGCGCTCGCCGCGCACGTTGTGGTACATCACGTTCGGCATCAGGCTGTAGACGTGCGGATCGCCGGTGCCGAGGTAGCAATCGAGGAACCCGTCGCCATCGACGTCGCCGAAGTTGCTGCCCATCGGCATCGCCGGATGCGTCATCCCTGACTTCTCCGCGACATCGACGAACGCGCCCTTGCCGTCGTTGTGGTAGAGCGCGTTGAGCGGCCACGAGCGCGGCATCGACAGCGCATGCGCCGCGAGATGGCCGACGCCGGTCTCATACGCGCTGACCCACAGGTCGAGCGCGCCATCGTTGTCGTAGTCCCAGAACCAGCACGGGAAGCTCGCGATCGGCCCCAAGACGCCGCGCGCCTTCGCTTCATCGACGAACGTGCCATCGCCGCGATTGATGTAGAGACGATTGTCGCCCGCGACATTGCTGACGTAGAGGTCGGCATCGCGATCGCCGTCGATGTCGCCCCACGACACGCCCTTCGCGTAGCCAAAGTTCTCGACGCCCGCTTGCTTGCTCACGTCGACAAAGCGGCCGTTGCCTTCGTTGCGGAACAGTTGGCTCGCACACGTGATCTTGCTGCTCGACTCGTTGCCGATGTAGAGATCGAGGTCGCCGTCGAGGTCGTAATCCGCGAACGCCGCAGCCTGCGTCGGCCAGTGCTCCTGACCGAGCCCCGCGTCGAACGAGACATCCACGAACGTGCCGTCACCGCGGTTCTGCAGCAGCGAGTTGGGATAGCGCCCCTTGTCGAGCAGCCATGCGCCGCGCAACACGAGCACGTCGATGTCGCCGTCGTTGTCGTAGTCGGAAGTGACGAGGTTGAGGCCGCCCGTGATGCCCGACAGTCCCTTCTGCGCCGCGCGTTCGACGAAGCGGCCATCGGGCTCGCGAACGAACAAGTGCAGCGCGCCATCCGTGCTCCAGTCCGACATCATCACGTCGAGCCGCCCATCGCCGTCGAAGTCCTCCACTGCCATGCCGCCGGACAGACCTTCGACATCGAGGCCGAGCGATGCGCCGATGTTGGGCATGCGCGGGAACCCGCTCGTCGACGCGAACGCAGAGGCCGGTAATCGCCATTGCTCCGGCACGAGCTCCGGCCACTTACCGAGCGTCATCGCCGCGACGTTGCAGAGCCAGCGATTGGCGAGGTGCCAGTAGTCCGTTTCCTTCGTGCGCTGCAGCACGAACGTGAAGTGCTCCATCGCGCGCGACGAGCCCTCGGGCTTGTCGTGTAGCGCGCCGCCTTGCAGTGGCAGGATGCAGCTGTCTTCGTTGCGCGAATGACAGCAGTTCTCCGTCTCCGCAAGCCGCAGCCACGCGACGCCGAGATGGAAGCGCAGCGACAACTCCGCGTCCTTGCCGCCTGCGAGCTTGCCGGACTCGACGGCAGCGAGCGCGGACTCCAACTCGTCGATCGCCTCGCGTTCGCGACCAAGGCGCAGCATCGCGTAGCCGAGCTCTTGCCGCGTTTGCCAACGTGGCGAGGAGCCCTGCTGCAGAAGCTCGCTGCGCGCGGCGTTCACTGCCGCTTCGCCGACGAACACGTTGTCTGCGTCGCGCCGAGCGTGCAGGTCTGCGAGCAACGCAACCATGCGGCGATGGCCTTCGGGCTGCTGCGCGATCGACGGCGTCGCCGCGTCGTCCTTGCCGCCGCACGCAGCAAGGCATGCGAGCGTGAGCAATGCCGTGCGCATGCGCATCGAAGGCACGCTCATCGCGCGACCTCGAGGATGCGGTCGTTCTCGCCGATCGCACGCTCGGTGACATGACCATCGGGCCACTGCACGCGCAGCTTTGCTCCCTTTGGCACGGCGGCGAAGAACGCGCATGGCGCGCTCTGCGACAGATAGCCAGAGCCTGCCGTGATGCGCCGCGACTGCGACGCGCCGTCCGCAGAACGCAACGTGATGATGGCACCGACTCCGGTTGGGTTGCCGTGCTTGCCGCGCAATCGCACGCACAATGGCCGCTCGGCGACCTGTCCGCGGTAGAGCGCCACGACTCCGCTGTTCTGCGCGATCACGAAGTCCGTTCGCGCATCGCGATCGCAATCGAGCGTGACGAGCGCCTTCTGGTCGCCGCCGAGCGCGAGCCCGCCTTCGAGCGGATCGATTGGCTCGAACTCAAGCCCGCCGCGGCCGCGCAACAACAACCCCAACCCGCCATCGAACCGGCCCGTCTCCGGCTCCGGCGAGAACGAGTTCTGCGCGAGCGCGAGGTCGAGGATGCCGTCGGCGTCGAAGTCCAGCGCAGCGATGCCTTGGACCGGCGCGATCTGCGCCATGCGCGGCAGCGCCTTCTTGAGCAACGTGCCGCCAGCGTTCTCGAACACGACGCTCGCGAGTTCGTCGCACACGAGTTCCTTCGCGCGCAACAGCGCGCCCTTGCCGTAGATCTCGGGCAACGTCGCGCGCGCAAACTGGTCGTAGGTCGGAAACGCGCTCTTGATCGACGGGATCGCATCGCTGCTGCAACTGAGTCCGCGCACCGGCAGCAGCTTGCCCTCGCTGTCCTTGGCCTCGACGACGTCGAACGTGCCACTCTGGTCGAAGTCCGCGGCGTAGAGCTTCTGCGGATGTTCGCGGCTCGCCTTGTACTTCGTGTTCTCGCCGAGGTTGCCCGCGACGACATCGACATCGCCGTCGCCGTCGAGGTCCTCGCACAGCAGGCTCTGCCACTGGCCCTTCGGCGCGTCGGGAAGCCGCGTTGCCGTCTGGTCGACGAACGCGCCGTCCACGAAACCAAGCACGCGCAACGTGCTCCACTGCGGAGCGACGATCAACTCGGGTCGCTGGTCGCCGTCGAGGTCGGCCCATTGCGCCGCCGCGACCATACCGAGTTCGCGCAAGCTCGGAGCAAGCTCCTGCGCTTCCACAAACCGGCCGCCGTCGTTGCGCAGCACAACGCTCGCATCCGACTCGGGGAACCTGCCGGGCCGCACGCGCGCGCCGACGAACAGGTCGAGGTCGGAGTCCATGTCGTAGTCCGCCGCGCACACGACGCTGCTCGCGATGCGAAGGTCCGGCAGCGCTCCATCCTCCGCGCGCGAGAACGTGCCCTTGCCGTCATTGAGGTAGAGGCGATCGCGCAGCAACTCCGTCCGCGCGCCCGCTTCGACGCCGCCGCTGCTGACGTAGAGATCGAGGTCGCCGTCGGAGTCGCAGTCGAAGAACAAGGCGCCCATGTCTTCGCACGAAGCATCGTCGCGCCACGGGCCAGCCTTCTCTGCGAACCCACCGTTGCCGTCGCTCAGCAGCAACGCGCCCGGCTGACCCGCTGCGCCGCCGACGAACACATCGTCATCCGAGTCGCCATCGACATCGCCCACCGCGAGCGACGGGCCGAGTTGCGATAAGCGATGCGGCAACAACGGCTGCGCCGCGTAGTCGTCGAACGGTGACTCGCGATGGGCGAACGGCAGATCCTTGCCGCGAGCAAACGGGAGCAGCGGTGGCTCCTTCGCGACCTTCGCGCTCGCGCCCGCAACATCGTTGCTGCCGTCCTCGGGCTCGCGCACGACGTAGCTGCGGTCCGCATCGAGATCAAAGAACTGCTGCACGCGCCCCGACGGCCAGCGCACCACCATGCGGTCGATGCGCGCACTGGTGCCGAGGCCGAAGTGCTCTTGCGGCTCGTTGGCGCTCATGTAGCCGCGCGTCGGCGAGATCATGCGCGAACGCAGCACGCCGCCTGATTCGATGCCGATACGCGCGCCGACGCCGAAGCGGTTCTTGCCGTTGCCTTGCAGCGACACGACGACGCGATGCGAGTCCGCAGTGCGGTTCTCGTAGACGCTCGCTTCTTGGTTGAGGTTGTTTGTGACGAGGTCGAGATCGCCGTCGCGATCGAGGTCGCAGAACACCGCGCCGTGGCTCACGCCCAGCTCATCGAGCCCCCACTCCGCGCCGACGTCCGCAAAGCGCCACTCGCCGAGGTTCTTCTTGCAGACGTTGCGCTCCTCGACGCGCTGCATTCGGCGCGCGAGGTCGAGCGCGTCCTTCTTCTTGCCCTGCTGCACGAGCCGCTTGTAGGACTCGATCGTGTCGGGATTGTCCTCGAACACCGAGATGCCGTTCGTCGCGTGCGCGTCGAGCAACCCGTCTTCGTCGAGATCAACGAGGCGCACCGACCACGTCCAGTCCGTGCTCGCGAGGCCCGCCATGTGCGCGAGTTCACAGAAGCGGCCGCTGCCAACGTTGCGATACAGCGCGTTGCGCATGTACTGCGGCGGTTCAGCGTTCATGAGGAACCAACGATGGTTGCCCATGCTGCCCATGAGCATCTTGCCCATGTAGTGCGTGCGGCTCGACATGTCCGCGACCCACAGGTCAAACAGCCCGTCGTTGTCGACGTCGCCGAAGTCGCATCCCATTCCGAAGAACGCGGTGTGCGGCAGCGCGGTCTTCGAGACGTCTTCGAACGTGCCATCGCCGCGATTGCGCCACAGCCGATCCTTGCTGTGGATGTCGTTGCTGACGTAGAGGTCGACGAAGCCGTCGTCGTCGTAGTCCCACCACATGCAGCCGAGCCCGTTGCCGGGCATGCCGAGGCCCGATGTCGCGGAGACATCGACGAAGCCCGCAGGCCCATCGTTGCGCAGCAAGCGATCGCGCTGCCCCGTGGGGAACACGCGGCCATGCTGGATCTCGAACAACTCTTCGTAGCCGCGCGAAATCACGGGAGCACCGTCCTTCGCCGTGATCTCCGGGAACGGCAAGAACAGCTCTTCGCGCTTCGCCGTGATCGCGCTGGGCAGCGTCACTTCGGCGACGAGCTCCGGCGGCAGGTTGGGGCCGAACACGCGGTTCGTCAGCACGAACAAGTCGAGGTCGCCGTCCTTGTCGTAGT
>JBEELK010000010.1:0-9468 GCA_041168165.1 Planctomycetota bacterium | reverse complement strand
TGTGCCGGCTTGCGGGCGCTAGGCGCGGACTTGGCGTTCCATTCGTCGCGCACGTGCACGGTTGGGTCGGCAGCGACGGCGACCTGCGACTGCGCTTGTTTGAGTTCGTCGATCGCTTGTGTGTGCGCGCAGCGGACGAAGTCTGGGTCGGTTCGCGCCGCGCCGAACGCGACGTGCGCCGCATGCTGCGCGCGAACACGCCGGTGCGCGTGCTCGAGAACGCCGTCGATCCAACGCTCGCACTCGCTGCGGCCCTTCGCAAAGTCGAGGCGAGGAAGCAGCTCAACCTGCCCGAAGGCGCGTTCGCCGTCGGCATGCACGCGCGACTGCACCATGCGAAGGGGCACGCGCTTCTCGCGGAGGCGGTGCTGCGCTGCCGCACGAAGAACGCGCACGCGGTGCTGCTCGGCTACGGCGACGAAGAAGCGCGATTGCGGGAACTCGCGGCGAGCCCGCGCGCGCAGGGCCGCATCCACGTCATCGGCAAGCAAGCTCCGATCGACACGCTGTCGTTCGTCGCGGCACTCGATCTCTATGCCTACGCGTCGCTGCGCGAGAGCCTGCCGCTCGCGTTGCTCGAAGCGATGGCGCTCGGATTGCCAATCCTCAGCTCCGACGTCGGCGACGTTCGCTCCGCGCTCGACGATGGGCAATCGGGCGCGCTCGTTCCGCCCGGCGACATCGATGCGCTCGCGAATGCGATCGACGCGCTCGCTGCCGATCCCGCGCGTCGCAACCTGCTCGCGCAACGCAGCAAGGCGACGGCTGCAGCACGCTTCTCGCCGCAGCGACTCGGGCAACAGATGCAGTCCGAATGGCTGCGCATCGCCGGAGTCGCGCGATGAAGGTTCTGTGGCTCCACAACCACTACAAGGTCTGGGGCGGCGAGTCCGCGGCAGCCGAACGCGAAGCGCGCTTGCTCGCGGCGCAGCCCGGCGTCGAAGTCGTGCAAGAGGCTGCACACAACGACGCGATCGACGACATGAGCGCGCTGCAGAAGCTCGCGCTTCCGCTGCAGAACGCGTGGTCGCTCGGCGCCTACCGCCGCGTGCGCGAGCTGTGCCGCAGCGTTCGCCCCGACGTCGTGCACGCGCACAACGTGTGGCCGCTGCTGTCGCCATCGGTGTTCGCCGCAGCGCGTCGCGAAGGCGTGCCGAGCGTGTTCACGGCGCACAACTTCTATCTGTTCTGCCTCAACGGCGTGTTCTTCCGCGACGGCGCGATCTGCACCGACTGCAAGGGATCACTGCCGTGGGCCGGGCTCGCGCATCGCTGCTATCGCGGCATCGCTGGCAGCACGACGCGCTTTGGCGCAGCCGTGCTGCATCGCGCGCTGCGCACGTTCCACAAGGTCGATCGCATCCTGACGCCGACAGAGTTTGCGCGGAGCCAGTTCCTCGAAGCAGGCTTCGATGCAACGCGAGTGCAGAGCAAGTGGCTGTCGTGCGAGGACCGCGGCGCGTTGCCGATGCCACAGCACGAAGCAACGACGCCGCCGCGCTTCGTCGTGGCCTGCCGACTCGTGCGCGAGAAGGGCGTGCACGTGCTGCTGGAAGCGCGACGACGCGCGACTGCGCCATGGATCCTGCAAGTCGCAGGCGACGGCCCCGAACGCGAGTCCCTCGCAACCGCGGCGCGCACACTCGGCGCTGCCGTCGAGATGCTGGGCCAACTTCGTCCCGACGCGCTCGCCACAACGATGCAGCGCGCCACCGCTGTGCTGTTGCCAAGCATTTGGTACGAGACGTTCGGCCTCACCGCGATCGAGGCGTTCTCGCTCGGTCGGCCCGTGGTCGCTTCGGCGATCGGAGCGCTCAACGAAGTGGTCGATGACGCATCGGGGTTGCGCGTCGCGGCCGGCGATGCGACGGCATGGGCAGCTGCGCTCGATCGCCTCGCTCGCGATCCAGCGCTCGCATCGCAACTCGGCCACGGCGCACGCAGTCGCTACCTTGCGCACTTCACGCCAGAGCGCGACGCCGAGCGCTTGCTTGCCGTGTATCGCAGCGTCGCGCGCCGCTGATCGAGCCTTCGCTTGCGGCGAACGGGAATCGGCGCAAGCGGTCAGACCAAGCGCATCCGCTACGCGAACGAAATCGCGCTAGAGTGCTCCGCCCGAATAACCGCGTCCGATTCGCCACGAACTGAGCCTCATGCGCACCGCAACGACAGTCGCCTTCGCCCTCGCGCTCGCCGCCCATGCCGCGGCCCAACAAGTGTTCCCCATCGCGCCGACGAACACGTTCCACCGCGTGAACCAGGACCCAGGTGCAGGCAATGCGTACTCGCTGCCGATCGGCGCGTTCGGCGTGTCCCCGGGTCAGTGGCTCAAGCTGAGCGTCGTAGGCGATTGGAACAACGGAGTGTCGGGCGAAGTGCTGCGCGACATGGTCGGCTGCTTTGCCGCGACGGGCGTAGTGCTCGACGGCGCGCAACAGAATCGCCTGCCGCAACCGCTGGCGACGGGCCCGCAGTATGTCCCAACGACGGGCACCGCGATCGGCAACCTTCCGATCGACATCGGCCAGGACTTCTGGATCAGCCGCACCGGCTACGCCAACGAGGTCAACGTCAAGGTCCCCGCGGGCTCCGTGCACCTGTTCTTGTGCGTGCCCGACAGCTTCTACAGCGACAACACCGACCTGAATGCCAACCTCGGTGTCGAGGTCTCGGTCATCAGCCCCTCGGCATACCCAGGTTCGCTCGAGGACTGCGAGATCGGGACGGCGATCGGAGCCGCGACCGCACTCGATCCGCTCGACACGAAGTCTGCGGCCGCCGGCAGCGTGGTTCGCGCTGCGCTGCGTTCGCCATTCGACACCGAAGGCAACACGTTCTGCCTCATTGTCGCCGACGTCGTGACGACGGGCCAAGTGCCGATCGGTCCGCTGCCGGACACGTGGTTTGGGCCCGCGGCGATCATCGCATTGCCGATCTCAATCCTGCCGAGCAATGGCCAGAGCCCGACGCTGAGCTTCACGACGCAAAGCGTGTGGTCCGGCCAGTCCGTGTTCTTGCAGGGCGGCACGATCTCGACCAACGCGCGCAACGGACTCTGCACGATCACGAACGCGCACGTGATCCACTTCCGCTGACGCAGACGACCGCAGGCTAGCCGCGGCCGCCGCAGACGAAGCGGAACGTCGCTGGCGAGAATCGGCGCAGCAGCGCGCCTGAGCCCATCGTCAAGGCGAGCGTGCCGCACAGCGTGAGCACGAACTGCAGCGCGTGCATCGCGTCGCCGGTGCCAAGCGCCTTTGCCAAGGGCTTGCGCAACATGGTCATCAGCGGCTCGTGCGCGACGAAGACGAAGAACGCATACGAGCTGACGCCGATCCAGAACGGCCGCTCCATCCAACGCAGCCAGCGGTCGTAGCAAACCCACAAGGCTGGCACGCCGACGAGGTGCACGGCCTTGAACCAGAACAAGTCGGGCGTCACGGCGAACGGCGCGTCGACCGGCCAGTCGCCCGTCGCGAGCACGTAGCTGCGGCCGATCGCAACGCACAGCAGCAAGCCGATCCATAACGGCGCCCAGCGCGTGTCGAACTTCGTCGGCAATCCGCGAACTGCGAAGAACGCGCCGACCGCGAACCAGAAGTAGGCGTCGCCGGTCATCAGTCGCGACGCGCCAGGGCCGGCCACTCCGTAGTCGAGCGCATGCGGGACCAACAACAGAAGCAGCGTGATGACGCCGAAGTGCTTGAGCAGCGGCAGCAACACGGGGCTCAACAGGACCATCAGCCACAGGTCGCGCAGGAACCACAGCTGGTATGGGATCGGATCGAAGAGCCACACAACCGCGAGCTCGGCGAAACTCTTGTCCACGAGTTGCCGCGACGAGTTGGCAAACCACGGAGCAGTCCACGGCAGCGATTGCAGCGCGAGGTACAGCAGCAAGCCGAGCAGCGACCACAGCAGATACGGCCCGAGCAGCGACTTGGTGCGCGCTGCGATCTTGCGCAGGTGGACGCTCACGCCGCCGACATGGCCATGCGCGTAGAGGTAGCCCGAGATCGCAAAGAACATCATCACGACAACGCGAGGCAGCGCGTCCGTGAACAGCCGTTCGCCAAGCTCGAATGCGAACGAACGATCGCTCGCTGCGGCTGGGTCGCGATACGACGGCGCGTGCCCCACCACGACCATCGCGATGCCGAGCAGCGACAGTGCGCGCAACTTCTGGCTCAGCGCCGAGTCCATCGCGGGCTTCGTTGGGTTGTTGTCGCGGATCGACTGGTTCACGAGGGGTGGGAGCCTAGTCCGGCACGGCCAGAATCCGCACGCCCTCATCGGCAGCAACCGTTCCTGGTCACGAATGCAAACGGTTGGCAGCTAGTGCAGCGTGTCCTACCTTGATCGCTGCCATGAAGGTTCACATCGACTACTGCGTCGTCTGAAACTACGAACCCATTGCGGCCAGTTTGGCCGCTGCGATCCGCCGCGAGCACCAAGGCTCGGTCGTGACGATGACCCCGGGCCAACGCGGCGACTTCAAGGTGACCTGCGATGGCGAGGTCCGCTGGGACAAGAAGAACCGCGAGCGGAGGTTCCCCGACGAAGCCGAGTTTGTGCGTTCCCTGCGCAACTGAGCCGCACGACACGCAGCACAACGCGCCGGATTTCGGCCGGTTGCTTCCCCCCTCAAGCGTCCTCAAGAGGCAGGCCCGCGCACGACGCGCGAGCTGTCCCGGCGCAGTGCGCCAACGACACCGGAGAGAGGAATGCGACGTGAGGAAGAACCTTGGCTGGCACGATCCCGAAATCGCCTTGAAGCAATTATGCGCTGCGCCATCCGCGGCATTCGGCGAAGAGTTGCTCGCGAGAGCCTGTGGCGACTCGATCTCGTTCGGCACATTCGTCACCGTCGCGCGCGAACTCGTGCACGGTCGGCCTGACGAGGCCGCGAACTGGATCGCCGCGATGGTCGCGCTCGACATGTATGGCATCCAGCGCGCCGACGCGGATGCCGAGCGCTTCGATCCCGGTCACAACTGATCGTCAGACGATCAGCTCGCGGATCGGATCGGCGCCGGCGACGCCGACGAGCTTCTGCTGCAAGCCTGCGTGCGCATACGTCAGCGCGTTCGCGTCGAAGCCGAGTTGCCGCAGGATCGTCGCGTGCAGGTTGCGCACGTGGAACGGCTTCTCGATCGCGCGGTAGCCGAGTTCGTCGGTGGCGCCAACGGACGTGCCGCCTTTGATGCCGCCGCCGGCGAGCCACATCGTGAAGCCTGCGGAGTCGTGATCGCGACCCGTGCCTTGCTCGTACTCGGCGGTCGGCTGACGACCGAACTCGCCGCCCCACACGACGATCGTCGAGTCGAGGAGCCCGCGCTGCTTGAGGTCGGTCAACAACGCGGCGATCGGCCGATCGGTCGCGCCGGCATGCAGCGTGTGGTTGTGCACGAGATCGCCGTGCGCATCCCAGTTGTGATCGTTGTGGTTGCCGCCCGAGTAGATCTGCACGAAGCGCACGCCGCGCTCGACGAGACGACGCGCGAGGATGCACTTGCGCGCAAAGTCCTCGGTGCGCGGATCGTCGAGCCCGTACAGCGCGCGCGTCGCATCGCTCTCTTGCGACAAGTCGATCGCGTCGGGCGCGTGCGACTGCATGCGATACGCGAGTTCGTAGCTGTGAATGCGCGCCTGCAAGTCCGTGTCGTCGTGGCGCGGCGACAGGTGCGCCTCGTTCTGCTCCTTGAGCGCGTCGAGGATGCGGCGCTGTTCCTGCGCGCTCATTCCCTCGGGGATATCGAGGTCGAGGATCGGCTCGCCAGAAGGACGCAGCACCGTTCCTTGGTAGACCGCGGGCATGAAGCCCGATGACCAGTTCTTCGCGCCGCTGATCGGGCCGCCGCTCTTGTCGAGCATCACGACGAAGCCGGGCAGGTTCTGGTTGAGCGTGCCGAGTCCATACGTCGCCCAACTGCCGAGGCACGGCGCACCGGTGAGGATGCGGCCGCTGTTCATCATCAGCATCGCGGATCCGTGCAGCGGCGACTCGGCATACATGCTGTGCACAAACGCGATGTCGTCGACGCAACGCCCGAGGTGCGGGAACAGGTCGGACACGTGCTTGCCGCACTCGCCGTACTGCTTGAAGTTCCACTTCGGCCCGACGACGCGGCCCTTGCCCTTGCTGCCGCCGCGGCCCTTCGTCTCAATGTCGATCGTCTTGCCGTCGAGCGGGTAGAGCTTGGGCTTGTAGTCGAACGTGTCGACTTGGCTCGGGCCGCCATACATGAACAAGAAGATCACGGCCTTTGCCTTCGGCGCGAAGTGCGGCTGCTTGGGCGCCATCGGATCGCCGCCGCCGAGCGCGGACGCATTCTTGATGCGGCCATCGCGCAGCGCATCGTGACGCATCAGGTCGAGCAACGGCAGCGAGCCGAAGCCGCAGCCCAGTTGCCACAGGAACTCGCGGCGCGTCTTGCCGCAGAACGTGTTGCGCGGGAGTCGGATTGGGTCCATCGGCTCAGTCCAGGTAGAGGAACTCGTTGCAGTTGAGCAGCAAGAGGCACACGCGCTGCAGCGCCTGCGCCTCGGTCTTGCCGTGCGTCGTCACGAGATCGGCGGCGAGCTGCTGAAGTCGCGCGACGTCCGCTTCGACTGGCGCGCGGCCCGTCGCGAGCCACAGGCCGCGTTCGATCTGCGCGCGCATGCCTTGGCGCTCCTTCTGCAATCGCTCGGCGAACTGCTGCGCCGTGCGGTGCGCGAAGTCGCCGTTGAACAGCATCAACGCCTGCGTCGGCTGCACCGTCGCGTAGCGCACGGGGCACGACGAGTCGGTGTCCGCCATGTCGAAGCCCGACAGCAGAGGCTCCAGCAGCGAGCGCTTGACGTGCACATAGAGGCTGCGCCGCGCCGCTTGCTCGGGCGTCGCTTGGCCCCACGCTTCTTCGGGCCGCGATGCCGTCGCGAGCACCGCTTGCGGCAGCGGCGGATACACGCTCTCGCCGCCGAGTTGCAGGTTGACGATGCCCGCCGTGGCGAGCATCGCGTCGCGCAACTCTTCGGCGGTGAGACGACGACGATCGATGCGCCAGAAGCGATCGTTGAGCGGATCGCGCGCAAACTTGGCGTCGTCGGGCACGCACGATTGGCGGTAGGTGCCTGACATCAGGATCAGCCGCTGCAGCGCCTTCATGCTCTGGCCGCGCGCGATCATCTCGCACGCGAGCCAATCGAGCAGTTCGGGATGCGTTGGCAAGTCGCCGAGGCGGCCGAAGTCGTTCGTCGAGCGCACGATTCCGCGGCCCATGACGCGCTGCCACATCCGATTGGCCGCGACGCGCCACGTGAGTTGGTTGTCGGGCGAAGTGATCCAACGCGCCAGCGCGGTGCGACGGCCAGACGAGCGACCGGCGTTCTGTGGCTCGATCTGCGGCATCGGCGCAGAGAGCACTGCGGGGAACGCGGGCTCGACTGGCTCGCCCTTCGACTTCGCGTCGCCGCGGATGCGCACGAAGCTCGGCTCGGGCTTGGGCCCTCGCTCCTTCGCGCACAGCACTTCGATCGTCTGCAGTTGCGGCGGCTTGTGACCCGCGGCTTCGGCAGCGATCGCGCGGATCGAATCGCCGTCAGCGGCAGCGAGCCCGCCCGGCAACGCCATCGCGTCCGCGAACACTTCGGCCGCAGTCAGCGCGCGCGAGTGGAAGCACACTTCGTCGAGGTCGCCGCGGAAGCCGCGACCGCCGGGCTGCATGCGACCGATGACGAGCCGCGGCGGAGCGTCGAGGCGCTCCTTGCTGCCGACGGCTTCGTCGACGAGCGCGCCATCGCAGTAGAGCGCGATGCGGCCCGTGTCGCGGTCGCGCGTGAACGCGACGTGATGCCATTGTCCATCGGCATAGCCCGCAGGGCCTGCGACGAACGTCTCGGGATCCCCCACGCCTGCGACGACGCGGCCGTCGTCGTGCCACGCGAGGCCAAAGTCGCGCACGATGCCTGGCACCTCGCCATCGACGAGGCCCGTGCCCGTGAACCACCGCGTGTCCTCTGCGCGACCCGGGCCGCCATGCGTGGTGCGAAGGCGCAGCGTGATCGTGAACGAGTCGCTGACGACGAGCGGCAACACGACCGCGTCATCGCCATCGAACTTGCCCGCCGTGCCCGAGCCGAAGCCTTCGACGGGCACGACTTGCCCGTCGACCGCGCCGTGATGAGTGCCGACATCGTCGATCCACTTGGTCGCGTCGCTGCGTTCGAGCGAGTAGCGCGCGACGAGCGAACGGTTGGCGTTGGTGAGCCGATCGACGCGCGCGCTCGCGGACAACATCGCGTAGTCGCTCGCCGCCGCGTCGCGCGCTCGCGCGATGCGCGACGCATGCTGCGCATCGAACTCAGCGCGCGCCTTCTCGAACTCCGCGGCGGCGCCATCGGGCGGCACGCTGCGCAAGTAGTTGTCGACCGACAACGCGGTGCCGCCATACGGCGGGCGATACGGCGCCACGCCTTCGAAGAACGACAGGAAGGAGTAGTAGTCCTTCGTCGTGATCGGGTCCTTCTTGTGGTCGTGGCAGCGCGCGCATCCCATCGAGATGCCGAGCATCGAACGCGCAGCGGTGTCCGCGATGCTGTCGTAGTCGTCGTAGACGGCTTGCAGCGGCTCGGTCGGCTCATCGTCCCAAAGGCCGAGTCGGTAGAAGCCCGTCGCGACGAGCGCCTCGACGCCACCGCCTTCGATCTCGTCGCCCGCGAGTTGCTGCGTTAGGAACGCGCCATACGGCAGGTCGCGGTTGTGCGCATCGACGACCCAATCGCGATAGCGCCACACCGCGGGCTTCACGCTGTCGCGTTCGAAGCTGTTGGTCTCGGCGTAGCGCACGAGGTCGAGCCAGTGTCGGCCTTGCTTGACGCCATACTGCTCGGACGCGAGCAAGCGATCGACGAGTTCGGCATAGGCCTCCTTGCGATCATCGAGCACGAAGGCTTGCACGTCCTCGGGCGACGGAGGCAGACCCGTGAGGTCGAACGTGACGCGCCGGATCAACTCGGCCTTGCCCGCGGACGGCGACGGCTCGAGTCCCTTCTCGCGCAACGCGCTCAGCACGAAGCGATCGATGTCGTTCTGCACGAACGGATCCGCGCCAACATCGGGAACCGCAGGCCGCGCAAGCGGTCGATACGCCCACCATGCTGCGCCATCGCCCTTCTGTGCTTGCTCTTCGTGCTGAGCGCGAAGGCTCGCTGCGGCAAGTGCGGCGATGGCGGCCGCGAACACGACGGGAGATGGCGTGGTCACGGCGGCGCAGCATAGCCAGCGGGCGCGACCCTTGTCGGCAGCGAACTTCGCAGCAAGGCGCCGCCCGTCACGGTCCGCCGAACTTCGGCGCCCCGTCCTGCTTCGCTACTTGGGCAGCGGCACCAAAACGTGACGCAGCGAGCGCAGCTTCTTCTGTTGCTCGGGCGTCAGCGGCACCTGCTTCTGGATCTCGCGCAGCATCGCGATCTGTTGGCGCAACG
>JBEELK010000009.1:0-35092 GCA_041168165.1 Planctomycetota bacterium | reverse complement strand
GACTTCACGGCTCATCCCGTCACGCGCATGCCGCTCGAACACAACCCGCGTCGCCATGCTGCGCAGCCGATGTTCTCGCGCAGCGACTATCCCGGCGCAGTCGCAGCATTGGAGTCCGTGGTCGTGCTGCCGATCGATGAGCTCTACGAGGCAGAGCACATCGAGCACGTGTGCGCGGTGATCCGCGAAGAAGCGAAGGCGCTGTCCCGTGCGTGACCCTCTGCGCCTTTTGGTGATCGGCTGCGGCGGCATCGCCAACGCGTATCTCGACGCGCTGCAGCGATCGGACGCGTTCCGCATCGTTGCCTGTGCCGACGTCGACCTTGAGCGAGCTCGCGCTGCGGCCGCGCGCAGCGGCGCGGAGCCGATTGCTGATGCGCTGCAGTGGCTCCGCGCGGGCGGCAGAGCCGACGCGGCGCTTGTGCTGACGCCGCCCAACACGCACGCGGACCTGTCGATCGCGCTGCTCGACCTCGGACTCCACGTCTTGTGCGAGAAGCCGCTCGCGACGTCGCTGCACGACGCCGAGCGCATGCTGCACGCGGCGCGAACCAACGGCCGCATCCTGACGATGGGCTCCAAGTTCCGTTACACGACGGACATCGCCCGCTGTCGCCAACTGCTCGACCAAGGACTCATCGGCCGTGTGGCACTGTTCGAGAACGTGTTCTGCGCGCGCGTCGACATGACGCGGCGCTGGAACTCCATCCCCGCGGTCTCGGGCGGCGGTGTGTTGATCGACAACGGCTGCCACTCCGTCGACATCGCGCGCTACCTGCTCGGCCCGCTCGCGCGCGTGCAAGCGATGTTCGGCCGCCCGCTGCAAGATGTGCGCGTCGAGGACACCGCGCGCCTGTTGTTCGAGTCCGCATCGGGCGCGATGGGTTCCGTCGACTTGTCGTGGAGCCTGCACAAAGAAGTCGCGGCCTACGTTCGGCTCTACGGCGAGAACGGCACGATCGAGGTCGGCTGGAAGGAGTCGCGCTACAAGCTGTCGGGGCAGCCCGAGTGGGTTCGCTTCGGCGATGGCTACGACAAGGTCGAGGCATTCGCGCGCCAGCTCGCCAACTTTGCGGCAGCCGTTCGCGGCGACGAAGCGCTCGTCGTCACCGACGAAGATGCGCTCGCATCCGTTCACGCGCTCGACGCCGCCTATCGTTCGGCGCGCGAACAGCGCTGGCACGAACTGCCGCAGCGCGCACACGGATAGCGACCCATGGCCCAACTCGACGACCAAAGCCTGCCGCCGCCGCGCATCCACCCCACCGCGATCGTGGAGCACGGCGCGCACGTCGGCGACGGATCGTCGGTGTGGGACTCGGCACACCTGCGCACCGGAGCGCGCGTTGGACGTCGCTGCATCCTTGGCGAGAAGACCTACATCGCGGGCGGCGCCGTGATCGGCGACTTGTGCAAGCTGAACGCCAACGTCTACGTCTGCGCGGGCGTGACGATCGAAGACGGCGCGATGGTCGCGGCGCACACGGTGTTCACCAATGATCGCGCGCCGCGCGCGTGCGATCCTGATGTCACGCAACTGCGCCCCAGCGAGCCCGACGATGCGACGCTCGCGACATTCGTGCGCCGCGGCGCGTCGATCGGCGCCAAC
The DNA here is from genome assembly GCA_041168165.1 of Planctomycetota bacterium. Classification (GTDB taxonomy): domain Bacteria; phylum Planctomycetota; class UBA1135; order UBA1135; family UBA2386; genus SXPK01. The sequence goes on along the minus strand of JBEELK010000009.1, from coordinate 33,483 downwards.
TGCACGATCGGCCCCGGCATCGAACTCGGCGCGTTCTGCATGGTCGGCATGGGCAGCGTCGTCACGCGGTCGCTGCCGTCGCATGCGCTCGCGCTCGGCAATCCCGCGCGCGTCGTCGGCGCGGTCTGCCGCTGCGGCGAACGCGTCGCGACGTTTGCGCCCGGCGAAGCAGTCGCGGCCGCGCAGTATTCCTGCGCCGCGTGCGGCCGCAGCGTGCCGTTCGGCAGCTGAGCCCAGCGAGCTAGCTCGCGTCGGGATCGCGCTCCGCGAGCTTGCTGTAGAGCGTTCGCCGCGCGATGCCGAGCAAGCGCGCAGCTTCGGCCTTGTTGCCACCAGCGGCATCGAGAGCGCGCGCGATCGCCCATTGCTCGATCGTCGCAAGCTCGAAGGACGACGGCGCGCCGCTGCCCACAGAACCCAACGGCTGCTCCTTCGGCAACGAGGCCGCAATCGGACCGCCAGAGGCTTCGGCGACGAGGCGCTGCACGAGGTTCTTCAGTTCGCGCACGTTGCCGGGGAACGCGCGCCGCTGCAGTTCGCGCGCGAGCGCTGGCGGCAACGTCGCCGACGGCGAGCCAGCGGGCGCGAGCTCCGCGAGGAAGCGCTCGGCGAGGCGCTTCGCGTCGCCGGCGCGTTCGCGCAGCGGCGGCATGCGCACGCTGACGACCGCGAGTCGGTAGTAGAGGTCTTCGCGCAGGCGGCCTTCTTGCACTGCGGCGCGCGGATCGCGATTGGTCGCGGCGATCACGCGCACGTCGAACGGCGCGGTGCGATCGCTGCCGACGGGCCGCACTTGGCGATCCTCCAGCGCGCGCAACAACCGCGCTTGCAGCTCCACATCCGCGTCCGCGACCTCGTCCAAGAACAGCGTGCCGCCTTGCGCTTGGCGGAAGAGCCCGAGGCGCGCGCGATCCGCGCCTGTGAACGCGCCCTTCTCATGGCCAAACAGTTCGCTCTCCAACAACTGCGGCGACATCGCCGCGAGGTTAACCGCGACGAACGGCCCGCTGCGCCGAGGCCCTTCGTCATGCAGCGCGCGCGCCGCGATCTCCTTGCCAGTGCCGCTCTCGCCCCACAGCAACACCGAGAACTCCGCGTCGACGCAGTTGTCGAGCAGCGCAAGCGCCGCGAGCATCGCCGGCGACTCACCGAGCAATGCGGCAAACGAATGGCGCAACTCGGCGCGCGCGCGAACGGGCCCGCGCGCGGACAGCTCTTCTTGCTGCGCTTGCACCGTCGCAGCGAGCGCGCGGTTCTGCTCCACCAACTGGTCCTTCTGCGCGCGGTTCTCGGCGAGCAGCCCATGCAGATGCAGCGCAATGGCGGCTTGGTCCGCGAACGCCTGCAACCACGGCAGGTCGCGCTCATCGAACGCCTTGGTGTGGAACCGGTGGTCCAGATACAGGCAGCCGATCGCGCTGCCGCCAGCCGACAGCGGCATCGCGAGCACGCTGCGCAGGCGCAAGTCCGCGACGCTTTGCGACGCCTGCAACTCGCCTTCCTGCGCGTCCTCGGAGAACACGCCATGGCCAGCGAATGCGCGCTTTACCACCGTCGACGAGACCTTGCGCTCCGGATTGGGCACGTTCTCGCCGTCGAGGTTGCGCGCGACTTCGACCTGGAAGCCAGCAGATCCATCGGCCGGCACGCAGACGAAGCCGCGCTCCGCCGCGAACAACCGCACCGCCTCGTCGACGAGGCGCACGAGCACTTGCTTGCGGTCGGAAGCCTTCGCGAGTTCGCGGTTGAGCGAGAGGATCGCCGAGAGGCGCTTGCTGTCTTGCTCGTTGCCGCCGCCGCCGCGCAAGCGCGCCAAGAACTCGGCAAAGCGCGCCATCAGGCTCCAGCCTTGCCGCACGCGGCGGCCATCGCGCGGCAGAACATCGCTTCGGCGTGACGTTCGGTCGGCGCGAGATCGCCGAGTTGCGCGAGCGCTTGCCGCAAGATCGATGGCGCGTCTGCGATGGCGACGCCACTCATCGCGTGATGCGCCGCGGCCGCGACCGCATAGGTCGCAGGGCAGCCGTGCGCGCGCCAGCGAAGGTCCACGATGCGATCGCCGTCGAGCAGCAGGTCCAGTTCGACTTCATCGCCGCAGACCGGATGCTCGCCGCGACCCGTTGCGATGCGTTGCGCGCCGGAGCAGTTCGCCTCCAGTCGGCCCGCGCCTTCGGCCTTCGTCGCAAGCGCGCGCAACTGCGGCGTGACCACAGAACGGTCCTACGGGCGCGAGGCCGAGCCCAACGCGTCGGCATCGAACGGTTGCGGACGGCAGCTCTTGGGCATCGGATCTAGCGTCGCAAACTCGCCGGTCACCCACGAGCACGAGGCTTGCGCAAAGCACGCGACCGCCAACAGGCAAAGCGTCAACGCACGAGAGATGCGGCGGCGCGCAGAAGGAGCTGGGTTCATGTTCATGCGAGGTCCATCGCCGGGTCTTCGCCGGCCCACAGTTCTTCGAACGTTTCGCGGCGTCGGATCAAGCGATGCGATGCCCCGTCGACGAGCGCCTCCGCAGGACGGCGGCGCGTGTTGTAGCACGATGCCATGCTCGCGCCGTATGCGCCTGCCGCAAGCACGGCGATGCGTTCGCCCGCCAGCAGCTCCGGCAACGCGCGACCGCGCGCGAGGAAGTCGCCGCTTTCGCACACGGGACCGACGACGTCGACGGTGCAGAGCGGCCGGCCCATGTCCTTGCACGGAACGATCGGATGCTCCGCGGCATAGAGGGCGGGACGCAACAAGTCGTTCATCGCCGCGTCGACCAACGCGAACTTGGTGTGGCCCGACTGCTTGTGGCCAATCGTCTCGGTCACGAGCACGCCCGCGTCGCCGATCAGATACCGCCCGGGCTCCAGCATCGGCTGCAGGCCCTGTGCGCGGATCTTGGGCACGAGTTGTTCGGCGAGCTGGCGCAGCGGGAAGCGCTCCCCCACGCCATACGAAATGCCAAAACCGCCGCCGAGGTCGTAGTGGCGCACGCCATCGCGGCGCTCGCTCGCGCCCGCCATGAACTCCGTCACGCGCTCGAACGCGCGCAGATACGGCGCGACTTCGCGCAGTTGGCTGCCGAGGTGCACGTGGTAGCCGACGAGCTGCAGCCATGGATCGCGCGCGATCCGACTCACTGCGTCGCCCGCGCGCTCCAGCTCGATGCCGAACTTGCTGTCGCGCTTCGCAGTGGCGATGTAGGCATGCGTGTCGACAGGCACCGCGGGATTGATGCGCAATGCGATCGGCAACCGTCGCTGCATCGCCTTGCCCGCCGCGGCGATCAGGTCGATCTCATGCGGCGACTCCACTTGGAACGCGCGCACCGCGAGCTTCGCGGCGAGCTCCACTTCCCAACGCTGCTTGGCCGCGCCTGCGAACACCGCGCGCGATGCGTCGATGCCCGCCTTCTGGATGCGCATCAACTCGCCGCCGCTGACGAGGTCGAACCCAGCGCCCAGCGAGCCCAACAGACGCAGGATCGCGAGGTTGGAATTGGCCTTCACCGCGTAGCAGACATGCGCCTCGTCGCCGAACGCAGCGCGCACTTCGGCATAGCGTTCGCGGACACAGCCCGCGCTGTAGACGTAGAGCGGAGTGCCATGGAGGTCGGCGAGTTCGTCGATGCGGACGTCCTCGCAGAACAAGTCCGCGCCCTTGTAGTGAAACTGCGCGGCGCCCGAAGACGGGCACGGCCTTGGTTCGACAGAAGCGGACATTCGGCGAAGGAGGCTACGAGGGACGAGGCAACCGCGCCATGCGCGGCAGGGGAACGGCGCCATGCGCGGCAGAAGTGCAGCGCCATGCGCGGCAACAGGACCGCGCTTACGCGCTGCTCAGTTCGCGGCGCCGTCCGCCGGTTGCTCGGGCAGGTCGTCGCGATCGACCATCTGCGTCTTGAGGCGGTCGAGCACGCGACCGTGGATCTGGCAGATGCGCGACGCAGAAAGGCGCAACCGCCGTGCGATGTCGCGGCCCGTCATGCCCTCGAGGTAGTGCATCTGGAGCACCTTCCACTCGATGGGGTCGAGGCTCTCTTGGATCTTCGCGACGAGTTCCTGCCGCGACGCCTGCTCGAACGGAGCCTCCAACGCATCGTCCGCGAGTTGGTCCATCGCATCGCGCGGATCCGAGTCCTCGCCACCTTGCGTCGAGACGTTGTGCTGCTCGCCCTTTTTGGCGTAGTTGCGTTGCAGGTCCGCTAACGACACAGAGAGCGCCTGCGCCAACTCCGCATCGCTGGGCTCGCGTTGGAGCTCGGCACGGAGCTGCAGCACCGCTGCCTCGCGCTCGCGCTGCCGACGACGGTAGAGCCGCGGCAGGAAGTCCATGTTGCGCAACTCGTCGAGCATCGCGCCGCGAATGCGGATCTTGGCGAACGCCGCAAACTGGTCGCACTTCTGCGGGTCGTAGCTCTCGATCGCCTGCATCAGGCCCGAGACGCCCGCGTGCACGAGGTCGTGGAGATCGACGCTCGGCGGCAAGCGCGACGAGAGTCGACGCGCCATCGCGTCAACGGTCGCATGCAACTCCTCGACGAGTTGATCGCGCAAGCGCGGGCTCTTGCGACGACGGTAGCGACGCAGCACGTCTTCCACGTCGATCGACTGCGACGAAACTGCAGGAGCACGCGAAGCAACGGCATCGCCGCTAGCGCGCGCGCTCAAGTCGCTCGACGCGGCAGCGCGCTCGGCGTTCTCACCGAGAGGCTTCGCATCCTCTCGACGCAGTGCATGTTCGACGCGGATCATCGGAACGTCGGCGGACCATAACGCACATGCGCTGCGTCGTGCAATGTGCTTACACGAACGAAAACGACATGCGTCGCTACGCACAACGATGCATGCGCAGAGCGCGATGCATCGCATGCTTGATCACGCATCGACGTCGTCGATGTCGATGCCGATCGAAGACAACGCTTGCCGCTCTGCTTGCCGCATGCGCGCGCGGTCTTGCTTGCGAATGTCGTCGAAGCCGCACACGTGCAGCGTTCCATGCGTCACGTAGAGCGCGACTTCATCGGCGACCTTGTGGCCGCGCTCCTTTGCGCATCGCTTCGCCGTCTCGACGCTGACAACGAGTTCCGCCGCGCCATCGAGCTCGAACGAGATCACGTCGGTCGGCGTCGGATCGCCGAGGAACTGCGCATGCAACGCAGAGATCTCCGCATCATCGGTCAACAGCAGCGACACCGGCATCGATGGACGCTGGCCGACGCGCAACGCAGCGCGCACGACGCGCCGTAGCCGCGCGAGATCGGAGCGAGGGCGACCGCGATCGGTCACCGTGAGATCGACGCGCGCATTCGCCGCAGGCTTCGCAGCCTTGCGCGCGCGCGCCTTCGCTGCGGGCTTCGCCGTCTTCTTTGCCTTCCGAACACCCCGCCCCGCCGCAGCGCGCGCCTTCTTCTTCATGCGCTGGGCCCGCCGCGACGCTGCCGATCACCTTGTCCGCGATCTTGGTCGTAGGCGTTCACGATTCGGCTCACCACCGCGTGGCGCACGACGTCCGTGGAGCCGAGTTGCACAAATCCGATCCCGTCGACGCCCTGCAGCCTGCGCACGGCGTCGCCGAGGCCCGAAGTCACGTTGCCCGGCAAGTCGACCTGCGACGGATCGCCGGTGATGACCATGCGCGAGCCTTCGCCCAATCGCGTCAAGAACATCAGCATCTGCGTCACCGTCGTGTTCTGCGCCTCGTCGAGGATCACGAACGCGCGGTTCAGCGTGCGGCCGCGCATGTAGGCGAGCGGGCACACCTCGACAACTTCGCTCTCGAGCCAACGCACGCGAGTGCGCGGGTCGAGCAGGTCCTGCAACGCGTCGTACATCGGCCGCAGATAGGGATCGATCTTCTGTTGGAAGTCACCGGGCAGGAAGCCGAGCTTCTCGCCCGCTTCGACTGCAGGCCGAACGAGCACGAGTCGGCGCACGAGTCCGCGCCGCATCGCCTCGACCGCCTGCGCGACTGCGAGGTAGGTCTTGCCAGTGCCCGCAGGACCTACGGCAAACACGACGTCGTGTTGCTCCATCGCCGCGAGGTAGTGCTCTTGGCCCGCCGTGCGCGCGCGCACGACGTGGTTGGTGCGCACTCGATCGCGATTCGCGTCGCCGGCTGGATGCGCGGCGTCGAGTCCTTCGTCCGGCACGGTCGCACGCAGCTTGTCCGCGACCTCTTGCGTGGTCAGTCGCTTGCCCGCGCGCAGCGTGAGCAGGCTCTCCTCCAGCGCTTGCTGCACGATGTGCACGTGCAGCGGATCGCCGAGCAACCGCAGGCTGCCGTCGCGGACCAGCACAGACACGCCGTGCAGTTCGCGGATCAGCCTCGCATTGCTGTCGAGCGGGCCGAGCAGCGTGCGAGCTTCTTCCGTTGTCAGAACAGGAATCTGGATATCAGCATCGGTCACGCGGTCACCGGGGCTCAGTTCACGTGAGCCAGACAAGGAAGAGGAACCAGGCAGAGAACGAGAACAGCAAGCTGTCCACGAGGTCTAGGACGCCGCCATGGGCGGGCAACAGAGTCGAGCTGTCCTTTGCGCCGCAGCGGCGCTTCAACAAGCTCTCGACCAGATCGCCGATCTGCGTCGTCGCATTGAGCAACGCGCCGGCAAGCAATGCGAGCGCCGGGCCCATCTGTAGATCGGGCACGAGCGAATCGCGCAGGAAGAACGCGAGCGCGAGCGACGACGCAAGGCTGCCGAGCGCGCCTTCGATCGTCTTGCCGGGGCTCACGTGCGGGATCAGCTTGCGGCGGCCGAGCATGCGCCCGAGGCAGTAGCCGCCGATGTCGCCGCCCTTGCACACGAGCACGACGTACAGCAGCGACGGCAGGTTGCGGAAGCAGATGCCCTGGCCGAGGTACATCTGCCAGCTGATCAGCAAGAAGCCGAGCAGCGTGGCGCCTTGTTCTTCGAGCCCGCGCTGCATCGCGTCCTTGCCGAGCGAACGCGCCGCGAGCGGAAACAGGATCAGCAGCGTGATCGCGACGAGCGGATACAGCTCGCGGTCGAGCTGATGCCAGCCCATCGGGAACGCGAGCGCATGCAGCGCGACCGCGCCGGACAACAGAAGGCCGCGCGACACCGCGAAGCCCGCCTTGCGCAGCATCGCGCAGTACTCGATCGCGCCGACGACGCCGAGCGCGCCGAGCACGAACGCCGACAGCGCGCCCTGCTTGTCGAACAACACGCGGCCGTGGTCGAGCCAGTAGACGAGCCCGATCAGCGCGAGCATCAAGGGCGCGAGCACGGCGCGAGTGCGGAGATCGCTCGACGCCATCAGAGCACCTTGCCGAACTTGCGGACGCGGCGGCCGTAGTCGCGGAACGCAGCGTGGAGATCGTCTTTGCAGAAGTCTGGCCAGCAGACCTGCGCCACGTGGATCTCGGCGTAGCTGATCTGCCACAGCAAGAAGTTGCTGACGCGCATCTCGCCCGCCGTGCGGATCAACAGGTCTGGGTCCGGCAGCGTCGGTTGGTAGAGCCGCGACGCGATCGTTGTCTCGTCGACGGCGTCAGGCTGCAGCGCGCCGGACTTGACGTCCTTGGCGATCGCGCGCACCGCGTCGGCCAGCTCTTGGCGCGCGCCGTAGCTGATCGCGAGGCAGAGCCGCATGCCTTGGTTGCCCGCGGTCTTCGCGATCGTGTCGTCGAGCAGCGTCAGCACGTCGTTCGGCAATCGCGCGCGGCGCCCCGCGTGGACGAGGCGAACGCCGTTGTCCATCAGCGTGCCGAGCTCGCTCTGCAGGAACTTCTTCAACAGCCCCATCAACAGCGACACTTCGCGCTTGGGCCGCTCCCAGTTCTCTTCCGAGAACGCGTAGAGCGTCAGCGCCTCGACGCCGAGCTTCGCGCATTCCGTCACGGTGTCGCGCACCGCATCGACGCCCTTCTCGTGGCCCTTGATGCGCTCGAAGCCAGCCGTCCTCGCCCACCGGCCGTTGCCGTCCATGATGACGGCGACAGAACGCGGCACGACGAGGTCCGAGGCTTGCTCCTTTGCGCTCACCGCAGGATCACCTGATCGCGGCCGGGGCCAACGGAGATCGTCTTGACCGGGATCCCGGTCGCGCGCTCGATCGCGAGCACGTAGTCGCGCGCTTGCGCAGGCAGGTCGTCGAAGCGGCGGCACTCGCGCAGGTTCTGCGAGAAGCCAGCGAAGCGCTGCGTGATCGGCGTGGCGCCTTCGAGCCCGAATGCGACGAAGCGATCCGTCGTCGTGCCGTCGGCGAGGCGGTAGTGCGTCACCAACTCGAATGCGTCGAAGCCCGACAGCACGTCGAGGTTGGTCACCACCAATTCTTGCGCGCCCGACAGGTCGGCGGAGTAGCGGACGGCGACGGTATCAAACCAACCGATGCGGCGCGGGCGGCCCGTCGTAGAGCCATACTCATTGCCAGCCTTTCGCAGCCGCTCGGCCAACTCGCCGTGCAGTTCGCTGGGGAACGGCCCCTCGCCGACGCGCGTCGCGTAGGCCTTCACGATGCCGACCGTGCGCATGCCATGCGGCGGCAGGCCCGTGCCCGAGAACGCGCCACCGGTCGACGCGTGGGAACTCGTCACGTACGGATAGGTGCCGTGCTCGACGTCGAGCAAGCAGCCCTGCGCGCCTTCGAGCAGGATGCGCTTGTTGGCCTTGTGCGCCACGCGCAGCAAGTGGCCAGCGTCGACGATGCCCTGGCGCAGTTGCTCGCCCGCGGCCGCGAGCTGCTCGAACAGCGCCGATGGCGACAGCTCCGGCAATCCCGCGCCCGCGAACAACGGGTTCTTCTCGGAGCACAGGCGCTCGATGCCGGCGCGCAGCGCATCGGGACGGATCAGGTCGCCCATGCGGAGGCCGATGCGGTTGCAGCGGTCTGCGTAGGCCGGGCCGATGCCGCGGCCCGTCGTGCCGATGCGACCCTTGCCGCGAGCCTGCTCGTGCCATTGGTCCTGGACGCGGTGCGCCTCGAGGATCACGTGCGCGCGTTCGCTGATCAGCAGGTTCTCGCCGAGCGCGATGCGGATGCCGCGCGCGCGCACGCCGTCGATCTCCTTGACGAGGTGCAGGGGATCCACCACGACACCGTTGCCGATCACGTTCGTGACGCGCTCGTGGACGATGCCCGACGGGACGAGATGAAGGACCATCTTGCCGCTCGGCAGGATCAGGGTGTGGCCAGCGTTGTGGCCGCCGCCGTAGCGAACGACGAAGTCCGCGTCTGCGGCGAGGAAGTCGATGACCTTCCCCTTTCCTTCGTCACCCCAGAGGATGCCTACGACACACGTGGTGGACATGCAGTTGGATCGGAAAAGGCGGGGAGCATAGGGAGCCGTGCGCGGCGGCTCCAGAACCAGACTCGGTCCCTTCGACAGTGCCCCACCGCCGCGAGGAACGCGCCGCTCGGCGGCATCAGAAAACTGCGATCGCCATCCCCCGCCAATGCACTCGTTGGATGGAGGACGCGATCATGCAACACGACGAAGTTGGACCGATGCGCGAGTTGGCCCTGTTGGCGCTCGCGAGCTTTACCGAACGACTGCTCTACGGCCAGATCCGGCGGCACGGCCGCTGTGCCAGGGCCACGACCGAGCGCCGACGGCAGCTCCATGCCGAGATCCAGCAGGAACTGCGCGCCGATTGTGTCGAGCACGCGGCGGAGATCCTGTCGCTGCCGATTCGCGAACGGCACTCGCGCTGGTTTCGCATGGCGGAGCGCTGGCTCTACCGCGAGCACCGTTCTGCAAGCTGCGGCGACGACGGCGACCAAGCGGACATCCGATCGCCCGATGGGTTCTTGGCGCTGTTGCGCGCCGAAGCAGAGCGCATGGCCGAGCAGGCGCTCGGCAGCGCGGCCTACGACCGCCCCACAGACCAACGCGATTCGGTCAGTTCGTTTGCGCGCCGCGTCGGACTCTCGCGCACGGATGCGCGCGACGTGTGGGCGCAGACGGCAACGCAGATCGGCTACGACGAGGCCTACTTCGCGTTCTGGCGTCGTCGGCTGGCGGAGGCGTTGACCGGCCTCGCGGCGGATCGACTGCGCGACAGCGGCCGTCTGTGCTTGTTGCCGCGACGGCGCGCCAAGCCCGATCCCATGACTCGCAGCCGGCGAGTGCAACGCATCGTCGAACGGCTGCGCGTGGCGCCGCAACCGCACGACATCCGCAAGGCGCTCGCGATGCTGCAGCGCCGACGCGCCATCCATCGACGATCCCCCGCCGAACTGCTCGCCGCGGCCGCGCGCCTCGATCCCAAGAGCCCGACGATCGAACTGTGGCGCTTCGAATCGGCCATGGCCGACGACGAGATGCTCGCCGCGGCGAAGGCGCTGCGGCGAGCGCGGCGCAGGAGCGCCGATCCAGTCGCGGTCGCGCTCAGCCGCGCGCGGCTCGCGGCGATGCGACGTGGGCACGCGGCTGGCCGCGCGATCCTCGCGCGCGCGATCGAACGCCATCCATCCGATGAACGGCTGCGTGCAGCGTGGCGCATGGCTGCTGGCAGCGCTGGGTCGGGAGCCAAGCCACGTTGCGCATAATGCGCAGCTTGGCTGCGCACGCGATCTCAGCCATTCGACAATGCGCGCAACACGGCATCGCCGAGGTCCTCTTCCATGCGCGTGTCCGTGCGCGCTGCGGACCACTTCGGAATCGTGTCGAACATGCCGATGCCGAGGTGGCGCACTTCGACGATGCACGCAAGCGAATCGCTATCGCGATAGATCGTCGCGCGCTGCTGGCATGCGGCGTCCGACTTGGGGCCCGGCACCCAGTCGCTCTGCAACCGAAACGTCGCTTCGTCGGCGACGAGCAAGCGGCCAAAGCGCGCATGCATGAGGCCGAGGCATCGCGAATACGCATCGGGCGGCAACCCTGCATCAGGTCGAACGAGCAACGGTTGGTAGACGCCGCGACATGCGGCGACTGCGACGCCGAGCACGAGCATCGATGTTGCGCGACGCAACCAATCACGCGCGCCCATGTCCGCCTCCGCCCGGCGTGCGCACCGTGACGACGTCGCCTGCACCGAGTTGCGTCGTGCCTTTGCTCGGCAGCTTGCGTTGCTTGCCGTGCGATCGCAGCGCAATCGATCCTTTTGAGCCTGCGCCGCCGCCCGCTGCGCCCGGCGGGCCGCTTTGCTGCCGTTCGCCGAGGAACGTGACGGCAGCCGGAACCAACGCTTCGACCGACTTCTCGATTCCGTCGCCACCAGCGCGCGCGCCCTTGCCGCCCGAGCCGCGTCGCACCGTGAGCGACTGGATGCGCACCGGGTAGCGATGCTCGGTCTCCTCGACCGGCGTGTTGCGCGTGTTCGTCATGTGCGTCTGCACCGCCGAACGGCCCGCGCGATTGGGACCAGCGCCAGCGCCGCCGGGCAGCGTTTCGTAGAACGCGAACTCCGCTCCGTCCTTGCGGATGCCGCCCATCGACAGGTTGCTCATCGTTCCCGCCGAGCACGCGGGAATGCGGCCGCGCACCGCCTTGCCGAGCGCAGACAGGCAGACGTCGACGAGGCGCTGGCTCGTCTCCACGTTGCCGCCGGCGACCGGCGCTGGCTTGATCGGGTCGACCAGCGAGCCCGGCCGCGTCACGACCGAGAACAACCGGAACAGGCCGTCGTTGGTCGGCAAGCGCTCGGGGCACAGGCAGCGGATCGCATACGCGCACGCGGCGAGCACGACGCTGCGGTTGGCGTTGATGCCACCCTGCGCCTGCGCAGAGCTCTTCGTGAAGTCGAACTGCAAGCTGCGCCCGTCGTTCTTAAGCGCAAGGTCGATCCAGAACGGGCCGTTGCCTTGGCCGTCGTCTTCGAGCGCGTCGCGAAAACGGAACGTGCCGCGAGCGACCGGCTGCAGCGCTGCGCGACCTTCGCGCTCGGCGTAGTCCATCAAGTGCTGCGCGTAGCGATGCAACTCCGCGCGCCCCCACTCGGCTTGCAACGCGAGCAGACGATCGGCGAGCCGCCGCAAGCTCGCTTCTTGCGCCGCGAAGTCGAGCTTGCGCTCTTCCTTGCCGCGCACGTTGGCAAACAGCAGTCGCGCGATCTCGTGGTTTGGTTGTGAGCGGCGCCGGAACAACACCGGCGGGATCACGAGCCCTTCGCCGTAGAGGTCGCGCGCGATGCCCATCGAGCCCGGCGTCGCACCGCCGATGTCGGCGTGGTGCGCGCGCCCCGACAAGAACCAATCAGGCTTGCTGCGGCCCGCTGCGAACACCGGCGCAATCATCGTCACGTCGGGCAGGTGCGTGCCGCCTTCGTAGGGATCGTTGAGCACTGCGACATCGCCGGGCTCGAACGCGATCGCTGCGCGCGCCGCGGCCACCGCGTCCGCAGCGCTGCCGAGGTGCACCGGGATGTGCGCCGCTTGCGCGACGAGACGCCCATCGCGGTCAAACACGGCGATCGAGAAGTCGCGCCGTTCGCGGATGTTGGGGCTCACGGCGCTCTGCTGCAGCAAGAGGCCCGCCTCTTCGCACATCGCCGCGAGCAGGTGGTGGCAGACCTCCAGGCGGACAGGATCCGGTCGCTTCATCGGGGCGCGGAGTCTACGTGCGCATCGCGATTGAGCCCACGAATGGCTGCGGCCGCGCCGACCCCGAAGGATCCGCGCGGCCGCGCAGGGCTGCTGGAGTGCAGGACTACAGCGCGGGCTTACTTGCCGCCGCCGCCGCCGTTGCTACCACCGCCGCCACCGCCAGCGGGAGCGCCACCGCCCTCACCGCCGCGACCGCGACCGCCGCCGCCCGCACCGCCGCGGCCGCCGCGTTGCGGCATCGACTCACGGACCTTGTCGAGCACCTTCTGCGCGTCCTCGAGCTTGCCCTCGTCGAGCGCCTTCTGCAGCGCCGTGAAGTTCTCCTCCATCGACTTCGCGCCTTCGGGGTTCGCTTCCTTCATGCGCTCGATCATGGTGGACATGCGCTCCATGCCCGTCTTGAACTGCTCGAGCTCCTCGGCCGTCATCTCCGTCAGCTTCTTGCTGCCGAACATGCCGCCGCGCGCGCCGCGACCGCCGGGGCCGCCAGCGCCGGCTTCGCCGCCGCCTTGCTCCAACCGCGCAATCTGACGCTGCAGACGAGTGGCGGCCTCTTCATCGCCGGACGCCTTCGCCTCTTCGAGCTGCTTCTTGAGGTCGGCGAGCCGCTGCGCGTTGTCGCCGCCGGCCTGCGCCGCGGGACGAGCGCCGCCTTCTGCGGGCTTCGGCGTAGCAGGCGCCGCAACCGCGACCTTGCCGAGCTGCTTCTCGTACTTCTGCGCAAACGCCTTCGCCTCATCCGTCTTGCCCGCGCGCGTGAGCAACTCGAACTGGAACTGCGCCGCGCGGCCGACCAGCGGGTGCTCCGGGGCGGCCTGCAGGAACTTGTCGTACAGGGTCATCGCCTCAGCGAAGTTGCGCTCGCCGTTCTGCAGCCAGTAGGCCTTGTAGAACAGCGCCTCCGAGGCGGCGGGATCCTGCGCGAGCAGGGGAAGGGAAAGGGCAAACAACGCGGCGGCGAAACGGATCTTCATGAACGTCTCCTGATCGATCTTGCGGTGAGGGCGGAAGGTTAGACCGGCAGCAACGCAGACCACAGCCCCCGCCCACGTAAAGGAATCGTCTCCCCCGCTGCGCGTCTCCTTGGCATGGAACCTGATTGCCGCACCGTGCCATCCCCCTTCCACAACGATCCTTGCCCGGAGCCTGGGCAATCTCCGCCCGCGCCGCCAAAGAGCGAGGACGCGCGATTCCCGACCGATCCGCCGCCAGTTTGACCCGGCGGCGAAAGCGCGAACTCAGTTCACGACCAGAGTCGCCGCGACATTCGAGCTGCTGATGCCGGCGAGGTTGTTGGCGAGGTCCAGCTCGACGACTTGCGAGTAGATGCGCAATCCCGACAGCTGGTTGGCTGGCACGAACGTGGTGTAGGAGCCCAGTCCATTGAACGGCGACAGCAGCCCGTAGGTGAGCACAGTCGGGTTGTCGAGCACGGACAGGCCGAGCAGCGGCGACGTCGTGCCGACCGAGCCGACCACGAGTGCCCAGAGGCTGTTGCGGGTGCCGCCGAAGCTCCACGCGAGGTTGTTGCCACCCACCACTGCGCCATTGACCAGCATCGCCGTCGGCGTGGTGTCGACCACTTGCAGCGTAGCTATGTTGCTCGGGCCCGCGTTGTTGCTCGTCTGCACCGTCATCGCGCCGATCGCGGAGCCGATCGGCGGGTTGAAGCGCAGCGTCGCGTCGTCAGGCGTCGTGAACACGCTCGCAAGCGGCACGCCGTTCACGAGCACTTGCGTCGTGCCGAGGAATCCCTGGCCGGAGAGCGTGACGACGCCAGGCTGGAACGACTTCACGCTCAAAGGCGCGATCGACGTGATCTGCGGCGGAATCGCTTGGATCGCAAGGCATCCGAGCGAGTTGGCGAAGCCAGAGATCTGGTTGCGCTCGTTCTGGCTGAACGTGGTCTGCACGTTTTGGCAGCCGCCGACGCCCGAACACATGATGTAGCAGGGCGGCAGCGCGTCGCAGTGCTGCGCATTGAAGTTGTGGCCGACCTCGTGCGCGGTCACCGCAACGCGGCGCGTGAGGTTGGCCGTGTAGCGCGACTGCGAAACGCCGTAGGCAGCGCCGAGGTTGCAGATCGCGCCGACATACGCAATGCCGATCGCACCGCCGCTCGACTGCCCCATGGGGCGACCCGTGAACAAGTGCGCGACGTCGCGCTGCACGCTGCCCCGGTTGGCGTTCCAGTAGTTCTGGAACTCCGCGAGCAAATTGCCGGCGATGCTCGTCGTGTACGGGTTCGACGCCGAGGTCGTGTTGAGCAGGATCTGCGTCACCGAGAACGTGATCTGCACGTCCGCGAGGTAGATCGCGTCCATCGCGTTGATCACGCCGGTGATGTCGTTCTGCGTCGCCGTCGGGTTGCTGCCGTTCAGCTGGTAGTACTGAAAGTCCGCTTCGCAGGCGATGTCGCAGATGCGGTTGACGTCGAGCGATGACGGAGTGGGAACGGGCGCGGAGAGCGAGCCCGCGACGCCGCACGTCCACGGCAAGTTCTGGTTGTCCGTCGTGCGGTAGACGATGTGCAGCGACTCCGCCACTTGCGGCTGCGCCTCGCGAACGGGCTGGAGCGCCCACTCGTCGCCATTGCTCATGTGCAGGATCGCCTGCACAGAGTTGTTGACCACCGTGGCCGCGACCCAACTGCCCGCATCTTCGAGGACGACGCCGCGGTAGGTGACGTTGGCGGGGCGAGGCAACTCGCGGACACCATTGCCGTCGCGCGCCAACAGCTGGAAGCCGGGTCCGCGGACGTCATGCGGCTGCAGCGCCACGCGGCGCAGCGCAGAACCCAACTCCACTTCGACCAGGATGTCGCCGTTGCCCGCGCGCACCGGGTCGACATGTTGGACCGTCGCGGCCATCACGTCGAAGGCCGCGCACAAGGACGGCGGCGCTGCGTAGGGGCGACTGGTCGCCTGCTGACCGACGACAGGCAACGCAAGCACGAGGCTGAGGAGCGCGCGACCGACAGAACGGTGCGCAAACGAACCGGTGGGAGATTGGCGCTGCATAGGCGGGAGATGGGCAGGCGACCTCATCCTAGCCCGCATGCAGAGTCGGACACACCTCCCCAACCACGCCGAACAGAAACAATACAGCCGCACGCGCGAACGCATGCGGCCGGATGCATGGCCGTTCTTCGCTTCAGCGAGTCGCGCGTGCGCGTTCGCGCAAACGATCCGCCACCATCTGGCCGAGTTCGCTGCAGCGGTGCTCGCCAGCCTTGAGGCTGCGGATCTTGCCGGTCTGGATCAGCTCCGCGACCGTGCCCTCGACCTCGGCGGACGCCTTCGTTTCGCCGATGTGCTCGAGCAGCATCGACAGCGCGAGGATCGTCGCGAGCGGGCTCGCCTTGTCGGTGCCCTTGTACTTGGGCGCGCTGCCGTGGATGCCCTCGAACATCGAGACCTTGCCGGGGTGGATGTTGCCCGACGCGGCGATGCCCATGCCGCCGATCAGCATCGCGCCGAGGTCCGTGATGATGTCGCCGAACAAGTTCGTCGTGACCGACACGTCGAACCACTCCGGGTTCTTGATCATCCACATGCACGCCGCATCGATGTAGGCGTGGTCCGTGGCAATGCCCGGATACTCCTTGCTGACTTCGGCGAACGTGCGCGTCCACAGATCCTGCGCGCGCACTGCGTTGGCCTTGTCGATCAGCGTGACCTGCGGCTTGTCCTTGCCCGGCTTCGGCCCGCGCTTCTTCGCTAGCTCGAACGCGTAGCGAATGATGCGCTCGGTGCAGCGGCGCGTGTAGACCATCTCCTGCAGCGCGATCTCGTGCTCGGTGCCCTTCTTCGTGTAGCCGAAGATGCCGGCGTATGCGTCCTCGGTGTTCTCGCGGCAGAACACCATGTCGATGTCCTTCGTCGTCTTGCCCTTCAGCGGGCACAGCGAGTCGTGGTACAGCTTGACCGGGCGCAGGTTGACGTAGAGGTCGAGCTTGTGGCGCATGCCCGCGATGATCGCGAACTCGAGCTTGCCCACTTCGATGCGCGGATCGCCGATCGCGCCGAACAGCACTGCGTGCAGTTGGCGAATGCGATCGAACGCCGCGTCGGGCATCGTCTCGCCGGTCGCGAGGAAGTGGTCGGCGCCGTACGGCATGCGCTCCCGCTTCGTCTGGAATCCGTAGACCTCTTGCGCCGCGTCGAGGACGCGCAGCGCGGCGGTGACGACTTCATCGCCGATGCCATCGCCGGGGAGGACGCCAATGTCGTAGACCTTGCTCATCGTGAGTTCGAACGGGGCTCAGGCCGCGCGCAGAAGAGCCTGCGGGCGCGGTTTGGGGCGAAGGAGTATGGCGAGCGGTCCGTGGCGGCGAAAGAGCTGGCCGGAACTGTGCTGCAGCGACCCGCGCATTGCGCCACAGCCTGCGCCGGATAGGAACTGTGCTGCAACTCCCGCATGGCACGCATCCACGGCCTCATCGTCCTCGCCGCAATCGCCGCCGGCACTTCGCTCTGGTTCTTCGCAACGAAAGCAGAGGAGCCAGCCCCGCCGCTGCCCGAGGCGGAAGCAACGCAGCAACCCGCCAGCGCCGACACCCCGGAGGCAGCCACCTCGCGCGCGCGAGTCGACGCTGCGCCGCAATCGCAACAAGCTGTCGCATCAACCGTAGAACCCGAGCCAGAAGCCCCGCCACAGCAACAGGCCATCGACGCGTCGATCACGCTGCGCGTCTATCGGCAGCGCGACCGCGCTGCGCTGCCGCAGTTCTCGTGGCGGTTCACGTCCGAGTCGGGCGAGATCACGAAGGGAACTGGCGCGGATGGCGCAACTGCGCTGCCGATCGCGCGCGGAGCACGCGGCGTCCTTCTCATCGAAGCGGATGGCATGCAAGCGCATGTCGAGCCCATCGCTGCTCCGCTCGCCAACATGCCAGCCGCGCAGTTGGACCTCTACCTCGTCGATGCGATGCAACTCGCGCGCGTCACGCTGCAACTGACTTCGACGACGCGAGAAGCCGTGCAACGCGCGCGGCTCGACCTGTGGCGACTCGATGCGTCGCAAGCAGCGATTGCACCAGGCGAGGACCCCGCGCATGAACCGCTGTGGAAGCGAACGGGCGAAGACCCAAGCGGCACGTTGACGCTGCCCGAGATCGCCGTCGGCGACTATGCGCTGCGCGCGCAACCAGTCGATCAAGACGGCTTCGCGCTGCCGCTGCAACCAGCACGGTTCCGCTTCACGTTCCGCGGCGGCGAGAGCGTTCCGTTGCGCGCCGAGTGCACGCCTGGCTGCGTGCTGCGCATCGATTGCGCAGACGACGGCAACGCAGCCGTGCTCGTCGACATCACGACGACGCCTGCGTTCCAACAGGATCCAATCCGCGTGCCGTGGCAGAGCCGCGGAACGGATGGCCGCGCGGCCTCAGGCCTCGACGCCGCGATGCTGCCAGGGCGAGCGCAGTCCGCCATCGCGTTGCCTCCGGGCGTCTACTTGCTGGACGCGCAGCGCGGCGGAACAGCGATCGCGCTGCGCGAAGTGCGCGTCACGCAGGACGAGAGTCGCTGGTCGCTGCCGTCGCTGCCGCGCTGAGTCCAAGTCGCGCGTCGCATTCGCAACGCGCTCAGTCTGCGTGCGGCGGACGTTCTTCGTGCGCGGCGCCGAGCGCCGCGAGGAACCACACGAGCGCAGCACCGCCGAGCGAGGTCAACAGCGAGAACGGCATCGCGATCAGTTCCCCGATGCGCGGCAGCATGCAGACTGCGACGTATGCGGACGTCGCCGATACTGAGCAGGTTCGCCGCGTGTGCGGCACCACCTGCCACAGCAGACCGGTCACGCAACCGGCCATCGCCATGCGCACGAATCCCATCAGTCCATCGGTCAGCATCAGCGGCAGCGCTGCGACGAAGAACACGACGTATGCGACCCAGAAGCGCTCGAGCATGCGCTGGCCGCGCGCGCCGTTTGCTTCCGCTGCGAGTTGCGATGCTGCGTCGAGGTCCTGCTGCCATGCGCGTACAAGTCGCAACTGCTCCACCACCGGCATCGAGAGGAACCACGGCTGCTGCTGACGCGAATCGACGCCTGCTGCAGCAGGCATCGGAGCAAACGAGAACGGCAGCATCGCCTGCGCCATCGCCTTTTGTTGCGCGATGGCGAGCGGCTGCGCGGTGCTGGCCTGCTGCGCGGTGTTTGCTTGCTGCGCTGTGTTTGCTTGCTGCGCGGTGTTTACCTGCTGCGCTGTGGATCCCGGCTTCGCGGCAATCGTTGGCTTCGTCGTGTCCAGTTGCTTCGCCGTGCTCGCTGGCTGCGTTGCGTTTGCGAGCCTCGTGCCAGCAACCTGCCGCGGCGCGGTCACGGGCTTGGCTTCGTGCTGCAACATCCCGTGACTCGGAGCGACCGGGTTGGGCTCGGCCGATTTCTCGCGCAGCATCGGCAGCGCCGGAACTTGCGTGAGAGGCATCTCCGACCTCGAACGCTGCAATGCCGTGAGCAAGTCGGCCTGCGCGAAGGACTGCGACGGCGCCACCACTCCGTTCCCGTTCGCATTCGATGGGACCGGCGGCTCCGCGCGGGTGGACGAATCCACGCGAGCGCGCACCGGCTCCATCATCGATCGAACCGATGGCGCGCTGCGCGTCGTCGTCACCGCTGCGCCGGGTGCTGATGTACGCACCACCGCGAATGCCTGAGTAGAACCCTCGATCGGCGCGTGCTCTGGCTTGCGCAGCTTTGCCTGGGCCTCGCCTGGGTGTAGTCCGGTCTCTTCCACCGGCAAGGGATCCCAATCGCTGGCGTCGCGAGTCATGAGAATGCAGTCCTTCGACCGCGGGAGACCGATGCTGAAGCAGCCGGTCCCGATGCGAGACACGCTGCGCGCTATCCTGGTCGCATGCAGTTCCTGCCAGAACAGCCGCCGCGTGATCCAAGGCCCCGAGGCCAGCGGCGAAGGAGCCTGCGTCACGCGCTGGTCGCATGCTGCATTGCCGCCGTGGCAACGACTGCGTTCCCATGGTCCTTCGTCGAAGCATCGCGGCTGTTCGGCGACGTGGCTGGCCCGATCGCGGCGCGAACGAACCCTGGGTTCACTTGCGTCACAACCTGCTTGCTCACCGCACTACTCGCGATCTCCGAAGGCCGATCTCGGTCTTCGCGCGAGGCCGTCCGCTCCGCATGCCTCGTGCTGATGGGCGCTGCGTCGGTCGTGATGCTGGCTCACCTCGCGGCTGGACCAGATGCGTTGCGCGGCGTCGAGGCGCAGCATTCGACGTGGTTCTTCGCAGCGTCGGCCGCAGTAGCAATGGGCCTCTTCGTCGCGCGACTGCGCATGCCGAACAAGCGCACGGTCAGCGGCGGCGCATGAACGGGAACGCGCAGAGGCCGAGCAGCAATGCAGCCACGTCGATGGCGACCGCCTCTGGATTGTCGGCGACGTAGCCAGACACGAGGAAGACGCCGAGCGCCACTTGCAGCGCCACCACAAGCGGAGCGAACGGCACGCGGAATGGGCGCACGCGGTCCGGCGCGCGACGACGCTGCACCAACAGTCCGATCGCGACGAGCGCCACCGTCGCCGAGATGATCGGGATCGTGATCGATAGCAGATGCTCGAAGCTGCCGGTCGCGAGATACGCGAGCGACATCGCGAGCACGAGCAGGATCGCCGCAGGCGGCGCGCCGCGTTCGGTCATGCGCCCCACGGCGTCGGGCGCGAGCCCATCCTCCGCAAGCACGCGCGCGATGCGCGGCCCGGTGAGGAAGTAGGAGTTTGCGGCGCCGAGCAGGATCACCATCGCGACGATGGCGAGCGCAATGGAGCCCGCGTTGCCGAACGCGCGCTCTGCGACGTCGAGCGCCGCGAACTTGGACGTCGCGAGGCCATCCGTTCCGAGCACCGCCAAGAACGTCGCGTTGGCCGCGACATACAGGCCCGTGATCGTCAGCAGCGAAACGAACAACGCGCGCGGCAGCGCCTTGCCCGGGTTCTCGGTCTCGCCCGCCATGTAGACCGCGTCGGCATAGCCGTCGTAGCTGAACAGCACGTTCTTCATCGCCGCGCCGATCGCAGCGAACAGCAACAGCGGCTCGGTCGGCATCGTCGGAACCGAGGCCGGATCGACGGCGATGCGCTCGGGCCGCGCGAGCAATGCAGCGGCGCAGACGGAGAGCAACAGCACGACCTTGCTGACGAACAACGCAATCTCCGCGCGAGCGCCAAGCTGCAATCCGCGAAGGTTGACGAGCGCCAACAACACCACCATTGCGGCGCCAACCGCGCGACCTTCGCCCGTCGATCCGCCTTCTTGCAGCGCCGCGGCGCCGCGCACGGCGAGTTCGCCGAACACGACCGCGACGCTCGCGAGCGACGCAGGCCACGTGATCAGCAGCATCGACCAACCGCACAAGAACGCGACGCGCGGACCGAACGACAACTGCAAGTAGGCGACGAGTCCGCCGACGCGCGGCACCGACGACGCCATCTCGGCGAGAATCAGCGCATCGAGCGCAGCCACCACCGCGCCAAACAACCACACGCCGAGGATCCATGGCGCGCTCGGCAGCGCGTGCGCCACTTCGCCGGGCGTGCGCAGGATGCCGGAACCAACCGCCATCCCAACGCACACCGCGACGCCCGCGAGCGGGCCGAGGATGCGGCGGAGGCTGCCGAGCGGATGCGTCGCTTGGCCCTCCGCCTCATGCATCACAGCTCCTCAGGCCCGCCGACGTAGCCGAGGAACGCGCTCGCCGCGACGACCATCGGGCTCGCGAGGTAGACCTGCCCCGGGCCCGAGCGGCCGGGGAAGTTGCGGTTGATCGCCGACACCGTGACTTCGTCCGCGGTGAAGGACACGCCGGGGCCTGCCTTGATGCATGCGCCGCACGACGGATCGATCAACTCGACGCCCGCGCGCTCGAACAGATCGACGTAGCCCATCGTCTGCGCGTAGCTGCGAATGCGCTGGCTGCCGAACTGGATGTAGAGCTTCACGCCCGCGAGCGAGCGGCCCTTCTGCAGTGCCTTGCGCACGACCTCGGCATACATATCCATGTCCGCCTTCTTGCCGCCGGTGCACGAGCCGCCGTAGGCGATGTGGACCTTGACCTTGCCGTGCTTCTCGCGCAGTTGCGTCAGCGCGATGCCGTTGCGCGGGTCGCCAGGCGTCGCAACGGTCGGAACCAGCGTCGACAAGTCGATGTCGAACGTCTTGCAGTATTCCGCGCCCGCGTCGGCCTTGACGATCTGCGAACGCAGCTTGTTGCGATCCGTGCCGCGCTGCGTGGCGATGTAGTCCACCACCACTTCGTCGGCCTCGATGATGCCCGTGAAGCCGCCGGCCTCGACGGCCATGTTGGTCAACGTCGCGCGCTCGTCGAGCGACATCGATGTGACCGAGGGGCCCGCAAACTCGAGCACCTTGCCGATGCCCGCGCCGGTCTTGAAGAACTCGTCGCTGAGCAGATGCAGCATGAGGTCCTTGGCGCAGACGCCGTCCTTCATGCTGCCCGTGAGATTCACGCGCACCGACTCCGGCACCTTGACGCGGACGTCCTTGGTGAACCAGCTGTTCGCCATGTCGGTCGAGCCGACGCCGAACGCGAAGCAGCCGATCGCGCCTGCCATGCAGGTGTGGCTATCGGTGCCGATCACGAGTTGGCCGGGCTCGGCGATGTCCTCGATCACGATGTTGTGGCAGATGCCTTCGCTGCCGACGAGTTGCCCGTTGCGGTGCACTTCGCCGTAGAGCTTGACGCCCTGCTTCTTCGTGAACGTCTCCTGCACGGTCGCGAGCGACGCGGCCTGCTCCTTGAGCCCCATCTTCACGTGCGCCTCGGGCATGATGCGATCGAGGAACGTGAGGTGGTCGCGGAACGCGAACACGCTCGCGGGATCCGTGATCTTCGCGCCTTCGCCGAGGCCCATGCGGAACAGCGCCTCCGCCATCGGCGTGACGTATTCGTGGCTGAAGCGAACGTCCGTGCGCACGAACAGCGCGTCGCCGGGCTTCACCGCAGGCACGCCGAGGCGGCCCGTCTTCGCGTCCGCGATTGCGCGCTGCGCGATGATCTTCTCGCACAGCGTCATCTTGCGCGGCGCGGTCGTGACCGCTGGCGGCACCGTGTCGCCTTGCAAGCGCGCCTGGTTGTAGGCGAACAGTCCGCCGTAGCGGACGATCTCGGCCGCGATCGAATCGAGGCCCTTCGTGAACTCTTCGATCGAGATCGACTCGCCCGCCTGCAAGCGCTCGATCAGCGAGAAGTCCGTCGACGTGAGCAGCCCGATGTTCTGGCAGTTCTGGCCGTAGATCTTCTCGATGTTCTTGGCGATGACGACCTGCACGCCCGCCTTCAGCTCGCTGTATGGCGCCGTCTCACGCGAGCTGCCGCAACCCTTGCTGACGCCGCTCACGATGATGCCGAAGCCGCCGTTCTTGATCGCGTCCTGCTTGACCTTGCCGCCGCGCAATCCAACGAGGCAATACCGCGCGAGCGTCTCGTCGTAGTAGTAGCAAACCCAGCCCGGCGTCAGCTCGTCGGTGCTGATGTTGTCGACGAGCTTTCGGCTCGCGTCGAACGCGAGGTTCTGGCCTTGGTACAGCTGCGCTTCGAGCTGCGCCTGGTCTTCGGTGATGTAGAGCACGCGGCCCTGCAGCTTGACGTGCGTGCGCTTTTTGGTGGTCGTCATCGTTGTAGTCGCTTGGTTGCTGGTGCGCGCGCGGTCAGATGCGCTCGAGAATCATCGCGATGCCTTGGCCGCCGCCGATGCACGCGGACGCGCAGCCGAGCGACTTGCCCGATTGCTCCATCTCGCGCACGAGCGTGAGCAGAAGGCGCGTGCCGGTCGCGCCGAGCGGGTGGCCGAGCGCGATCGCGCCGCCGTTGACGTTGCACTTGTTGCGGTCGAGGCCGAGTTCCTTCTCGCAGCCGAGATACTGGGCCGAGAACGCTTCGTTGATCTCGACGAGGTCGAGGTCGCCCACCTTGAGCTTCGCCTTCTCGCACGCGACTTGGATCGCGGGCACCGGGCCGAGGCCCATCACCTCCGGCGGCACGCCGGCGAGGCCCCACGAACGAATGCGCGCCTTGGGCTTCAAGCCGAGTTCCTTCGCGCGCGCGCCCGTCGTGACGACGAGCATCGCAGCGCCATCGACGATGCCCGACGCGTTGCCGGCCGTGACCGTGCCATCCTTGCCAAACGCCGCGCGCAGCGCGCGCAGGCCGTCGATCGTCGTCTCGGGCTTGATGTGGTCGTCGGTTGCGACCACCACTTCCTTCTTGCCCGCCATCACCGTGAGCGGCGCAATCTCGGCGGCGAACTTGCCCGCCTTGACCGCCGCGGCGCCGAGCATGTGGCTGCGCAGCGCGTATTCATCCTGCTCCTCGCGCGAGATCGCGCACTTCTTGGCGACGTTCTCTGCGGTCTGCGCCATGAAGAACTTGCAGAACGGGTCGTAGAGCGCCTGGAACAGCAGGTCCTCGATCTGCGGCGACTGGCCGAAGCGGAACCCTTCGCGCGCGCCGCGAATCACGTGCGGCACTTGGCTCATGTTCTCCATGCCGCCCGCGAGGCACAGCCTGGCCTCGCCGGTCAGGATCGCATGCGCTGCGCTGACGACGGACTGGATGCCCGAGCCACACAGGCGGTTGACCGTGAGCGCCGGCTTCTCAATCGGCACGCCACACTTCAGCGCTACGTGGCGCGCGCCATAGATCGCGTCGCTGCTGCTCTGCGCTGCGTTGCCGACGAACGTCTCGTCGACCATCTCCGGCTTGCAGCCCGTGCGTTCGAGCGCGGCCTTGGCGGCGTGCGCCGCGAGGTCGATGGCCGAGACGTCCTTGAACTTGCCGAAGCCGGGCGTGCCCGAGTATTCGGCCATGGCGGTGCGTGCGCCGCCGACGATCACGAGGTCAGAATGCATCCGCGGAGCATCGAAGATCGCTGCGGACGGCGCAAGTTTGGGGTCGGCGAGCTAGGCCAGTCCTAGGCCCCCCTCCCGCCCGCCGTGTCAGGACGCCATCGGCCGCTCTCGCAGATGCGCGACGATCGCGCGGTCGAGCGACCGCCGCGTCACGTCCATCGCGAGCCACCGTTGGACCAGCGAGCGCTCCAGCTCCTCCAGGTCCGTCCACAGCGCGCGCAGAGATTGGGGCGCGTCTTTGCCCCGCGCCGTTCGCTCCGGCTGCCAGTCGCGCAACTCGCTCTGCACCTCGGCGAGGGCTCGCGACAGTTCTGCGAGCGCGCGCCGGCACTCGGCGCGTTGGTCCATCAACATCGAGAGACTCGTGCGGGCCATCATGCGACGCCTCCTGGGCGCGGGTCAGCGCCCACTCGTCCAGTAGGGACGGATGCGGCGCGAGTAACCACCATCGCTGCCCCAACCGCCCGATTGGCGCACCGAGCGCGTTCGTGCGAAGCTGAAGGCATGCGGAAGATCCTTGTCCTCCTGATCGCCGCGGCCCTCACGCTCTGCGCGGGCTGCGCCAACTTCAACATCTACTCCGAGGCGCAGGAGAACGCGCTCGGGGTCGAGGCCTACGGCGAGGCCACCAAAGAGTACCCCCTGATCACGAGCGGGCCGGACTACGAGATGGTCCAACGCGTCGGCCGCCGCATCGCAGATGCCTCGGGCAAGGACTACGACTGGGAGTTCCGGCTGCTGCGCGCCGATGACATGGTCAACGCGTTCTGCCTGCCCGGCGGCAAGGTCGCGGTCTACACCGGCATCCTTCGCTACACGCAAAACGAAAATGGGCTCGCCGCGGTGATGGGCCACGAGGTCGCGCACGCGACGATGCGCCACGGCGGCAAGCGCATGACGAATGCGATGATCCTGCAAGCGACCGCCGCGGCGGTCGGCGTCGGGTTGTCGATGTCGGAGATGTCCACGGAAGCGCAAGCGGGCCTGATGGCCGCATTCGGCGTCGGCACGCAAGTCGGCGTGTCGCTTCCGTTCAGCCGCGGCCACGAGACCGAAGCCGACCTCGAAGGCATCCGCTACGCGGTGCGCGCTGGCTACGACCCGTATGAAGCGGTGCGGTTGTGGGAACGCATGGCACAGGATGGCAACGGCGGCCCCGAGTGGCTCAGCACGCACCCCGACTCGATCGGCCGCGCCAAGAAGTTGGAGCAAGAGATCCCTCGCATCGTGCAGGAAGAAGGGAAGAGCGCGGTGCCGCAGCCGGACGCGCCGATAAAGCAGATCCGTCGCTGAGGAGCTTCTCCCGGGCCGCGCGGAGCCGTCGATGCCACGGCCCGTTCCCGACGGTCCTCCATGCGGATCGTGCGATGCGTCGAAAGGGCTGCAGTCTGAAAACGCCCTTCGCACCGAGCATGAGAACTCACCAACGCGGCTTCACTCTCGTCGAACTTCTTATCGTCGTCGCGATCATCGCGGTGATCGCGGCCATCGCGATCCCGAGCTTGTTGAGCGCGCGTTCTTCGGCCAACGAGAAGACCGTCGCCGCAACTCTGCGCGCGATCGTCACCGCGCAGCAACTCGCGCGCACCAACGCGACGATCGACGTCAACCGCAATGGCCAGGGCGAAGCCGGTTCGCTCGCCGAACTCGCAGGCTACGAAGTGCTGCGCGGCAGCACGTCGACGCTGCGTCCTGCGGTGCTCTCTGCGTCGCTCGGCGACCTCGACGCCAACGGCTACGCCGAGACCCACGGCTTCTACTTCGCGTTGTATCTGCCGGACAACACGGGCCGCGGCATCGTCGCGTCGAACGCCAACCTCGCCAACGTCGATAGCTCGCTCGCGGAGTCGTATTGGACCTGTGTCGCGTGGCCGCGCGATCGCAACGTGCAGGGCTACGGAACGTTCTTCACGAACCAGACGGGCGACATCCTCGTAGCGAAGGGCGCGACCTACAGCGGCCTCAACAACGCGCCGCCTGCCGGTTGCGCGCTGCTCGGCGTGCCCGTGGACC
Source organism: Planctomycetota bacterium (assembly GCA_041168165.1). Lineage (GTDB taxonomy): Bacteria > Planctomycetota > UBA1135 > UBA1135 > UBA2386 > SXPK01. The sequence goes on along the minus strand of JBEELK010000009.1, from coordinate 7,085 downwards.
AGATCGCGGCGCAAGCGTCCGCCGCTGGCGCAGCCGACGGCATGGGCGCCGACGGCAACACGTGGCGCGTCGTTCCGTGAGTCGATCGACTCACTCGTAGCGAACCGAACTCGCTGGATCCTGCGCGGCAGCTCGATGCGCCGGGATCCACGCCGCGATGACGCCGACGACGAGCCCGACCACGGGCGCCAGCGTCATCCACAGCAAGGGCAGCACGACGGGCGCGTCGAGCGCCGCGATGCGGTTGAGGCCAGAGATCAGCAGTTGCGCCATCGGCACGCATAGCAACACTGCGAGCAACGAGCCGAGGCCGCCGATCACGAGGCCTTCAAACAGCAGGCTCTGCTTCAGCGACGATGCGCCGACGCCAAGCGCGCGCAGCACACCGAGTTCGCGCGCGCGCGCCAACGCAGCGATCGTCATGCCGTTGAGCAACCCGGTCGCTGCGAGCACGAGGATCAACAGCAGGAGCACTTCGAACAGGCGGAAGTCGCGTTCGACATCGTGCAGGTGGTAGCCGGTCACGTAGTTGCCGGTCTTGTAGCGAATGAGATCGGGCACGCGGTCGCGCAAGCGCGCGCCGACGACATCGGCATCCGCACCGGGCGACAACTGCAGCGTGACGTATTGCACGATGGCGCCCGCCACGCAGAAATCGCGCTGCAGCCAATGCGGCGACGCGATCGCCCAAGCCTGCTCCGACGGCGCGTAGCCCGACTTGTCGCTGACATGCAGCACCTCGTAGCTGACCGGCGTCTGGTTGCGATCGCGCAGTGACACGAGCGAGCCTTCGCGCCAGCCCATCTCGAGCGCGAGCCGCCGCGAGCAGATGATCGTGCGCGCTTTGTCATCGACATAGCGCCGCAACTTGTCTTGCTCGCCCTCGAGCGCGCCGCCAGCGCGAGCCGCGTGCTTTGCATCGAGGCCGCGCAGCAAGAACGGGCCATGGATCTCGCCTTGGATCGGCACGACTTCGTCGACGCCGGGGATGTCTCGCCACTTCGCGCACTCCTCCACCGTGCGAGGACTCACTTCCGCAAACGCGCGGCCCTGCAGCGCAGACGCCGAGAACAGGCGCACGTCACCTTGCAGCGATGCCGTGATCGTCTCGAGCCCCAAGAACGCGAGCAGCACCGCAGCGATGCCGACCGTCGACGCCGCAATGCGACCTGATTGGCGCGCGATGCTCTTGCCGCACAGCCACGCGGACAGCGGTGCGAACAGCGATAGCGGCAACAGCAGCACGCGACCAAAGAGCGCGACCGCGAACGGCGCGATCAACAGCAAGCCGCCGACTGCGGCGAGCATGCCCGCCATCTCAAGCAGCACGAACAGCGTCTCGCGCCCCTCTTCGGAGACCAGCGGCGTCATCGCGAGGTATGCGGCGGGCAACACGAGCACGAGCAGCAAGAACAGCCAGCGATTGACGCCCGCGAGCAAGTCCGCGTCACCGCCTTGGTCCGTTCCTTGTTGCCGCAGGATCCACAGCGCTGGCAACTGGCGCGCGCGCCACAGCGGGAACGCCGCGCCTGCGAGCGTGAACACGACGCCGAGCGCGAACGTGCCGACGATCGGCGCGATCGGCAACTCGAACACGAGCCACTCCTTGGCTCCGCCAAGCGAACTGATCTCAGCGCTGCGCAGCATCGCCGCGAGCAAGACGCCGAGCATCACGCCGAGCGCGGAGCCGACGATTCCGAGCAGCAGCGCGTCGAACAAGAAGATGCGCCCCACCGCGCCACGGCTCGCGCCGATGCAGCGCAACAGGCCGAGCATGCGCACGCGCGCGACCAGCGAGTGCGACAGCGTCTGGAACACGACGAACATGCCGAGCAGCAGCGCGAGGCAACCGAGGATCTTGATGCCGTTGCGGAACGCGCGCTCATCCGCGCCTTCGCCGAGTTGCGCAGCGCGCTCGTCGGCGACGACGTAGCCCGCGCTTGTCAGCTCATTGCGCAGACGATCGAGGTCCGCGCCATAGACGCGGCGGATCTGGAAGCGCTCCGGCGCAGGCGACGGGAAGTTGCGCGCGATGCCGATCGGCGCGACCGCGACTTGCCCGAAGTTGCGGCGGCCCATGCGCAGCGGCGCGACGATGCCCTTCACCGCGACTTCGACGCGCGCGAGTTCGCGCGCGGGCTCCGGCAACGCCACGAGTTGGCCATCGCGGCACTCGTAGCGCACCGAACGCGCAGCCTCCTCGATCGCGATGCGATCGCCCGGCGCTACGCCGAGCAAACGCGCGGCTTCGGCCCCGAGCAGGATCGCGTTGCCTTCGTCGATGGGCTGCAGGTCTTCGCCTGATTCCATCGCGTAGTGATCGAACGAGCTCGCGTTGCCGGGCTCGATGCCCAGCAACTCGGCGTCGACGCTGCCCGTTTTGGATCGCAGCATCGCCTTGCCCTCGCGCCACACCGTCGCGGCTTCGACCTTGGGACGCGCGCGCAAGTCCGCGAGCACTTCCGCAGTCGCGCGCCCTTCGACCGGCATCGCTTCGAGATCGACGGGGCCGCGTTCGAGGCTCTGCTGCAGAAAGCGCGTTTGGATCGTGTTGTGGTCCATCACGAAGATGGCCACCACGATCGCGACGCCGAGCGCGATGCCGAGCAGCGTGAGCGCCGTCCGAAGACGGTTAGATGCCCAGTGCTTCCAGACGACGAAAGACGTCAGCGACATCGAAAGGGCCTCCGGTAAGCGATTGCTCTTGCTGCATCGCGCCATCGTGAAGGAACAGCACGCGATCGGCAGCCGCTGCGTCGCGAGGGTTGTGCGTGACGAGCAGGATCGCGGTGCCAAGCCGCTTCCGCACCGACTCGAGCAGGCGCACGACTTCTTCGCCGTGCTTGCTCGACAAGTTGCCCGTCGGCTCATCGCACAGGAGCAGCGGCGGCTCCGCGGCGAGCGCGCGCGCGATCGACACGCGCTGCATCTCGCCGCCAGACAACGCGAGCGGCCTTCGATCTGCGAGCTTCTCGATCGACAGCATCGCGAGCAGTTCGCGCACGCGATCGCGGTGCTTCTTGAGGCTCGCGCCAAGGATGCGCAGCGGCAGCGTCACGTTCTCCATCACCGTGAGGTCCGGCAGCAGATGGAAGAACTGGAAGATGAAGCCGATCTTGCTGCGACGCAGCGCGGCGAGTCGCTCCTCATCCGCATCGCCGAGCCGTTCGCCGAGCAATAGCACGTCGCCGGCAGACGGCGGCTCCAAGCCCGCAAGCAGATGCAGCAACGTCGACTTGCCAGAGCCCGAGGGCCCCATGATCGAGACGAACTCGCCCGCAGCGACGCGGAACGACACGTCCTTGACGATCGGAACCTGCTGCCGATCCACCGTGCGGAAGCGGAACACGTTGCGCGCCTCGAGCACCGCAGTCTGCGTCGTCGATGCGAGCACGGAAGGCTCGTTCCCAGGACTCGTGGTCATGGCGCGACATCATGCCGCGCAGTGAGTTGATTGGTGCGAGCGAGTGCGAAAGTTGCGCCCGCTCGCGAAGCCTGACTCAGCGCTTCTTCACGCCAATCGCCACCGCAGCGCCCGCGCCGGAACCCACCTTGCCATCCGCCGCAAAGCTGCCACCGGGCGCTGCGCCAAACGTGAACGCGACCGCGAGCACTTGCTCCTCGACGTAGCGCGCGTGCGATCGCAGTGCCGATTCGGTCGCTGCGTCCGTGCTCGCGGACAGCTCGATGCGGTCGCTGACGTGCAGGCCCGCGTCCTTGCGCGCTTGCTGCACGAGGCGCACGAAGTCGCGCGCGATGCCTTCGCTCTCGAGCTCGGCAGTGACCTCGGTGTCGAGCGCGAGCACGACATCGTTGGTCGACAGCGCTGCCGCGGTGATGCCGTCCTTGGGCGACAACTGCAGCACGAACTGGCCCTTCTCGAGCACCGCGCCGCCGATGTGCGCGCGATCGCCTTCGACCTTCCATGCGCCCGACTTGGTCGCCGCGAGCACGTCCTTCATCTTGCCGCCGAGCACGGGGCCGAGCGCCTTGGCGTCAACCTGGAGGCGGAAGCTGCCAAACGCCGCGATGTCCGACGCAAACTCAACGAGCTTGACGTTGAGCTCGTCCTGCAACAGGTGCGCGAACGGCGCCATCTTGGAAGCGTCCGCGCCCGCGAGCGTGACCTTGGGCAACGGCAAGCGCGTGCGCAGCTTCTTGTGCTCGCGCAACGCAAGGCCCACCGAGCACGCGTCGCGCACGCGATCCATCTCGCGCACCAAGTCGACGTCGAACGGCAACGCGCTCGCGTTCGGCCAATCGCACAAGTGAACGGACCGCTCGCCGGTGAGCCCCAGGTGCACCTTCTCGGTCAGCATCGGCAGCAGCGGCGACGCGGCGCGGCACAGCGTGACGAGGCACGTGTAGAGCGTGTCGTATGCGTCCTGCCGATCCTCGGCGCCGGTCTCGCCCCAGAAGCGTTCGCGGCTGCGGCGGATGTACCAGTTGTTGAGCGCGTCGAGGAAGTCCTTCACGACCTGGCATGCGCCCATGAGGTCGTAGGCGTCCATGCACGATTGCACGCCCTCCACCATCTGCCGCGCCTTGCCGAGCGCGTAGCGATCGAGCACGGCCGTTTGGTCCGTGCGATGCTTCGCCTTCACGCCATCGGTGTTCGCGTAGAGAGTGAAGAAGTAGTAGGCGTTCCAGATCGGGTTGAGCACGAGGCGCACGACCTCGCTGATCTGCTTGCCGTCTTTTTGGATCTGCAGATCGCCGCCGCGAAGGATCGGCGAGCTCATCAAGAACCAACGCAGCGCGTCGGAGCCCGTCGTCTTGAACAACTCGACAGGATCCGGGTAGTTGCGCAGCGACTTCGACAGCTTCTGCCCCTTCTCGTCGAGCACGACGCCGTGGCAGATGACGTTCTTGAACGGTGGCTTGTCGAACAGCGCCGTCGACAACACGACGAGCGTGTAGAACCAGCCGCGCGTCTGCGCGACGTATTCGACGATGAAGTCCGCGGGCGAATGCGTCTCGAACCACTCGCGGTTCTCGAACGGATAGTGCACCTGCGCGAACGGCATCGAGCCGGACTCGAACCAGCAGTCGAGCACCTCGGGCACGCGCCGCATCATCGACTTGCCGGTCGGATCGTCGGGGTTCTTGCGAACGAGCGAGTCAACGAATGGGCGATGCAGGTCCGTGACCTTCACGCCAAAGTCGCGCTCCATCTCGGCGATCGAGCCGTAGACGTCGGTGCGCGGATACTTGGGATCGTCGCTCTTCCACACCGGGATCGGCGCGCCCCAGTAGCGGTTGCGGCTGATCGACCAATCGCGCGCGTTCTCGAGCCACTTGCCGAACTGGCCGTCGCGGATGTGCTCAGGGATCCAGCGGATCGTCTGGTTGTGCGCGATCATGCGATCCTTGATCGCCGTGACCTTGACGAACCACGCGCCCGGCAGCGCCTTGTAGATCAGCGGTTCGCGCGTGCGCCAGCAGTGCGGGTAGTTGTGCTCGTAGGTGACGTGGCGCAGCAGCACGCCGCGATCCTTGAGCACCTTGATGATGTCCTTGTTGGCGTCGAACACGAGCGTGCCCTGCCACTCCTTCACCTCGCTCGTGTAGCGGCCGAGGTCCTCGACTGGGCACACGAGTTCGATGCCGTTCTGCTCGCAGACCTTCTGGTCGTCTTCGCCAAAGCCCGGCGCCATGTGCACGACGCCCGTGCCTTCTGCGGTGTCGACGAATTCGCCGCCGAGCACGACGAAGCAGTTCTTGCGGCCCGCGAAGTACGGGAACATCGGCTCATAGGCGCGGCCCATGAGGTCCTTGCCCTTGCACGCGCCTACCTGCTCGAAGCCTTCGAGCTCCTTCTTGTAGTTGGCAACGGTCGCTGCGCCGATCACGTAGCGCACGTCGCCCTTCTGCACGATCGCGTAGTCGATCTCGGGGCCGACCGCGAGCGCCAGGTTGCTCGGCAGCGTCCACGGCGTCGTCGTCCACACGAGCATCGACATCGGGCCGAGGTCGCCGGCCTTGGGCAACAAGCGGAACGCGACGGTGATCGCGGGATCCTGTCGCGGCCGCGTCGCATCATCGATGCGCGTCTCGAAGTTGCTGACGGGCGTCTGCATCGCCCACGAGTACGGCATCACGCGCTGCCCTTCGTAGACGAGGCCCTTGTCGAACAACGTCTTGAAGGCCCACATCACGCTCTCCATGTAGGAGAGGTCCATGGTCTTGTAGTCGCGGTCGAAGTCGACCCAGCGCGCCTGACGCGTGACGTAGTTGCGCCACTCGCTCGTGTAGCGCAGCACGCTCTTCCGGCACGCATCGTTGTACTTGTCGATGCCGAGCTTGAGGATCTGCTCCTTGCCGCTGACCTTGAGCTCCTTCTCGGCCTCCATCTCGGCGGGCAAGCCGTGGCAGTCCCAACCAAAGCGGCGCTCCACGCGGCGACCACGCATGGTCTGGTAGCGCGGCACGACGTCCTTCACGAAGCCCGTCAGCAAGTGCCCGTAGTGCGGCAGGCCGTTGGCGAACGGCGGGCCGTCGTAGAACACGAACTCGTTGCTGCCCGCCTTCCGTTGGTCGATCGACTGCTGGAACGTGCCGTCCTGCTGCCAGCGCTGCAGGATCTCTTCCTCGATCGCGGGGAAGTTCGCTTGCGCCTGGACCACGGGGTACTGCGGCTTCTTGCTCGACGGCTCGCTCATGAGGCCGAGCAGTGTGGCGAACGCGCGCGCCTTGGGCAAATGCGCGTTGCGACGCGGCGAGATCGCAGCGGATGCGCTCGCTAGCATTCCGCGCCATGTCGCCTCGCCTGTCGATGCCACTGCTGTCGTTGCTACTGCTCCCCGCGGCCCTTGCCGCGCAACAGACGGCGGCGCTCGCCGATCTCGCCGGAGCCGAGGCCGCGATCGCCGAGAAGCGCCCCGAAGAGGCGGCGATCCTGCTGCGAAGCGCGGCGCGGCGCGTGCTGTCGGCGGAGGACCAGGCCGTGCGCGCCGAACTGGAACCGCGTATCGCAGTGCTTCGAGCGAAGACGGATCCCACGGCCAAGTCAGCCGACGATGCGTGTGCCGAGGCGGCGAATGCGCTCGCGCGCGTCGCTGCGAGCTACGAAGAGCGCGGCTGGC
>JBEELK010000008.1:0-5521 GCA_041168165.1 Planctomycetota bacterium | reverse complement strand
CGCTGCGTGTAGATCGGATCGTCGTAGTAACCAAAGCCGCCGTCGGGCACTTGGTTCTTCTCGAGCCACCGCACGAACTCCATGCCGCGCTGCGCGACGGGACCGCGCCAGTCGTCGTTGGCAAAGCGCGGATCGCGCGCGATCTCGGTCATCGCGACCGTGCCATAGAGCCACGCCCACACCGCGTCGTTGTCCCAGTTGCTGCCGCGCAACGGCATCTGCGCAGTGGCGAGCCAGCGCACCGACTTCTCGAGCGCAGCGCGGCGCTCCGCAGTCTCCGGCGCGCGACGCAACGCGAGCACGCCGAGCGCGTGCGCGCCCATCTGGTAGCAGTAGTAGGTCTCGGCCGCGAAGCCCTTGTCGAACAGGCTGTCCGTCGACTTGGAGCCCCACGAGCCATCGGGATGCTGCGTCGCGACGAGGAACGCGAGCGCGCGATCCGCACCGACGACTGCGGCGTCCTTCGTGCGCAGCGATGCAACCGCAGGCTCATCTTGCGCAGCGCATGGCAACGCAAGCGCGAGCGCGAACCATGCCGCGCGAACTGTGCGTCGCCTCACTTCTTGTCCTCGGCGAGCTTCTTCTCCAACTCGACGATCTCGAGTTCGAGATCCTTCACCTTGTCGTCGGCCTGACGCTGCTGGACATCCAGCTCCATCATCGCCTTCTGCTTCTCGAGCCGCGCCTTCTCGAGCGCCATCGCCGCGTCGCGGATCTTCTTCTCCAGGTCGCGCTCGCGCTCCGGCATCGTGTGGTTCTCGAACACTCCGAACTCACGACGACCGACGGCGAGATTGCGATCCGCCATCTCCGCTTGGCGACGGCCGCGCTTGATCACGAGCTCCTTGGTCTTCGACGCGAACTCATCGTCCTTGTACATCGCCTCCAGCTCGGCGAGCTCTTCCTTGGACTCCTCGGCGCGGTGAGTCTGGTAGTCGAGCGAGATGCGATGCTCCTCCATCTCGCGCGGAGCCGTCTCCTTCTGGTGCAGCTCCAACTCCTTCTTCTGCTTCTGTAGCTCCAACTCGGCGTCGTGCACCTGAGCTTCAATCGTCATCGTGCGCATCTGGCGCTCGATCGCGTTGGTCTGCAGGCCGATCTTCGCGTAGTCGAGATCGCGGCGCTTGTTGGCGAGCTCCTTCTCCTTCGCGCGCTTCTCGTCAGCTTCTTGCTTCTGCTTGTCGGCATCCTGCTCGGCGCTGCTCGACGCCGCGGCTTGCGCGGGCTCCTTTTGCGGCGCCGATTGGCATGCAAACGTGGCGAGGAAGAGGGTGAACGGCAACGCGCGCAGGATGGTCATCGCGCGGCGTTATAGCCACGCGATCCGCCCGTCGCACGCGACCACTTCGCGGTCACTTCGTCGGCGCGGACAAGATCGTCTGCGTGCGCACGGGCTTGAGCGGCACCTGCGCCACCGGCTCGTCCCACTGCTGGCACGATCCGCGCGTCGCGATCGGCTGCACGTTGGGCGTGCACATGCGACCCTGGCACGGCCCCATTCCGGCGCGGCAACCCATCTTGATCGCGCGCAGGCTGTCGCCGTGCAATCGCGCCGCGTCGCGCACGCTCGCCGCAGCGACGTCTTCGCAGCGGCACACGATCGTGTCATCGGCAGCGAGCGAGAACACGCCCTTTGGCACGACGAACGCGCGCAGCATCGCGTCCGCGGCACGGCGAACGGACGTCGCGCGTTCGCGCAACGCGGACATCACCGGGCGCTGCTGCAGGATGCCCGCGACCATCGCGCCAGCGGCGTGGCCCTCTGCGATTGCGACCTCGCTGCCGCCAATGCCCGCGATCTCTCCGACGGCGAACACGCGCTCGACGTTCGTTGCGCCAAAGCCCAACGCCTCGATGTGCCAGCCGCCGCGAGCCTCGTTCCAAACGGCCTTGCAGCCAAGGCGCTGACCGATCTCGATCGACGGCACGAGGCCATAGCCGGTGCACACGACGTCGACATCGACGGACTTCGCGCTCGAACGGATCGGATTGCCATCGCGGTCGAGGCGACCGATCACCGCGCGCTGCACGCGACCATCGCCTTCGGCCGCGAAGACCGCATGCGAGAACCGCAGCTTCACGCCCGTGCGCCACAGTTGCCGCGCGTAGAACATCGCTTCGCGAAGGCGCGCGCCGCTGCGCAAGACGCCAGGCAACGCGCGCAACGCGGCGATGCGCGGCGCAGCCTCGAGCGCGGCCACCACTTCGACGCCGGCAGACGCGAGCGCAGTGACGGTCGGCAACAGCAGCGGGCCAGAGCCAGCGACCACGGCGCGCGCGCCCGGCTTGATGCCGTAGCCGCGCACCATCACCTGCGCTGCGCCCGCAGTGATCACGCCCGGCAGCGTCCATCCCGGGAACGGCACGCAGCGATCCAATGCGCCCGGCGCGAGCACGATCGCCTTGCAGCGCAACAAGCGCGATGCGGAGCCTTGCTCGAACCAGAGACGGCCAGGCTCGTCGCCGCGCGGCGGCGTCGCGTCCCAGACCGTCGCGCGCTGTTCGATGCGAACCGTTGCGCCCGAGATCGCGTGCAACAAGTCGTGGCCCGCGTCGTGGCTCGGCGGCTCTGCTGGCGGATTGGCGTGCACGAAGCCATCGGGCAACTGACGGAAGATCTGTCCGCCCGGCCGCGAGCCTTCGTCGAGCACAACGACCGAGAGGCCCGCTTCTGCGATGCGCAGCGCGGCGGCCATGCCGCCAGGACCAGCGCCGACGATGCCGACGTCTGCGTCGATCGTCGCGGGCGCATTCACGGTGCGCGCGTTCATGACTTGCCTCCGCGCGACACGTTCATGCCGCTCTCGACTTCGGTCATGCATGCGCGCACGACAGCGCCGTCGATGCGCACGAGGCATTCGTAGCAAACGCCCATGTTGCACAACACCGCGCGCGGCGCGCCGTCGCGACTGCTGTTGCGCAGCGTGCGTTGCCCGTGCGCCCACAGCGCCATCGCGATCGTCTCGCCCTGTTGGGCAACGATGCGTTCGCCTTCGAACGTGAACTCCACCGACTCGCCGCGGCGAATGCCGTCGATGCGCAGGTCGCTGCTCACAACAACCTCCCTGGGAGCCATGACGTTGGATCGACGGCGCACGGCAAGCCCGCCATCTGCGCGGCGATCAAGTGCCCGCTCACCATCGACAAACTGATGCCGAGCCCTTCGTGTCCGCTGCAGATCCAAAGCCCCTTCGTCTGCGGCCAAGGCCCGACGAACGGATGCTTGTCGACCGAGTACGGCCGCAGCCCGACCCACGTGCGAACGATCGGCAAGTCGGCGAGCCCTGGCGCGTAGCGTTGCGCGCGCAGCAGCGAACGATGCAGCAACTCGCGATTGAGCGTGGTGTCGAAGCCGCGGAACTGGCGCGTCGATCCGATCAAGCAACCGCCAGCGCTCTGCGGCTGCATGTTGACCGCGTGACCGCCCTTGTCCTCGTCGGTCTTCCACGGATCGACCTTGGCCGCGCCGTGCGCGAAGCGGATGTAGCTGACTTCGAGCAACTGGCGCAGGATTGGAGTCGCGTGATGTGCAGTGATCGCGAGGTTGCCGGCGCGCGGCACGATCGGCAGCGCAGGAATGCCTGCGAGCTTGCCGACCGCTGGCGACCACACGCCGCACGCGATGACCGCGTTCTCGGTTTTGATGACGCCGCTCTTCGTGCGCACCGCGGTGATGCGCGAACCCACGCCGTCAAATCCCGTCACTTCGGTGCCGGGACGCACTTCGAGCTTGGGATTGCGCCGCTGCCCAAGGCGCAGCATCGCGGAGCACGACGTCATCGGCAGCACGACACCATCGCCCTCGTAGAACAACGCGCCGGGCAAGTCGTGCGCGAGCCCTGGCTCCATGTCGCGCAACTGCTTCTGGTCGAGGATGTCCGCCTTGTCGCCGCAGTCCGCGAACTGCTTCTGCAGGATCGGCAGCAACTCGAGGTCTTCGGGCTCGTCCGCGAGGTAGAGCGCGCCGGTCGGGTTGTAGTCAAAGCCGCCGATCTCCTCTTGCAGCTCCGCCCACATGCGGATGCTGGTGTGCGAGAACGCGTACTCCTCCTTGGTGTCCGGGGTCACCATTAGGTGGCCCATGCATCGCCCCGACGTTGCGCCCGCGATCGGGCCGCGATCGAGCACGACAATGCGCGCGGTCGGCATCGCAGTCGCGAGATGCAACGCAACCGAGCAACCGAGGATTCCGCCTCCTACGACGACGACGTCTGCCGACTCCGACACGATCACTCCTCGCCTTCGTCTTCCTCCGCGAACGGTTCGCGGTCGTGACCTAGTTCCATGAACGGAGCCGGCGTGCAATGACGCGCCTGGCCCTTTGCGTCAGCCCACACTTCGTCGACCGCCGTGCACTTGCCATCGACCCACGACGTGCGCACGAAGTACGACTCCGAACCGAGTTGCCCTTCGCGAATCCTCGGCACCACGGCCGGATTGATGTAGAGCGTGTCGTGCAGTCGACAGAACCGCACGCGCTGCGCGCCGCGCGGATGCACGAGCGAGTTGTGCATGTGACCAGCGACCACCATGCGCACGCGCAAGCCGAGGTCTTCGATGCGCTGCAACGCGAGCGCGAGGTCGCGATCGCCCCAATCGCCGCCCGGACGACCGAAGTCCTTGCCGTACATGTCGTGCGGATCCTGCGACAACCCAAGCGGCCCGTTGTGCGCGAGGATCACGAGATCGCGATGTTCTGCGCGCCGCGCCGCCTCGACGATCTTGGCCGCCGACGAGCGATGCGTGTGCACGCCGTAGAGTTCGTTGTAGAGCTCAGGACTGCGCAGGCTCGGCCCGCCCCACGAGAACGGCCTCGCGCCGACGATCGAGATGCCCGCCTCGGGCACTTCGCGCACTTCGTAGCCGAGGTGGTCGGTGCCGAGGATCGCGAGCATGTCCTTCAGGCGCTGCGTTGCGCGCTTCTTCTGGAAGCTCTCCCACGCGTCGTGGTTGCCGAGCATCACGACCTTGGGCACGGGCACTTGCGAGATCGTGCGCGTGAACTCGACGTCCTCGTCGCCGAGGTCGCCGACGAACATGGTCAGCGCTGGCTTCTCGCGCACTAGGTAGTCGACGTCGAACGCGCGCCAGAAACGGTGCACGTCGCCGACGACCATGATGTTGGCCGGTGCGCGAGGGGTCATGAGGGGGGCGGGGATGCTATCCTCGAACCAAGGCGCGTCGAAGCAAATGCGCGCGCCCGTGCGCCATGGCTCGAATCGAACTTCGCCTTCCTCAGTCCCTGCCGTTCGCAACCGAGATCGACGTGCGCGTCACCGACATGAACTACGGCGCTCACCTCGGCAACGACGCGATGCTGAGCCTGATCCATGAGGCGCGGTGGCGGTTCTTTCGCAGCAACGGCATGACCGAGGGCGATGCCTGTGGCGCGCGACTCGTGCTCGCGGATGCGGCGATCGTCTACAAGAAAGAGGCGTTTGCCGGCGACCGCCTGCGGTTCGAAGTCGGAATCTTCGACGTCGCGCGGGTGTCGTGCGATCTCGCGTATCGCGCGATCCGC
>JBEELK010000007.1:0-2652 GCA_041168165.1 Planctomycetota bacterium | reverse complement strand
CCTCGTCGTTGATCGCCTTTGCAAGCGCCGCGGCCGATCCCACTCGCAAACCGGAAAGCTCGATCACCTCAGCCGTGAAGCGCTCGGCGTTCGGGCCGGATTCCCAGACCGCGTGCAGCCGCAGCGGGGCGGTCGCGGGATCGCCGTCCGCACGCGTCTCGAGAGTGCCGAGCAGGATCACCTGCTGGCCACTGAGTTCGAAGGTCGCCCAACGCGGAGCCTGTGCGGCGTCGTCCCAGCCCATCGGAACTCGCACCACGGCGCGGTCGACGAGGCCGGTGGCGCAGACGGATGCGGGCCACATCACGCCGCGCACGAGATCGGCATTCGATCCTGCTGGAGCACCCGTCGCGAGCGCCTTCGTCGCCGCGCGTCGCACGGCCTCCGTGAAGCCATCAAGGTTGACGCTGCTTGCCACGCCGACGGGCGCTGCGGTCTGACATGCAGAGGTGCCCTGAGTTTCCCACATCAAAACGCTGCGAATCCGTCCCAATTCCTGCCAGCAGGTGGCGGTCGCGGGGATTGCCTTTGGGCCGCGCAGCAAATGCGGCTTGCCGCCAGCGTCAAGTTCCGCGCGAGTCACTGTGATCACGCCCGTCTCGCCGCTGATCACCACCGCGGCTCCATCAAGGTCGTCGGCGAAGCCGAAACCCAAGCTCGGCGCGACGAAGCTCGGCGCGACGAATCCACGGAGGAACATGGGCAGCAGCACGCGTGGCCCGAGTTCTGGGGTCACCAGTGTGGACGCGTGCGGCGCCGCGTCCGTCCCCGCGCCCGTCCCCGCGTCCGTCCCCGCGCCCGTCCCTGCGTCCAGGCGTGCGAACACGTCCGCGCCCGCCGTGATCGATCCATGGCTTCCGATCACCCTGCACTGTTTTTTGAACTCGGCGACACCCACTTCAATGCGCGCGAATCGATCAGATGCATCGACCACCGCGCCGAGTCCATCGGAGCGCGCGCGATCGAGATAAGACCGAGAAAGATCGGGCATGCCCGCGGCTGCGCGCGACGCGAGGATGTCACACAGGTCCGCCACGGCGAAACGCAGCATGGTCACCGACAGCGGGTCGTCGCGGCCCGCCTTGGTGAAGCGTTCGAAACTCGCGAGTGCCTTGCGGCGGGCGAAGGGATACGCCTCGTCGATCTCGGGAAAGCAGCGCGCAAGCGTGCGACCGTCGCCGAGAGTGCGAGCAGCGCCCCAGACGAGCGACGCGTAGGGCTCAGGAAACGGGCCGCGCGCATCGCGACGCGACGCCAGCGAGTCCGCGGTGTTCTGTTGCAAGGGCTCGGGCAACTGCTCGGCATACATCAGCCAGAGATCGAAGCGCCAAGGCTGCGGTATATCAGCCAGCGCGTCGGAGGAGAGTCGGCGCCAGTGCCGTTCGTAGACCGCCGCAGTCAACGGGGCCCCGCCGAGCGTCTCACCGAGCGCAACATCGAGTCCGGTGAGACTGATCGCGGTCGCAACCCACCGGTCGTTGTCGCCGAGTGGATTGCGGTCGAACGACTCGAGTCGGTCAAGTGCTTGATCGAGCGCGGCCGCCATACCCGCGTCGTCGCGCGCCTCAAGTCGGTTGCCGTATCGATCCCACAGCGCGCTCAGCGACGCGCCTGCGAGGAGCCCTGGACGCGCGCGCCTCGACGCTGAGTCCGCCTCGCGTTCCATGGCCGTCGCGATCTCGTGCAGACCGTGCCGTCGTTCGTCCGTCGTTGCCAAACCCTCCGCGCAAAGGCGATCAAAGGCTGCGGCCATCAGTACCGCGAGGCCTTCGGGCGTCGCATGAAGCCCGTCGCGTTGCACAAGCCGCAGCGCGTCGCCCGCGCCGTACGCGAAGCCCGCGACCTCGATCGGGGCGCCCTCGTTCACCGCGTTCGCAAGCGCGGACACCGCAAGCACAAACCGATTCGGCCGAGCACTCGCCCACGCCGCGAGGCGTTCGTTCGCTTGCGCGCGGACGGCTGCGCCCGGATCGTGTTCCGCACGAAGCAGCCCTCCGACGGCGCGCCGCACTTCAGGAACATCGCCGATCACGATCGGGCAGGAGAACGCATCGAGGTCGGCGAGCGCTGCATCGACGCTCGCGAGTCGGCGCGCGGCGCGTTCTTCAGCGGGCAACTCAAGCGAGACGGCCTGATGCACGGGCCAGAACAGCCAGTCCACCGCAATGACGACGGACGGACGCCACGCTGCGGCCGCCTTCGCCTGATCGCGGAGCGCCAGGTCGGGATCGAGGAAGACGCCACCGTCGCCGAGGTCAAGCGGTGTCTCATGCGGCGCCGTGACGACGGCGCTGAACGCAACCGCCGCATCGACAGCGAGGGCCGGGGCTGTTGTGCCTGTCGAGCGCTCGCCACGCACAAGTCGATCGGTCGGGATCGAGTCAAAGGGGACGCCAGGCGAAACCGCCGCGCCCGCCCCAGAGGTGACGCTCGCGCCAAGAAGCGCAGGGCGACCGAGGACCGGGTGCGAGCAGCCCGTCATGGCAAGGGCCAACATCGCGCTCACGCAGGCGACGAGGCGCACAAGCCGAGGACTGAAGCGCGATAGGTGGATCATCATGTTCTGATGAACGCACCATACCCATCCGCATGAGCGAAGGCGGCGGGGGTGTCTGGGCCACGCGGTGACGGCTCGGGAAATCCCTGCGCAGA
>JBEELK010000006.1:0-3415 GCA_041168165.1 Planctomycetota bacterium | reverse complement strand
TCCGTCTCGCCGCGCGCATGCCAGATCTGCCCTTGCAGATAGACCGCATGCCACTTGCTCTCGCTCTCGGTCCGACCGCCGCCGCGCGCCGCGAACGTGCCCTGCGCCACCTTTTGCAGCGCGGCGAACGCTTCCTCGTGCCGCCCGAGCGCGAACTGCGCGTAGCCAACGGTGTAGAGCTGCTCGTCTTCGAACGGGCTGTCCGCGTAGCTTCGCAGCGCCGCCTGCGCGACGGCGAGCGCGCCTTCGAGGTCCTTCGCTTCGAGCAACGTCGTCGCCCACGCGAACGCGACCTCTTCTGCGAGCGGGTCCTCAGGACACAGGACCAAGAACTCGCGCAACTGCGCAATCGCGCGACGACGCAGCTCTACAGAAGACCCAACGCGCCCGTCGACCGAAGCCGACGGATCGCGCTCGGCAGCCATCGCCGCGAGTTGTTGGCCAATGCTGTAACGCGCCGTGCGCATCGTCGGCAGATCGGGATACGCGAGCAGCAACTGCTCCAAGAAGCGCGTCGACGCCTTGTGCTCGCCGACTTCGCCCAACGTGGTCGCCACCGCCGCGTCCTTAAAGAACGACGCTTCCTCAGTGCCGCGGAACACGAGCAACGCCGACTCAAACTCGCCGAGATCGAAGTACGCGCGCCCAACGCCGAGGATCTTGTCGAACGGGATCACAAGGTCTGGCTGACGATCCTTGAGCTCCTCGAAGAAGCGCACGACTTGCTTGCCGTCGCCGCGTTCGATGCCGAGGAACAGCATCATGCGCGCGCAGTCGGCGGCGACGTCGTCGCGCAGACGCCATTCGGTTTTGTTCCACTCCAGCAGCAGCGCAGCGAGATGGCCTTGCGCGCGAGCAATGGCCTCGTCGCGCACGGCGCCTAGCAGCGACTGCGCCGCGTCATACTCGCGCTTGCCCAGCCACAGCAACTCGTCAGGCGTGAGCCGATGCTCGTCGCGCGCGCCTTGCCCGCGCGCATGAATGCGCAGGCTGCTCATGCGCCCCATCGCGCGCAGCTCAGGCCGCAGCGCCGCGTAGACCAACGTCGGCAACGCGCGGAACGAGCCCTCGTGGCGCGCTTGCAGCTCGTAGTTCACGTTGCCGCGCTCCGAGCCTTCGGGGAAGTAGAGCACGATGCGATCGCCCGCCACTTCGACGTGCTCGAAGGAGCCCGTGATCGAATCGCGCGGAACGCTGCAGCCTGCCGGCAACGGCTCCTCCACGACGATCGGCGACGTGCGCATGCGCGTCGTCGATTGGCGGATCGCAAACGTGGTCTCGACGCGCAGCGACTCGCCGACGCCGAGTTGCGTGACCTCCTTGGCAAAGGTCGGGATCTGCTTGCCCTGAACGCAGCGGAAGCCCGCGGGGACTTCCTTGCCGTCATGGCGCAGCGGCGCCGCGACGTAGTTGCGTTGCACCATCGCAAGCTCCTCGCCGCGATCCGCGTCGCGGAAGCCCTTCTCGAAGCCGGCGAGCGTGACCGACCAATACGCCTCGCCGCCGCCGGTCACTTGGACTTGCACCGCGTTGCCTTGCGGCTTGAGCCACTCGGACGGCACGACGAACGCGCCCGACAACGCTTGCGCCGAGCTCGGCTTGGTCGCGAGTTCGCGGCCGTTGACGAGCACCGTCACTTCCGTCGCGCGCGGCTCGCCAGCGCCGGTGGATTGCGCCTTGGCCAACAGCGCAACCGCCGCAGCCGTCGCCTCCATCGTGTCCCAGCCCGCGCCGACGCGGCGCTCGCGCACCGCATTGAGCGCGCGCATGCCGACCGCATCGCGCAGGTCCGCGGCGAGCAACGCGCGCGCAGCGAGCGCGAGCGTCTCGGCGCCGAGCTCGGCGAACTGCGCCTCCGTGAGCATCGGCCGCAGCGTCGCAAGCGCCTCGGCGGCCAGTTCCGGCCTGTTCGCGGCCTGCCATGCGAGCGCGAGCCGCGACAGGCCATCCTGCTGCAGCGAAGTACGCGCGCGATGCAGCGAGTTCATCGTCTCGAAGCGCGCGCGGTCCGCGCTCGCGAGCGCCCACAACGCGTCGGCGCGCGCGTCGTTGTCGGCGCCGCGAATCGACGCAAGCAACGCTTCTGCAGCGCGGTTCTGCGGATCGATCGCCGCGGGCATTCCACGGCGCACCGCCATCGAAAAGAAGCGAAGTGCTTGGCTCGTCGTGCGCGCATCGATCGACTTCTTGCCCGTCCACGAGAATGCGCCGCCATCCTGCTGCATCGCACACAGCGACTGCAGCGAGGCCGTTGCTTGCGCGAGCAACCGATCGCGATCGCCGGGCAGCGCGCCATTCGTCGCTTCGAGCCAATCGAGCACAACCAGCGCCGCGATGCCGCGACTCGCCGCCGACACATTGGTCGGAGCAGACTGCACGCAGTTGCGCAGCAAGAAGCCTTGGCCCAACGCGGCGCGCAGTAGATCGCGGCCTGGATCGCCGCCGAGTTCGACAGTCATGCGCAGCCATGCGTAGTCGCCGCCGATCGGCAGCGAGAGTTCGCGCGCAGCGCGATCGCGACTGCTGCCCGACCACGCAGCGATGCGTTCGACGCCAAACGGTTGCACGATCGCCTCGCGCTCCGCCGCGTCGCCTTTGTCGCCAAACACGCCGCGCGCAGTCACCGTCGTGAGCCCCGGCGTCAAAGCCGAGAACGCAAACTCGCGCTGCGCCTCTTCGCCCTTCTCGAGTCGCATCGCCGCGACTTCGCTGCGCACGACCTCGCCCGTCTTCTGCTCGAAGCGCACTTCGCCATCGACTGCCTCGCCGCCGAGGTTGTGAGCGCGCACGGCGTAGCGCACCTCATCGCCCTCGGTCAGCACGCTTGGTCCCACGGCTTCGACCTGCAAGTCCTGCTGCGTACGCAGCGATGCCTTGCCTTCGCCAACCCAAGTGTCCGCCGTCACACCGCGCGCGAGGATCCGCCATGACGTCGTCGAGTGTGGCATCGCGATCTGCGCGCGCGCGACGCCGTCATCATCAGTGACGAGCGATGGGATCCACGCGCCGGTCTCGCGGAGGTCGCGGCGAACCGCTTGGCCTTCGCTGTCGAAGGCACTTCGCAGGCCCCTGCCGACGTAGAGATCCGTCGCGACTTGGAAACCGCCTCCACCGATGGAGAACGTGTCGAACCCCGCTGGCTCCATGCCGTCCGCGTTCTTGGCCAAGGATGGCAATGCGATTGCGCCGCCCGTCACCGGGCCTGCGGAACCCGGCCGACCGGCGGCCTGACGCTTGCCGAACCTGCCGCCGGCGCCGCCGCCCATGCCGACCGCCGAGTTCCATTGGTTGCTATCGAAGGCAGATTGCTTGTCGACGCCACCGGTCTCTCCGGCTACCCCCATCCGCTCAAGGTGCTGCATCTCCTTTTGGACCAGCATCACCTCGGCAGAATCCTGCACCACCTGCTCCGCAG
>JBEELK010000005.1:0-4963 GCA_041168165.1 Planctomycetota bacterium | reverse complement strand
GCGACACCGACAGCGGGCAGTTCCGCGTCGACCAGCTGGCGACGCAGTTCGGCACGGAGCGTTGGTCGCCGTACGGCGCCGAGGTCGGCCGCTTCATGTCGCAGCATCTGCCGGAGATCGGCCTCGTCGACGGCGCGGAAGGCGTTGCTCGGTACCAAAACGGAGTGCGCCTCGGCGCTGGCGCAGGCTCGTATCCGCTGCCGTTTCCCAACCGCAACAGCGGTGAGGACGTCGGCTTCCACGCATTCGCGGACTACGTCAGCGACGAGCAGCGCAGCTTTGCTGCCGCCGCAGGCTTCCAGAAGACGTGGCACGAAGGCACGCCGGATCGCGACATGATGTTGCTGCGATTGGAGCATCGGCCAGGCAACGGCTTCTCGTTCTTCGGCAGCGCCAAGGTCGACCTCTACACGAGCGGCGACACGAAGAAGGGTTCTGGCATCGGCCTGACCGAGCTGCTGGCGCAAGCGCGCTACGACGCGACGGCTGCTGGCGTCGGTTTGCAGGCCTCGCACTTCGAGTGGCCGGACCTCAAGCGCGCTGAGTATGTCGTGCTGCCGGACTCGCTCGTCCGCGACGGCAAGCTCGATCGCCTGTCGCTCACCGGTTGGACGCGCGTTCATGAAGACGTGCGTCTCACCGCGCGCATGGATTGGTGGCTCGACGAGGACGAATCGGGCACCGCGTGGGAGCTCGGCGCCGATTGGTATGACGTGTTCGACACCGACGCGTCGATCACGGCTCAGATCTTCCAGACGAACGGTGGTGCGCAGTCCGGGCCAGGCCTGCGATTGCTCGCGCGCAAGACCGTGGGCGACGTGTGGCTCAATGCCGGCTATCGCTGGTACGGCTACGACATCGATGGGCTGATCACCGGGCCGGAGTCGTACGTCCGGCAATCGGTCGAGTTCGGGGCCGCGTGGGGCTTCGGCGACTGGGATCTCAATCTTCAGTTCGAACGTTGGTTCGGCGACGAGGAAAACGCGTATGCAATCGCACTCTATGCCCAGTGGAGGTTCTGAGATGCCGACGCATCCTGCCAACGGTTCGCCGTCCTCTCGTTCGCGTCGCGTCGCGTTGCGCGTGCTCGCGTTCGCTGCGTTCCTCGTGTGGGTCGCGTGCGACAGCTTCGTGCCCGTGCAGGGTTGGGACGAGAAGCTGGGCCCGGTGATTCCGCACGACACCTTCCCGGCGGACTGCTCGCTGTGCCATCAAGGCAGCGATTGGCACTCGGTGAAGGCCGACTTCCAGTTTGACCACGAGAAGCAAACGGGCGTCGCGCTGAAGGGCTCGCACGCGGAGGCTGCGTGCCTTCTGTGCCACAACGATCGCGGCCCCGTCGCGCAGTATGCGAAGCAAGGATGCGCGGGCTGCCATGCCGATCCGCACCGCGGGCAGATGGGACGCAACTGCACGGATTGCCACGACGAGAACACCTGGCGCCCGAGCGAGATGGTCCAGCGCCATGACCGCACGCGCTTGCCGCTGGTTGGTGCGCATGCTGCAACGGCGTGCTGGCGCTGCCATCCGGGCGCGCAAGTCGGCAACTTCGCGGGCGCAGACGCTCGGTGCGAAGGTTGCCACGCGGGCCAATACCTGCGCGCGAGCTACGACCACGTGACAGCGGGCGCGACCACCGATTGCGATCGATGCCACCGTCCGACCGCGTGGAAGCCCGCGTTGGTCGAGCACCCTTCGACGTTCCCGCTCAGCTTCGGCCACGCCAACCGGCTGTGCACAGAGTGCCACACGCCGCCGAACTACGCTGGGTTGAGCACGACGTGCTCGTCGTGCCACCTCGACGACTACAACGCGACGGCCAACCCGCCGCACGCGGCCGCCAACTTCTCGACCAACTGCGTGCAGTGTCACAACACGCGTGGATGGACGGGCGCCAACTTCCTGCACTCGCCGAGCTTCCCGCTCACGAACGGGCACGCGGGTCGCGCGTGCACTGCGTGTCACTCAGGCGGCGTCTGGGTGGGACTGAGCACCGTGTGCTCGTCGTGCCACCTCGACACCTACCAAGCGACGCGCAATCCAAACCACTCGTCCTTCGGGATTCCGACGACGTGCGAGCAGTGCCACAACACGGTGCGGTGGGGCGACGGCACGTTCACGCACTCGTTCCCGATCAACTCGGGCGCGCACAGCGGCTTCTCGTGCAACCAGTGCCACACGACCGGCGTCGGTAACGCGTTCAGTTGCACGCACTGCCACGAGCACAGGCAGTCGTCGATGCAGAGCCAGCACAACGGCGTGAGCGGCTACCAGTGGCTGAGTTCGCGCTGCTACCAGTGCCACCCGAACGGGCGCGGTTGATCGCCGCGCGCGGAGCAGTCCGCGCGCGGGGGTGCGATCAGGCCTGAGCCATCAACTGCGCGATCTGCTTCGCGAAGCCAGCCGGGTCGCTCGGCAGCACGCCTTCGGCGAGCAGCGCTTGGTCGTGAAGCAGCGAGGTCCACTGCGCGAACTTCGTCTCGTCCGCGTCGGCGATCGCCTTGAGCTTCTGCACGACGGGGTGCGTCGGGTTGACCTCGAGGATGCGCTTCTGCTCGGGCAACTCATGGCCCGCGTCGCGAAGGATGCGCTCCATATGCGCGCTCATGCCATGCTCATCGCTGACGAGGCAGGCGGGCGAGTCGGTGAGGCGGTGCGTTACGCGCACTTCCTTGACCTTGTCGTCGAGGTTCTTGTGCATGCGCGAGAGCACGGCAGACAGATCCTTCTGCTGCTGCTCCTTGTCCTTCTTCTCTTCCTCCGATTCGGGGAGGTCGAGCGCGCCCTTGGCTGCCGAGACGAGCGGGGTGCCATCGAACTCGCGCAGCACATCGACGACCCACTCATCGATCGGGTCGACGAGGAAGAGCACTTCGCGGCCGTGCTTCTTGAGCGCCTCGATGTGCGGGCTGCTCTCTGCGGCGGAGAGGCTGTCGGCGGTCACGTAGTAGATCGCCTTCTGGTCCTCGGGCATGCGCGCCTTGTACTCGGCAAAGCCGGTTAGCTGCTCGTTGGCCGTGCTGCGGTAGCGCAGCAGGCCAGCGAGTTGCTCGCGCGCGGAGCCGTCGTGGTAGACGCCTTCCTTGAGCACCTTGCCGAACTCGTTCCAGAACTGCAGGTAGCGATTCTGCTTCGTCTTCTCGCCGTCCTGCTCGACTTCGATCTCGCCTTCCTTCGCGAGTTCTTCGAGCAGCGTGAGCGTCTTCTGCACGACCTGCTTCTTGATGAAGCGCGTCGTCGCGTCCTTCTGCAGGATCTCGCGCGAGACGTTGAGCGGCAGGTCCTCGCTGTCGATCACGCCGCGCATGAAGCGCAGCCACTCCGGCAGGATCTCCTGCGCGTCGTCCATGATGAACACGCGCTTCACGAACAGGCGAACGCCGCCCTTCTTGCGGTCCGTGAGGTCGTGCGGCGCCTTCTCTGGCACGAACAAGAGGCCGGTCAGTTCGTGCGTGCCTTCGACCTTGAAGTGCGTCCACGCGAGCGGGTCGTTCCAGTCGTGGCTCGTGTGCTTGTAGAACTCGACGTATTGGTCCTTCGTGACCTCGCTCTTGCTGCGAGTCCACAACGCGCGCGCTTGGTTGATCGTCTGCCACTCCGTGCGCGTGTCCTTGTCCTCGCCGCGCTCGACCTGCATGCGGATCGGCCAGCGCACGTAGTCGCTGTACTTGCGCACGACGGACTGGACCGACCACTCCTCGAGGTACTCCTTCGCGTCGTCCTTGATGTGCAGCGTGATGTCCGTGCCGCGGCCTTCGCGTTCGCCGAGGCGAACTTCGTAGTCGCCCTTCGCTTGGCTCTGCCAGATCCAGGCCTCGCCGCTGCCGGCCTTCTTGGAGCAGACCGTGACCGAGTCCGCGACCAAGAACGCCGAGTAGAACCCGACGCCGAACTGGCCGATCATCGCGACGTCCTTCTTCTGCTCGGCTGACAGCGACTGCATCAGCTTCTTCGTGCCCGAGCGCGCGATCGTGCCGAGGTGCGAGATCAGGTCGTCCTTCGACATGCCGACGCCGTTGTCGCGGATCGTCAGCGTGCCCTTCTCCTTGTCGGCGATCAGCTCGATGCGCAGCTCGGTGTCGCTGCCGAGGACCGCGGGGTTGGACAGCGCCTGCAGGTTGAGGTGGTCGATCGCATCGCTCGCGTTGCTGATCAGCTCGCGGAGGAAGACCTCGCGATGGCTGTAGAGCGAATTGACGACGATCGAGAGGACCTCGTTGACTTCGGCCTGGAATACGTGCTTTTCGACGGTCGTGCTCATGGGTGTCTGTTCCTTCGGGGGGCGAAGAGGATCGCCATCCCTAGGACAGGCTTCAAGAGCGGCGGTGGTCCACGGTGCGAACTCAGCCCGCGAACTCAGCCCGCGAGCGCTTCGTCGATGGTCTTGGCGTCGAGGATGCGCAAGGCGATCGCCTCGAGTTGATCGCTCGTTGCGGTCGCAAGGCGGTCCTCGTGCGCCTTGCTGATCGAGCCGAAGCGGCGGCGAAGCTGGGCCAGCAGGACCCTGGCTTGGCCCAGGTTGAGGCCCTGGCTCAGCCCCTGGCTCAGCCCCTGACTCAGCCCAACCTCCTTCCCTTCCTCACGCAACTTGTCTGCGGTCGTCTTCATCGGTCGTTCTCCATCGCGGCCAAGGATCTCGACAAACAGCTTCTCGCAGCGCTCGGCCGATAGCTGCGTCGTCTCCAGGAGACCGGCCCAATGCTCCATCGAATGCGATGGCCGTCGATATCAAGGATGGCCGTTCCTGGTGGCTCCATGCCCGCGAACTCAGCCCGCGAGCGCTTCGTCGATGGTCTTGGCGTCGAGGATACGCAACGCGATCGCTTCGAGCTGATCGCTCGTCGCGGTCGCTAGGCGGTCCTCGTGCGCCTTGCTGATCGAGCCGAAGCGGCGGCGAAGCTGAGCCAGCAGGACCCTGGCTTGGCCCAGGTTGAGGCCCTGGCTCAGCCCAACCTCCTTCCCT
>JBEELK010000004.1:0-6235 GCA_041168165.1 Planctomycetota bacterium | reverse complement strand
GGTGATCGACGAGCTGTTCAAGCAGCGCTACCAGGGCAGCCGCTACTCGTTTGGCTATCCCGCGTGTCCCAACATCGAGGACCAGGACAAGCTGCTGCAACTGCTGCAGGCGGAGCGCATCGGCGTGACGTTGAGCGAAGAGTTCCAGCTCGTTCCCGAACAGAGCACGTCGGCGATCATCTGCCACCACCCGGCGGCGAAGTACTTCAACGTCAGCGTCACCAACCCGACGATCTGACCAAGAAGCTCGCGTCAGAAGAGCCCGCGAGCAGGGGCCACAAAGCACGACGCCCGCCGTCTCCGATCTGGAGGCGGCGGGCGTCGTCGTTAGCAGACTGTGCTCAGCGCTCGGATCAGAGGCCGACCGTCCAGATCACTGCGTTCGAGATGCGGAAGCCGTACGCGTTGGCGTTGAGGTCGTCTGTGATGGCCTGCGACACGAGTCTCTCGCCGAGGAGATACGGCTCGTTCGGGATCACGTAGCTCAGTTGTTTGTTCTGCGTGCCGACCGTCACGTGCATCGCGGCGGTCAGCTCAGGCGTGTACATGTAAGCCGTGCAGCCAGGCAGGCCGGGTGGGTCGAGGGGGATCGGCGTCGCAGCCTCGAGACCGGTGAAGTGGACCGTGAGCACGCCGTTCGGGAATGGCGGGATGCCGACGGCTTCCTGCGTGAACACCGCACCGAGGCTAGGAACCGAGCCAGGCAAGGGCGCGAGCGTCAGCGGCGTCTGGACCACGTTGCTGACCGTTGCGTAGAACAGCTCCGACAAGTTCGAGGGCGGCGTGAACTGCGAATCTGTGCCGCGCGAGTAGCCCGCGAGGAAGGAGCCGTTGGTGACCTGCACGGACTGCCAGCGGATCGTGAAGCGGCCCGACGGGCTCAACGCGATCTGGAACGTCTCGGCGGGGTTGGCTTCGTACTCCGGAACTTGGTTCCACGTCACGACGAAGTCGCCGGTCGCTGGATCGAGATCCGCGAACACGCCGCCACCAGGGCCGGCTGCCGGCGGGTTCAGGTCTTCCCAGAAGCCCGAGATGCGCGCGGGGCCTGCGAGCATTGCCGCAACGCTCGAGGTGAACGGAGCACCAGGATTCAGGTTGCCGAGCGTCAGGAAGCCGTTCGAGCAGACGTGGATGCGATTCACCGGCACGCCGTTCCAGGGGAACGTGAACGGCAGGTTGATCGGCACAGTCTGGTCATCACCCAGCTGCAGATTGCTGGTGAAGCCCGAGAACCAAGTCGGCGACACTTCCGGAGCCGCGACATAGATTCGCCCGCCGACGGGCGTGAAGCTCAAGTTGCGGCCCGAGAGGTCAGCCTGATTGAGCGAAGAGAAGGTCTCGTAGATCGACGGCACTCCATTGGGGCAACCCGTGCCAATGACCTCCACGCGCGCGGGGTGCGGCAGTTGGTTGGGGACGCACGCGACTTCCGTTACCGCGTAGCCCACTCCAGCCGACGTCCACTGCATGCGCGTGTTGCCGTAGCCGACAGGCGCGTTGCCGATCAGGGTGATCTCCTGGGCGAAGCTGTCCGAGTTGATCACGAATGGACGCGTGGCGAACGAAATCGCCGACGTCGTTGCGCCGCCGCCTGCGCTCGCGCCGATGAGCACTGCGCCGCCGCTCGCCGGAGCGGTGATCACACCGTAGGTCACCGTGATGTTGTTCGACGCATCGAGCACGATCTGGATGTCGTTCGGCTCGTTCGACCCTGCGGGGAGCACGCCAGCCCAAGTGACCTTGGCGAAGCCCGGCGTGGAGTTGTCAAAGTAGACCTTTCCGCTGCCAGTAGCCGACGGATTGAAGTCGCTCCAGAGCGGGCAGATGCGCGGCGCGCCGGCGCTGAGTTCTGCTTCGCTCGGCGTGGGGTCGCCGCCCGTCACGCTCGTGGCGCCGAGCCAGACGTAGCCGTTCGAGCACACGCAGATCTGCGTGTAGGGGACGCCGGCGTAGGTGAACGTGAATCCGAGCGACAGGCCCTGCACCGTGTCGTCATCGCCGAGTTCGAGGCTCGTGCCGAGAGTCGAGTTGAAGCAAGGGATCTGTGCGGTGAGGGGTGCAGCGATTGCTGCAGATAGCAACGCGAGGGTGAGGTTACGAATCATGAAGTAGCAGGCTTTCGGTGCTGCGCCTCAGGAGTCGTGTCACTTCGCGACTCTCCTTCGGCGCGTGAGGGCGGGGACACTAGCGAACTTCGCTGCTGCGCAAAGTACGAATCTGGGCCCTGAAAGAACTCCCTCCTCATTCGGCTCGGCAAAAGGATGCGCCGACTTGGATCAAAGCCCGAACGTCCAGCGCAGCCCGTTCGAGACGCGGAACCCAAACGAGTTCGCGGCGAGGTCGCTGCTCACCGCCTGTGCCATGAGGCTCATTCCATATGCCGACTGGTCGAGCGGCAGCGCTAGCGACCACGATGTCGTGGGGTTGCCCATCGAGGCATTGAGGAACGACGCGATCTCCGGGAGCGCGATGTGCGCGCTGCAACCCGCGAGCCCCAGCATGTCGAGTGGCACCGCGGAGATCTCCGTGCCGAGCAGCAGGATCGTGATCGCGCCGTTGGGCAGCGGCGCGATGCCGCTTGCAGTCAGCGCGAAGGTGTTGCCGAGCGAAGGAACCGAGCCGTCATTGGCCGCGAGCGACAGCGGCACGTTGCGGCATCCGAGGTTGTGGCTCTGCGTCGCGGAGACATCGCTCGCGATCGGAGTCGGCGCGCCAAGGCCGCTCGAGTAGCCGACGAGGCTCTGCATGCCTGTCGCCGCGACGCTCTGCCAACGCATCGTGAAGCGACCCGTTGGCGACAATGCGATCTGGAACGTGTTGGGCGTCGTGCTGCCATGCGCATAGACGCCGTTCCACGTGATCACGTAGTCGCCCGTCGTCGCGTCGACGTCTGCAAACACGCCGCCGCTGCCGACGGCCGTCGGGTTGAGGTCGCACCAAAGTGCAGCGATCCGCGGCGGGCCGCTTGCGAGCGCTGCCAGCGATGGGCTGCCGCAGCCAGGTCCTGGATCGCGCGAGCCTAGTGCGATGAAGCCGTTCGACGAGATCCAGATCGTCTGCGTCGATGCGCCGTCGTGCGGGAACGCAAACGGCAGAGTCCGTTTCGCTACGGCATCGTCGCTGAGTTCGAGGTTGTTCGCGTGCGCGGCAAAGAAGGTCGGCGACGTGCCGCTGGAGATCGAGTAGCCGCCGCAGCCGTTGGGCGTGAAGCTGCGGTTGCGGTTGCTGAGGTCCAACGCGCCGGGCGCGAAGATCTCGAAGAACGTGAGCCCCGTCGTTGCGGGGCAGCCAACTCCAATCGTCGTCGCTGCAGCGGGCGCAGGGAGTGCGTTGGTTGTGCACGCTTGCGAAGTGGCCGCATAGCCATTGCCCGAAGGCGTGAACGTCCACGTCACCGCTGCGTAGGGAACAGGGAACGTCGTGCTCGCCGCGACGACTTGCGCGAAGTTGGCGGACGAGAGCGTCAGCGGCATCGACGCGAAGTTGACGAGGTTCGACGCAGCGCCGCCGCCAGGGCTCGCGCCGATGACGTAGTTCATGTTGGCCGTGCCCGCGGTCGCGCCGTTGCCGAACGTGATGCGAATGCGGTCTGCGCTATCGAGTTCGACCTGAAAGCTCGTGGGCGTCGTCGTGCCGTAGGCATAGACGCCGGCCCACGTGATGCGCGCGACGCCCGGAGTTGGCGTTCCGAAGTAGACGTGCCCTGAGCCCTGTGCGCCGGGATTGAAGTCGCCCCACAGCGGGCAGATGCGCGGCGACAGCGCCAACAGCTCGGCTTCGCTCGGCGTGCTATCGGGCTCTGCAGCGCTTGCGCCAAGCCACAGGTAGCCGTTGGAGCAGACTGTGATCGTCGTGTAGGCGACGCCTGCGTAGTGGAACGTGAACCCAAGCGGCAGTGGCGCTGAGTTTGACTCGTCGGTCAGTTGCAGGTCTTGGCCGACGCTCGCCGAGAGGCATGGGCTCTGTGCGTTCGTGAGCGCGAGCGTCACTGCTGTGGCGACGCAAGAAAGGAAGCGGCGATAGGCCATCATGGTTTGTCGTGGGCGGTGGCGAGGCGTTCTCACGACGCGCTCAAGCCAGTGCATCGAAGGCCGCTTGACGCCGCGATGCAGTGCGCATCGGGCCGTATGCCGCGCGCGCAGTGGGCCCAGGCAAAACGACGCCGCCGAGGCAACCCGCGTGGGGTTGCCTCGGCGGCGTGGGGGCAGGCACTCTTCGTGCGTCAGGCGATCAGAGGCCGATCGTCCAGCGCACGCCGTTGGAGGCGCGGAACCCGAACGCGTTCGCGGTCAGGTCGTCGCTCACTGCCTGCGACATCAGCGTCACGCCGGCGAAGGCCGCGGCGTTCGGGATGTTGATCAGGTAGCTCGTCGTCGGAGCGCCGAGCGTGAGGTTGAAGAACGAGAGCAGCTCAGGCAGCTGGACGTAGGCCGTGCAGCCCGTGAGGCCCAGCGCGTCGAGCGGGATGCCGCCGGGGATCTCGTTGCTGATCAGCAGGATCGAGAACACGCCGTTCGGCAGTGCCGCGACGTTGTTGGCATCGAGCGTGAACGCGCTGCCGAGCGACGGCGTCGAGCCGGTCGGGACCGTGAGGGTTAGCGGGCGGCGGACGCTGCCCGGGATCGTGGCGCCGTTGGTCGCCGACAGGTCTTGCGAGCCGTTGTCCGGCGCACCGTTGCCCTTCGAGTAGCCCGCGAGGAAGAAGCCCGTGCTGAGCGCAACCGACTGCCAGCGGATCGTGAACTGGCCCGACGGCGACAGCGCGATCTGGAACGTGTTGGGGACCGTCGTGCCGAACTCGACAACGCCGTTCCACGACACCACGAAGTCACCCGTCACGAGGTCCTGGCCCGTCGTGACCGTGCCGCCCGCGGCGGGGTTCAGGTCTTCCCACCAGCCCGCGATCATCGCGGGGCCGGCGACGAGGTCGACGGGGTCGCCCGTGCAGCACAGCGAGGTCGGATCCGTGCCGCCGATCGTCAGGAAGCCGTTCGACGAGACGTAGATCGAGGACTCCGTCGCGCCGTTGTAGGGGAACGGGAAGGGCAGCGTCACGAGGTGCGTCGTGTCGTCACCAGCGGGCAGCGTCGCGGTGTTGGCCGTCGAGAATGCCGGCGACAGGCCCTGCAGAGCGACGTAGTCCGTGCCCGACGGCAAGAACGTCAGATCGCGGCCGCTGAGGTCCGCGGGGTTGCTAGCGGAGAAGACCTCGTAGAGGGTCGGCGACAGCAGGCCGGGGCAGCCAGCGCCGACGATGGTCGTCGATGCCACGTTAGGCGTGCACGCGACGTCCTGGAGCACGAAGCCCGGGGTCGTCGGCGTGAACTGCACCTTGATGTTGCTGTAGGGGATCAGCTGGCCCGGCGTGCGCAGGACCACGTCCGCAAACGTGTTCGACGTGATGACCTGCGGGCGCGTCGCCAGCGAGATCACGTTCGACGTGGCGCCGGCACCCGGGCTCGCGCCGATGATCGACGTGTTGGCCTGGAAGGTCGACGGCGTGCCGAGCTGGCCGTAGGTCACCGTGATCGCGTTCGACGCATCGAGGCGCAGTTGCCACGTGGTCGGGATCGTCGTGCCGTAGGTGTAGACGCGGAAGCACGTCAGCGTCATGACACCCGGCGTCGAGGTGTCCATGAAGAACTGCCCGCTGCCCGGAAGCGTCGGGTTGTAGTCCATCCACAGAGGGCAGATGCGCGGCTGCGCGCTTGCGAGCAACTCTGCGTTGGTCGGCGAGTAGTCGCCGCCCGTGGCCGTTGCGACGTTGGTCGAGCCGAGCAGGACGTAGCCGTTGGAGCACACGGAGACATCCGTGTAGGGCACGCCGGCGTAGGTGAACGTGAAGCCCAGCGGCAGCGGCGCCGTGATCTGGTCATCGCCCAGGGTGAGCACGGGGCCGAAGTTCGTGTCAAAGCACGGGCCTTGCGCGGCCGCCGTCACGGCGAGGGCCGCCGTGGCAACAGAGGAGAGGAGTTTGCGAATCATGGGGTTCCTATGGGACGGGGTTGGCAGGCAATGCCGACGCCCAGGACCGGATGCGACGAATCGCATGGGGGAGAGGTTCCCTGGTGCTGCGATAAGAACAATCTGCGATGAAACGACGACGCCGTGGTTGCCGCATTGCAGCAACCACGGCGTCTTGCGTAGGACCGTCAGGTCCGCTTCAGGTCACAGGCCGAAGTTCCAGCGCAGACCGTTCGACACGCGGTAGCCGAAGGCGTTCGCGGTCAGG
>JBEELK010000003.1:0-9730 GCA_041168165.1 Planctomycetota bacterium | reverse complement strand
GCGGCGCACATCGCGCACGACGCGCTGGCCGTTCCATGCGGTGAGGCGGCCGTAGGAGTAGCTGCACGCCGTGCCGAGCAGCACGACGCCGAAGAACGCGAGCGCGTAGAAGAACAGCGATCGCACGCGCTCGTCGTGCGTCGCGGTTGCGTCGCGCATCGGGCCGTCGATCGCGGACCGCATGAGCCACGGGCCCGCGAGCTCGATGCAGAACGACACGAGCAGCAGCGCGAGGCTGCCTGCGAACGCGCGGCGATACGGCCGCACGAACGGCCAGAGCCGCGGCAGGAAGCCGAGGTCGACCGGGCGGTCGAGCAAGTCGTCGTCTTCGGCGCTCATGCGAGCCCCTCGCCTTCGAGCGCCGCGGCCTCGGTTTGGCGCCGCCATGCGGCGGCATAGTCGCCGCCGAGTTGCAGCAGCTCGTGGTGCGTGCCGCGCTCCTTCACCGCGCCGTCGTCGAGCACGAGGATGAGGTCCGCGTCCGCGACCGCGGAGAGTCGATGAGTTGCGACGATGCGCGTGCGCCGGTCGCCGCGTTGGCGCATGCCTTCGACGATGCGACGCTCGGTCTTCGGGTCGACGGCCGACAGCGTGTCATCGAGCATCAACGCGGGCCGATCCGCGAGCAGCGCACGCGCGAGCGAGACGCGCTGCTTCTGGCCGCCCGACAGCGTGACGCCGCGTTCGCCGACGCGCGTCTGCATTCCATCGCGCAACTGCCCGAGGTCTTGCGCCAGCGCCGAGTCCTCGACGGCGCGTGCAATGTCGTCCTTCGACGCGCTCGGCTGCGCGAACGCGACGTTGTTCTCGATTGTGTCGCTGAACAAGAACGGCTCCTGCGGCGCATACGCAAACAGCGCGCGCAGCGACGCGGGCGAGATGTCGAGCACGTCGACGCCATCGATGCGCATCGCGCCGCGCGGTGGCTCGTAGAAGCGCAGGCACAGCGCGAGCAGCGTCGACTTGCCGCTGCCGACGGGGCCGATGATGCCGAGCTTCTGTCCGCGCTGCAGCGTGAACGACACGTCGCGCAACGCGGGCTTCTTGGCGCCCGGGTAGGTGAACGTGAGGCCGCGCACAAGGAGCGTGTCGATGCTGTGCGCTGCGGCGCCGACGTGCGGTTCCTTGGCCTCGGCGAAGATCTCTTCGACGCGCTTCGCGGCCGCGACGGCGCGCGGCATCGTCGCGATGGTCCAGCCGAGGATCTCGAGCGGGAACATCATCATTCCGAGGCACACCGTGAACTGGAACAGCTCGCCGACCGTGAGCGTTCCCTCGATCACCGATTGCCCGCCGAACAGCAGCACGGCGAATAGCACGAGGCCGCTCGTCGAATGCGTGATCGCGTTGACGAGCGATCGCAACCGAACGAGGCGCAGGTTGGCGCCGAGGTAGCGGCGGTTCTTGCTGGCCATCGACGCGAGCTCGCGCTCTTCGATTGCGAATTGCTGCAGCACGCGAATGCCGGCGAAGTCCTCTTGCGCGCGCTGCGAGATCTGGCCGATCGCTTCTTGCGACGCCTTGCTCCACTTGTGCAAGCGCGGCATCAACAGTCGCAGCGCGATCGTGAGCACCGCGAACGCTGTCGCACACGCGAACGTGACGCCGAGGTCCAGCCGCGCCATCAGCGCGATGCCCGCGGGCAATAGGCACAGCGCGCTGCCTCCGTGCAGGAGCAGCGGGCCCATCACGAAGCGCACGAGTTCGACGTCCTGCGTGAGGCGGCTCACGACGTCGCCGGTGCGAGCTTTGTCAAACCACGGCACGGGCAGCCGTTGGATGTGCGCGAGCGCTTCGTCCTTGAGGTCCTGTTCTACGTGCCGCGACACGTCGATGAGCCAGCGCCGCGACACGTAGCGGAAGATGGTCTCCGCGACGGCGAGCCCCAGCAGCAGTTGGCAGTGCAGCGCGAGCGCGGACTCGCGGGGGAGGCTGTTCACGAGCTCGCCAGACGGCTGCAAGCTGTCGATCGCGTCGCCCATCACGACGGGCATCGCGAGCATCGCCGCCGCGTGGAACGGCACGCAGAACAGCCCGATCGCCACCATGCCGCGACGGCGCATCAGCATCTGCCAGGGGCGGCGCAGGGCCGCTTTGGTCGTCACGGGCTCGGGCAAGCGAACGAGCATCCGGGCGCGGCGTCGCGGATGCAAACCGACCTTGTTGTGGCGCAAGTGTCGCGATCCGCAACACCGCGCAGTCTCCGGTCGGGACATCGGCCCGTTCTCGTTTCATTCGGCAAGGCCCGCGCGCCGATGAGCGACCTGGACTCTTGCCATCGGCAGGAGAGCAGGCCGCCATGTTCCAACGACGCCATTCGACGAAGCTCACGTACGCTCCTTCTGCGCATGCTGCGATCTATGCGACGCGGCAGGAACGGCAACGCGGGCTGAGCCTCCCTGAAGTGCTGCTCGGCTTGATGATCATGGCGACCGTCGCCGTGGTCATGGTCAGCCACCTGACGATGAACCTGCGCAGCACGGTCACCGAGCGCGACCGCGTGTTTGCGTTCGGCAAGGCGCAGTCGATCCTCGCTGAGATCCAGAACAGCGTCGACCGGACCGAGAACACGGATTCGGTCGGCATCGACGCTTTGGACGACGGCTCTTTGAGCAAGGCAACGCTGTCGATCGCGACGGATGACACGGGTGCGCTCGTCGCGCCTGACGATCCTCTATCTGGCAATTGGCAGCGCGGCGGCGAATGGGTGTGGTCGCGCTTGGTCAGCGTGCAACCGCTGCCTGGCATCGACAACCGCAACGTGCGCTACGTCACGGTGCGCGTGCTGTCGCGCGATCTCAACGGCACGGAGCGCGAAGCCGCCAACTTGTCGGCGCTCGTCAACGCGCCAGGCGCGGCGTTTCCCACCACGCAGGTCTTCGACCTGTATCTGATGGCTGTCGAGAACATCCCGGGTTGGTGGGTCTTCATGGACTCGATCCGTCCGTTCGTCGAATCGACGATCACGGACCTCGAGACGCGTAACCCAGGCCTCGAGGTGCGCACGCACTGGATCACGAAGGCCGCGTTTGGCCGCAACCTGACGTATCGCCCCTACGTGAACGACGCGGTCGACAGCTTGCAGGCGATTCCGCACACCTACTTCTATCCGGGTCGCATGCCCGCGGGCTCGGCGTCGAACTACTACTACGTCCCGGCCAACATGAAGGCCCGCATCGCGAAGGACGGCGTGGAGGAGAACGGCTTCGACGCGAACGCGAACCCGTATCCGTATTCGCTCGCGGACTACTTCAACCACGCGATGCGCCAACCGGATGAGTTCGCGCTGTGGCAGGCCCGAGTCGCTGCGGTCGAGCAGCGCGAGGCCGAGATTGCCGCAGACATTGCCGCGGGCGTGGCGCCGCGTGCCGAGCTCACGGACATGTCCAAGGAGCCGACGCTGCGTCTGTTCCTCGACGATCTGTGCCGCAGCCCACAGAACTACAAGAACGCGCTCGTGATCAACCTGCACGGCGAGTTGTTGCCGATGCCGGCGATGCGCAACTTCTCCGACGCAGCGCGCGATCCGGTGCGAGCGCCGGAAGTTCGCGTTGTCACGCACAGCGAGAAGATTCGCACCGTGCGCACGACTCCGGTCGCCAGCAGCGAGTCGGCGAAGTTCCGCGTGTATGCCTACACGTCGAACGTGGTGGCGGGCCCGTCGACGGTCAACGCGATCGCGATGGATGTGATGGGCATCGATCTCACCGACTCGACGACGCCGCAGGCGGACCTGCGCAGCGGCGTCGTGTTGCAGAACCTGCGCGGCGGCGTGTCGGTCGGTGGATCGACCGCGTACTTCCCGTTCGCGAACGCGAAGGTGCAAGGCGAAGCCACCCTCGTGAGCGGCGAGATGTACTACGCCGCGAGCTACGTGGACCCGGGCAACGGTGAGCTGCCGTACACGCGGATCATGCTCTACAACACGCCGTGCGTTGCGACGGCGGTGTCGGGCCGCGGCCTCGCGAACGACGCGCGCTCGATGCTCTACGGCATGGCCTACGTGCCGAGCCCGTGCTCGCCGACGCGCGACTTCAGCTACGACCTCTACGCGGCGCCGACGGGTAGCCGCGCAAAGAACACGGCGCGTTGGACGCTGACGATCCCGCCGAGCATGTTCACGCAGGCTCGCTTCGTTCGCCCCGGCGGCTCCTACTACGACCCTGCGAGCGATGTCACGCTCGCCGTCAAGACGCGCATCTGGACCGGCGCTGAGGCTGCAACCGCTGGCGTGATGTGGCCTGCGACCCAGCGCACTGCGCCCGAGAACATCAGCACGACCTACACGTGGTGGTGTGACAGCACGAGCGACGTGCCGATGTCGGAGCGCTCGCAGTTCCTCGGCGACCCGCGTCACTGCCCCTACAGGGACCTGATGCGTGCGTCCGTGAGCGGCGACCCAGATCACCCAGCTGCCGCGCCGGACTTTGCCGACGGCTACAACTGGTTCTTCGACTCGCTCAACAACACGAACGACGCTCGCCCTGACTATCCGGGCTTGTCGACGTCGCGCCTTTCCAACCTCTGGCGCGGTGCGGTCAACTTCGACGCACCGAGGATGCTCGGCCTCGCGCGGCAAGGGCTCGTCAACAGCCGTTGTGTCTATACGACGCTGACGGGCTTCTCGTACTACTACCTCGGCATTGGCTGTGACATTGGCTACGACGCGGCCAACGGCTACCCGAGCTCGATCCCAGTCAACCAGACGCCGTATGGATCGCCGGGCACCAATGGCTTCGTCAACAACATCACGGGCCAGCGCACCTTGGTGCGTTCGAACTCGACTGCGAGCTCCTACTGGTGGTGCATGCCGTGGCTCGGCGATCTGTATCCCGACTCTGCTGCTTCGTCCTGGTACGCCGTCGACGCGAATGGCAACCCGCGCGGCAACCTGATTGCTGGCAGCTCGACCACCACGTTCCGGCACCAGGCTGCCAACGCGGCGCACTCGGGCAGCGCGCGCCGGGCTTACGGCACGAGCATGACGAACTCGCACCAGCGTCTGCAAGACGAGGGTTGCACGTCGTTCTTCAACATCGGCACCTCGACCGCGACGTTCCATCACCAGTATGCGTCCGGCACCGGCGCGCTGACCGCGTTCGGCACCGAGATCAAGAACAACTACAACTTCAACATGCCGACGAGCACGGCGATCAGCCGTCCGTTTGGACTCGCGACGAACACGAGCGGCACCACGGGCACGGAGTGGAGCCTCGCGCCGTACAGCACGAATCGCTTCTCTGGCCAACTGCTGCGCACCTACTACACGCACCCGAACGGCAACGTCGGCTCGGGTCTCGTGCGTTTGCAGAACACTGCGGCGAGCGACTCGGCATACGTCGTCGTGAACGGCATCGACAACACGGTCGCTACAGGCTCGAGCTTCATTGCGAAGTACGCGGTGCTGTCACTCGTGCATTCGTACTTCGAGGCCGGCAGCTCGTCGCTCGCGCACCGCATCCAGCAACCCGCCCGCGTCGAGGTCACGTTCCCCACGGACATCTCGGAATTGATCGACCCGACGTCGATCGACATCACGTTCGAGACGAGCTGGCGTCGTTGGGATGGGCTGCCGTACACGAGCACCAACTCGCCGTCGGAGAGCGAGTCCGAACTCGAATACGTGCTGACCTATTCGTCCGACGAGGGCACCACGTGGAAGTACGTGCGCGACGATTCGCCGGCGACCCCGGGCGAGCGGCCAACCAATGCTGCGCTGCTGACGTCGGACGCGGGCACCGGCTCGGAGACGCTCAATTGGAGCGTCCCTTCCGCCCAGTTCCCGCATGGCAGCTACCAGCTGCGCGTCGACTGTTTCCGCCGCAACGCGCCGATCCACTTCTCGTACCACAAGACGCGGCTGTTCATCCAACGCTGAACGGAGCCAAGCCAATGACCCAGAATCGTCAGTCCGGATTCAGCCTCGTCGAAGTTGCCATCGCGGCGGCCATCTTCATGGCGCTCGTGCTGGTCATCAGTTCGCTCGCCGTCACGGGCACCGATGCGCAGGAGCTAGGACGCCGCATCAGCAAGATGACGGAGATCGCGCAGGACGTCACCGATGACTTGCGCCTTGAGCTCGTGTCCGCGGCGCGCATCTATGGCGACGACACGGAAGGTCAGGCGATGCTCGGTCTGCTCGACCTGACTGCGGCACCTTCAGCGATTGCATCGACGAGGTTGCCGACGGTGGAGCTGAATGGACCGTTCCGCCAGGACACGAGTGGCAACGAGATCACCGGCAACGCCGTGCTGTTCTCGTATCTCGCGTGGCGCGATCGCTACCGCTGCGCATCCGGCACAGAGCACCTCGTCGACGTCTATCGCGTCGTTCATTACTACCTTGCGGATCAGGGCTCGGGCCCTGCAGCGGGGACGCGCGGCGGCCTCGACCTCGTGCACTTCGTCAGCGAACCGCTGGCCGATGGCGCCGCGATCGACAGCATCACGTCGGCCGTGGATCGCGAAGAGGTTGCGCGCCATCTGCTCACCGGCACGCCGGACATCGATGGCCGCTCGCGTGACCCGGTCCAAGTCGTGTGGTTGCGCACGGCGGCGCCCGATGCCGTCGGCACGCTGCGCCAGATCGACGACGATGGCACGCTGAGCGACACCGTGATCGCGGGAACGGATCGGCCAGACCCGTGGGCCATCGTGCCTGCGGCGGACTCGGTGCGCGGCGTGCTCGCGTATCGACGTGCGTCGGTCGCGACCAACTTTGATCTCGAAGCTCCGGGTATCTCGCGCTTCGCCGTTCGCGACGACGCGAACGGTTTTCCGCACGGGCTCGAAGTGCAGCTGACGGGGCCTTCGTCTGCGCGACAGCTGTTGTGGCACATTGTGCTGATCGACACGACGCGGAAGGGGCCTCCGGCATGGAGCCAGGTTCAGACGGTGATCTCCGCTCGCGATCGCTGAGCCTGCGAGCCCACGCCCGTCGAGGCAGTTCTGGGACATTTTTTAGGTCTTCAAGCGGATTAAGTCGCTGCGTCTCGACGTGTCGCGGAGGGCTGCTGTGTGGCGCCTTTACGTTGCTTCGCGGCGCATAGGAGCAATCCACGGATGCACAGCGGCACGGCGTAGCCCGCGTGCTGTCGCACGAATCTGTGATTGCGCTCGGGCGGATCAGGCGAGCCGCATTGCAGTGCCGCAGAGTCGAGCCGTTTTGTGCGTTTGCGCGCTGATATCCCAGGCGATCCGGCCTTCGGGCTACATTGCGCGTGCGGAAGCCAGGATAGCGATCAGGAAGCGCATCTTGCGGCGCTCCAGATGTAGGAGCGCGAAGCCCGCGTTCTCAGGAAGCGTCATATGAGCACGTAGGGCCGCATGGATCCGGACCATGCTGTGAGGCGAAATCGCGCGAGGCGGCTTAACGCGCAACCGGATGCTGCCATGGCATCAGCCAAAGTGGGGGATTGCATACATGAGGCAATTGCCCACTTTGTGCCGACCTACGTCCTGGTGGGCACGAAGGAGAGCTTTTGTGCGCACCGGGACTCTCGCGAACTCCATCGCGGCATTCCCCCCTCCCCCCTCCCCCCTCTCTCGATCTCCGACATGCGCAAGATACTTCTGCCGGCAATCTGCCTCGCCGGCGTCATCTCTGTTGGCCAAGCCCAGACGACGACGCCTCCTTCGACGATGCCCTTCCAGGCGCGTTTGACCCTCCAGTCCACTGGCGTCGACGTCAATGCATTCCTGCAGGTGACGTTCCGCGTCTACACGGTGCCATCGGGCGGTGTCGCCCTGTGGACTGAGTCGCACCCGCTGGTACAGGTCCGCAATGGTCTGCTGAAGGCCGAACTCGGCAGCATCACGGCGTTCCCGGCCAACCTGTTTGAGAACGGGGACCTGTTCGTCAGCGTGCAGATTGGCGCAGACGCAGAGATGAACCCGCGCACCCGTCTGTCGTCGCAGGCCTTCGCGCAGCTCGCGAAGAACGCGGTGGACGTGCGCAACCGTGACATCAACCCGCGCAGTGTGACGGTCAACGGCTCGCCGGTGATCGATGCCAACGGCAACTGGGTCGGCAGCCCCACGGGTCTCGTCGGTCCGCAAGGTCCGCAAGGTCAGGTTGGCGCTACGGGCGCGACCGGCGCGACCGGCGCGGTCGGTGCCACCGGTGCGACGGGCGCGACGGGCGCGCAGGGTCCAATCGGTCAGACGGGTGCGACCGGCGCAACGGGGCCGCAGGGCCCGCAGGGTGACGTTGGCGCGACGGGCCCGCAGGGTCCGATCGGCCTGACTGGCGCGACGGGTGCGACCGGCGCCACTGGCCCGCAGGGCCCGCAAGGCGAAGTCGGCACGACGGGTGCGACCGGCGCCACTGGCCCGCAGGGCCCGATCGGCCTGACTGGCGCGACGGGGCCGCAAGGTCCGCAGGGTGAAGTCGGCGCTACGGGCGCTACGGGCGCCACGGGTGCGACCGGCGCGACTGGCGCAACCGGCCCGCAAGGTCCGCAGGGTCTGCCGGCCGCTCGCTACATCGTCGACTCGTCGATCGCCAATGGCGCGACGCACACGTCGATCCAGGCAGCGATTGACCAGGCCGTGCTCGATGGCTTCGGCGGCGGCACGCAGACGACGGTCCTCGTTCGTCCGGGCAACTACACGGGCAACGTGACGTTGGTCGGTGGCGTGCACCTGACGGCGGCGGTCGGCGGCAAGTCGTTCGCGACGCAGATCACGGGCCAAGTGACGCACACGTCCGGCGTGACGTCGATGATCGGCATCGACATCAACTGCCCGGCTGGCGACGCGCTGACCGTCGCGGGCGCAGTCGCCCCGACGCAGCTCTACATCTCGGACTGCGCGGTCTACGCGCAGGGTCTGGACAACGCGCTCGAGATGAACGTTCCGACGGCGAGCTCGTCGGGCGTGATCTTCGACAACGTGGTGTTCCGTCTCGTCAACGGCGGCGCCGGCATCCCGGTGAACGCGCTCAGCGGCACGATCCAGGGCCGCGGCGCGACGTTCTCGCCGGTTGCGCAGACGACGCCTTCGCTGGCGATCAGCGGCAGCGGCACGAACCGCGCGCGCGCGTGGATCAAGGACAGCGACGTGTTCGGCAAGGTCACCGTCACGAACGGCGGTGAGTTGCAGATCTACGGCGGCCAAGTCCGCTCGGGCAACGGCGTGTGTGTCGAAGACACGACGACGGGCCCGGTCGAACTGCACGACACCTACCTCCAGCCTGCGGCGACCTTCACGGGCGACGTCGCGACGACGGATGGCGTTGGCACGTTCAAGTATGGCCAGCTGACGTTTACGAACGCGGCGCAGACGATGCCGGTCGCGGCGACGCTGCTGCCGGGCTCGGGCCCGACGGGTCCGCAAGGTCCGGTTGGTCCGCAAGGTCCGCAGGGCATCCAAGGCGAAACGGGCGCGACGGGTCCGCAGGGTCCGATCGGCCTGACCGGCGCGACCGGTCCGCAGGGTGCGCAAGGCATCCAAGGTGAGACGGGCGCAACCGGCGCAACCGGCGCGACTGGCGCAACGGGTCCGCAAGGCCCGATCGGCCTCACGGGTCCGCAAGGCATCCAAGGTGAGACGGGTGCGACGGGCGCGACTGGCGCAACCGGCGCGACGGGTCCGCAAGGCCCGATCGGCCTGACCGGCCCGCAAGGCATCCAGGGCATCCAAGGCATCCAAGGCGAAGTCGGCCCGCAAGGCCCGATCGGCGTGACGGGTGCGACGGGTGCACAAGGTGCTCCGGGCATCCCGGCCGCGC
>JBEELK010000002.1:0-11525 GCA_041168165.1 Planctomycetota bacterium | reverse complement strand
GCGAGCAGTTGGCCCGCGCCGACCGAAGTGAGTTGGTCGCGGTCTCCGAGCAGCGCAATGCGGCACGAAGTCGGCAGCGCGCGCAACAGCGCATCGAACAGGTCGAGATCGACCATCGACGCTTCGTCGACGACGACGAGGTCGAACGGCACGCGGTCGCGTTCGTTGCGGCGGAAGCGATCCTCGCTCGGGGAATAGCCGAGCAGTCGATGCAGCGTTGTCGCGCGCGCGATCGCGGCGTCGGGTTGCTCCGCGAGCGCCTTGCTACGCGCGAGTTCCATGCGCTGCGCGGCCTTGCCCGTGGGCGCCACGAGAGCGACGCGCAACTTGGGGTCTTCGCGCAGCAACACAGACAGCAGCTTGAGGATCGTCGTGGTCTTGCCGGTGCCGGGGCCGCCGGTGATCACGCTGACGCGGCGATGCAATGCGACCGCGACTGCCGCAAGTTGGTGGTCGACGCTTTGGTCCTTCGGCAGGAGCGCACGCAATGCGGCGAGCGCTTCGGGCGTCGGCGTGCGCGTCTCCATCGCAGCGTTGGCGAAGAACTGCGCGGTGCGCCACTCGGCGAGGAAGTGACGCAGCAACGACACGTGGCCCGCCTCATCGACGCAGATCGGCAGCCGCGGCGGTGCCGTTGTCGTTGCCGTGACGAGCGCTACGGCGCCGGATGCGAGCAGGCGATCGCGCAACGCTGCTGTCGATGAGGCCGATGCGGCGGCCACGAGGTCTTCCAACCGCACGCAGGTGTCGCCGCCTTGCACTGCTGCGAACAGTCGCGACGCGACCAAGCGCAGCGCCGCGAGGGAGGCCTGAGGAACGGACGCATCGCGCGACTGAGCTTCCGCCACCGCGATCGCGCAGAGCGAGTCTGCGAGCGCGTCATGGCCAGACGGCTTGGAGTGCACGTTCATCGGCGCGCCTCCTGGCTGATCCATGTGTCCATGGCTTCGACAAAGCCTGGCTCGGGTTGGAAGGTCAGCAAGCCGGTCGATGCATGCGCTTGCGACACGCCGCGCAAGTAGACGTAGCACACGCCGCCGATGCGCGAGGGGTCGTAGTCGGGCAGGCGCGCGCGCAGATAGCGATGGGTCGCAGCCAAGTAGACGCTCCATTGCAGCGCGTAGTCGCTCTTCTTCGCGTTGGCGAGCAACGCAGCACGTTCGTAGTTTTCGGCGCGCGAGCCGAGGTAGTTCGACTTCCAGTCGATCACGTAGTAGCGGCCCTCGTGCTCGATCAGCATGTCGATCGAGCCCGACAGGTAGCCCTGGATCGTCTGCGGCGAGAGCGTGCGAAGCGACGCCGCGTAGTCGCGGTAGTCCGCGCCGCCGTGCCGCAAGAACACGTCGGCCACGCGGCTTGGCTGCAGGTGGTCTGCAGTCATCTGGAACCGCCACTCCGCCTTCCTTTGCTGCTTGCCGACGTCGGCGAGGCGGAAGCCAAGTTGCGGCAGTTCCTTGTCGAGCAACGTGGCGAGCATCGCCGTCGTGTCGGCGATGGGGTCGATCTCGCCGCGGTGCACAGTCGGAAGGTCATAGCCATGCGTCCGCAGCGTCGTCGCCACCGCGTCGCGCAGCGTCGCGTGGTCCGCCGTGAAGTCGACGACTTCGAACAGTTTGTGGAGGCAGATGC
This sequence comes from Planctomycetota bacterium, assembly GCA_041168165.1. GTDB lineage: Bacteria > Planctomycetota > UBA1135 > UBA1135 > UBA2386 > SXPK01. The sequence continues at coordinate 9,896 of JBEELK010000002.1, read as the reverse complement.
CGGGCTCGGCTCCGCGTGCGAACGCAAAGAAGCCTTTCGGCGCGCCTGCGCTCACGTCGTCCATCGGATTCGCGTCCGACTCGTCCGCGACGCGAAGCTCCACAGCGAGGTCGTCCGTCTCGATCTGCGCGCGGCGATCCTGCTGCACGATCTGGGTGTAGCTCGTGTGCCAGGGCCCGCGCTTCACGTCGAAGGGCAGCGCGCGCGCGCGTTGCTCATGGCGGTTGGCGTTCGTCGTGTCGTGCTTCGATGCGGTGGATGAAGGAAGGCCCACTGCGCCTGCGTCGATCGCCGTGGTCGTGATGCAGCCATCGCTTTGCGCTGCCAACCCTGAGGCCGCATCGTGCCACTGCGTGAAGTCCGCCTTCGGGCCGTCGAAGAACGCATCGCGGTCCTCGGGCGATGGCATCGTCGCATCGCGTCCGTGGCCCAGCAGGAGCCATCCCGGGGCCGTCTTGCGCGCAGTTCCGCCGGGCGCCAGGTGCACGATGCAGCGGCGCTTGGCGCGCGTCAGCGCCACGTAGAACAAGCGAAGGTTCTCTTCGAGTTCGTCCTGTTCGCTGCGCCGTCGATTCTCTGCCCAGTTCGGCGATCCGAAGTCGTATGCGAAGGAACCGTCAGGTTGGCGGGCGAGGAGCGGAGTGTTCTCCTTGGATGCACTGCGCCCTGCCCAATGGAACGGCGCAAACACGATCTCGTACTGCAGTCCCTTGCTGCCGTGCACCGTCTGGATCTTGACGGCATCGTCGTCGCTCTCGAGCCGCAACTCCTTGAGCTCGGATGCGACCGCTTCCGCGTTGCGCTGCAATCGCTCCATGTAGTGGAGCAGGCCTTCGCCGCGCAGGCGCTTCTCGTGCTCAGCATGGTGCAGCAACTCGCCGACCTGAATCAGGTTGGTCATGCGGCGCTCGCCATCGGGAAGACGCAGTAGTCGCGCGCGCGCGTTGGTCCCGGCGAGCAGTTGCTGGAACATCGCCAAGAAGCCGTTCTTCGTCCACGTGCGACGCAACTCCTCAAAGCGCTGCAGTTCCGCGTCCATCGCGTCCACGTCGCCTTCGATCGCGAGTAGCCACGCGGTGTCGCGGCCAAACAGCGACGTGGTCCACGCTGCGCGCACGGCATCGAGGCGATGGCTGTGCGTGAGCGCGGTCAGCAGCGTGCGGATCTCGTCGTATTCGCGGCAGCCGTAGATGTTGCCGGACTTGCCAATCGCGGAGTGGATGCCGAGGGCGCGCAGGCATTCCTGCACCTTCTCCGCCTCGTCGTTCGTGCGCGTGAGCACGGCGAAGTCGCTCGGGCACAAGCGTCGCATTCCGGTGGGTTCCCGCAGCTGCACTGCTGGGTCGTTCAGCAGTCGGTGGATCTCGGCCGCAATGTCGAGCGCGATGGCATCGCGCAGCTCCTCTTTGGCTTCCGTTGCGATCGACGCGTTGTCGACGCAGCGGAGTTGCAGCGCAGCGCCCTCGATGCCGACGACCGCAAGCTCGTCCTTCGTGAACGCCGCCTCGACAGGAGGCATCTCGATGCCGTCCTGTGCGAACGCCGCGGGACCATCAAAGATGCAGCCGACCGCGCGCACGAGGTCAGGGTGACTGCGATGGTTCTTGCCGAGCGTGTGCGTGGACGCAGCATCCTTGCGCGCGTCCAAGTAGGCGCGAACGTCTGCACCGCGGAAGCCGTAGATCGACTGCTTGGGGTCGCCGACCACGTAGAAGCCACAGCCGTGGAAGCACTCGGCGAAGACACGGTACTGGACTGGATCGGTGTCCTGGAACTCGTCGATGATCGCGATAGACCAGCGCTGGCGGATCGCCATGCGCAGTTGCTCGCTGCGTTCGGGATCGGAGAGCGCTGCGTCGATACGCGAGAGCAGGTCATCGAACGTGACTCGGTCCGATTGGCGCTTGTCGAGCGTGAGCCGCGTCTGCATCGACTCGAGCAGGCTGGCGCGCAGCGCATGCGTCGCGGTGTCGAGCCTCCGCTCGACCTTGGTGCAGAGTTGGAAGAACGGATGGTCGAAGTCGAGTCCCTTGGACTTGCCTTTGTGCGTGGCCTCTCGGAGCGACGCGGTCGCAAACTTGCAGATCCACGTGAAGTCTGGGAACTCAGGATTCTGCAGCAGTTCCACGAGCTTCGGGACCATCGCGTCCCTGAGCGACGCAGGCAGCTTTTGGCTGTCGCCCTGCTTCCATGGCAACGCGCGCAGTGTGGCCTCGGGCAGCCCATTGCTCGCCGCCATGTCGCGCAGTTCGTGGAGCGTCTCACGCAGCTTGGCCAACGCCTCTGCCAATGGCTCTGGCTCTGGCAGCAGGATCGTGTTGGGGTGCCTCCGGTAGTTGCGATGCCACCCGATCAACGTCTGGGGCAGCAGCTTCTCATGGCGCGCAATCGCCGCCGCAACGCCATCGCGCTCAAACAACGCAAGGCGCAGCGCGTCTTCTGCTGCATCGACGAGCAACGGCACGTCATCCTCGACGAACTCGGTGCGGAACGGCATCGAGGCGCTGAATGCGGACTCCTCGAGCACGCGCTTGCAGAAGCTGTGGATCGTCGCGACCGACATCTCGTCGCATTGCTGCAGTGCTGTGCGCAGGATCTTGGCGCCCGCTTCGCCATGGCGTTCGCCGAGTTCGCGGTAGGTGGGGTCTGTCGACGTGCCGCGCTCGCAGGCGTCTGCGGCCTTCACCAATGCCTTGCGGATGCGGGCCTTCAGTTCCTGCGTCGCCGCGTTGGTGAACGTGACGACGAGGACCTGCGACAGTTGCTTGATGTGGCCTTCGAGCAGAAGGCGCAACACGATGCCGGTGATCGTGAAGGTCTTGCCGGTGCCGGCCGACGCTTCGAGCAGCATCGTGTCCTTGGGCAACTTGCTGCCGAGCAAGTCGAAGGGGGCCTTCATTGCTGCTGCTCCTGCATGGACTCGAAGGCTTTCACGTGGATCGCCTTCGCTTGTTCCACAAACGCACCGCGCCGCGTCGGATCGTTTTGTCCGAAGCAAAGGGTCATGCACTCATTGGGCAAGTCGTGCGGTGCTGTGTCGTACTGGTTGCCTTCGAAGTAGGCCTTTCGTGCGTCATCAAGCGCCTCAAGTTCCGGGTCGACGCTGTTCCTCTTGGGCTTGCACATGCGATAGGCGAACGCCCAACCTGCTAGCGGCGGCACCGGCGGCGGCGACGTGAGTCCCTGCAGGTATGCATCGACGATTGCATCGAGCTGCACCTCTGCGTCCTCCAGAGACTCCCATCGCGACTCGCCATCTTTGCCAACGACGATCGTCGGCAGCGCGCGCATCGGCTCGGAGGTCTCGGCAAGTTGGCGCACGCAGTGCTCGATGTAGCCGAGCAGCATATCGGCGGGCTTCCGATCGGATGGACGCCAGCGCAAGGCGCCGAACGGACCGAGCGAATCGATCTGGCCCACCAGCACGTAGCGTTCGCGGCGGATCTCAACGCGCAGCGTGCGAGTCCCATGTAGCGAACGGATGCGGTTGGCGAATGCATCGGCTTCGCGCGACATCGCGTCGAGTTCGATCTGTCCCATCGGGCCAGGGGGCACAGAGCCGCGTTGGCGCTCGGCTTCCTCGATGCATGCCGGCTCTTTCGTATCGAGCGAGCGTTCGATTGCCGATCGGAGCAACTGGTACTTGTCCAGTGCATGCATCGTGAACGGCTCGCTGTCCGACTCGTCGTTGACCTTTCCAGGATAGCGCACACCGAGCGTTTGCTTGCAGTAGGCCTCTTGCGGCGCCTTCCAGAACGCCAGCAAGTCGTTGAGCGCGATCGTCGGCGCGCCTTCGTTCGCTTCGTCGCGTTTCGCTGCGCGCGGCGGCGCGTCTTCGTGCGCACGATCGTTTGCGTAGGTGAACAATCGCGGATCCAGTGATGCTCCGTAGCGCGAGCTGAAGGATTGGAGCGGATGCTCGACGTGCACGAACTTGCGCGCGCTGTGGTAGCCGCGTGGCGGCGTGAACCCCGCGTCGACATGGTCGAGCAACTCTTCGAGCACGGGCGATGGCGCGTGCTCGCTGTTGTCCTTGGCAGAGCGCCCAACGTAGGTCAGCACGACCGCGTCCTTCGCGGCCAGCAACGCATCGAGGAACAGCTGACGGTCGTCCTCGCGCTTGTTGCGGTCGCCGACCTTGCGCCTGTGCTGCATCAGGTCGAACTCTTGCTTGTCCGCCGAACGCGGGAACGATCCGTCGTGGAGCCCGCACACGGCGATCACGCGCATCGGCACCGAGCGCATCGGGCGCATCGACGCGAAGGTCAGCGAGCCCGACAAGAAGCCGCGGCCCTCGCCCTTGTCGGCGAGTTGCGCACGCAGCCATTCGGCCACGGCATTCGACTTGAGCAAGAGGGGCTCGCCGCCGATCGCGTCCTGGAGCGTTCGCATTCGCTGCGTCGCGGCGCGCAGGCTCTCCATGGCTGCGCGCTCGGCCTTGGATTGCGGCGCGAACAGGCGGTCGAGCGCTGCGTCGAGTTGCGCTGCCCAATCGGACAGCGAACGAGTCGCGTCGAGTTCCTTTGCCGTCTGTGCGATCGCGTCGAACATGGCAAGGAAGCTGCCGATCAACGTGGCTCGCGCCATCGTTGCGTCAGAGGCCGGCGCAACGCCGAGCACGAGTCCGTCCATGTCGCCCGTCGCCGCTCCGAGCGCCAATCGGCGCAGGCCGAGCGTCCAGCTGTTCTCTTCGAATCGCGGCAGGCCGAGGTCGTCATCGCGCTGCTCGCCATCGATGCCCCAGCGGATCTTGGCCTTGTCGACGAGGTCTCGCAGTTGCGGCAGCTGCGCGCGCGTGATGTCGAACCTCCGCAGCAGCGCGTCGTCTTCGACGAGTTGCAGAACGTCGGCTGCGGAGTAGCGCGAGCCCGAGAGCTCGAACAACGACAAGAACGCGGACGCGAGCGGCAGCGAATCCGCTGGGCTTCGGTCCGCAGTCGTCGTGCGGAAGAGATGCTGCACGGGCGCAAACGCTGCATGCACGTACGGTGCGTAGGCATCGACGTCGGGCAGCAGCACGAGCACGTCGGCGGGACTCAGCGTGGGATCGCGCTCAAAGCGCGCGAGCAACTGGTCGCGCAGGATCTCCATCTCGCGCAGCGTGCCGTGCGCAGAGTGCACCGTGAGCGACGCATCGTCAGCCGCGAGCGCGAGCGGCGCCGTGTCGCCGCCTGTTCTTCGATCGCGCAGGTTGAGGATGTCGCTCTGCAGCGTGTGCAGGAGGCAATCCGTGCCAGGGTCCGCGGCCTCGAGCGGTTCGTGCTGCAACTCGCGGTCTTCGCGGTCTTGCAGTTGGTCGAAGAACTCGCGGCATTGGCCGCCGAGGTTGCGCAGCAGCGCTGGGCCAGGAGGTTGCTCGCCGCGACGCGAGCGCTTCAGGTCGCTGAAGAACTCGTTGGTTGGCCGCTGCACGTAGAGGTCGACGTCGCTGTGCTTGGCAACGAGCGCCAAGAGATCCAAGAACGCGGGCGCGATTGCGGTGACGCCAAACACCGAGACGCGTTCAGGCAACTCAAGCCAGTCGGGCTTGTTGCTCAGCAACTTCGTGAGCGACGCGATGCGATGCGCGCCGAGCTCGTCGTTGCGCTCGTCGAGCAAGCGCCGCCAGAGTCGCTGCTGCCAGCGCGCGTGAGGCAAGTCCGGGCAATTGCCGCGCGCAAAGTCCAACAGCCACTCGGGCCGGTAGACCTGATAGTCGTCAAAGCGTTGGGCGAGCGCTTGCGCGAGATGAAGGCGCTTTTGGTGCGAGCTGTCGTTGCGGACATAGACCGCGGCGGCTTCGAGTTCGGATGCGAGCGCTGGGTCCCCAAGCAGGCGGAAGATGCGCAGCGTCAGCGCGTCGCGCGACCACGGGTCCTTGTCGCCCTGCTCCGCCATCGCGCCCTGTTGCTGTCGGGGCAGCGACTGCAGCCACGAGCCCAAGAACGGCATTCGCAATCCAGCGGCGATGCCGTGGCGCTTGCACAGTGCGAGTTCGAGGTAGCGACTGAGGCCGCGGCTTTGCACGAGCACGACGGCGTCCTCGAGCGGAGGCCGCACGTCGTGTTCGAGGCGATCGGCAAGCGTTTCGACGAGGTCGTCGACGCGATTGCTGGTGAAGAGCGTCCAGGTTCCCACGCGTCGCAGCGTAGCTAGGGCTGCGTCGATTTCGCGCCCGTTCTCAGCGCGACACGGCGGCTCCGGCTCTCAGTGCCCGCAGCAGCCGTCGTGCTCGTGGCCGTCGTCGCGGGCCTTTTTCGCGTTGGGCATCTGCACCTTGCCGTGGCTTTGGCCGAGGGCGTTCGCCGCAGCGGGAGCGAGCGGCGCGGCGCCATGCGCATGGCCGTTTGCGTCGTCACCGTGCTCATGCGCGCAGCACGAACCGCCGTGCGTGTGACCTGCGTGGTCGTGGTGGTGGCCCGACATGTTTGCGGGCGACTCGAACAGGCGCTCCAAGAAGGGGCGCACGCCTTGGCGCAGCAAGGACCACAGCAGCAACAGGCCGAGCAGCGACAGCCAGATCCATCCGCCTGCGCCGTGTTCGTGCGCCATCGTCGCGGCGAACTCGGCGCCGGTGCGCCCGGGCAGGATCGCGTTCGCGGCGTAGCCGAGCGCGATCGTGCCGATCCACATCGACAGCGCGAACGTCAACGCGACGCCGCCGCCGTGCAGCCGGCGCAGCATGCCAAACGTCGTGATGTTGGTTGCGGGGCCGGTGAGCAGCAGCGCTAGCACCGCGCCCGGCGACATGCCCTGACCGAGCAGGATCGCGGCGAGCGGCGTGCTTCCCGTGGCGCACACGTAGAGCGGCAAGCCGATCAACGCGGCGATGGGCACGTCGATGCCAGGCGGCAACGACGCGATCCACTCCTTGCTGACGTAGGGCATCAGCAGCGCGGACAGCAGCAGTCCCATCAGGATCCACGTCGCGGTGTTGTCGACGGCTGGTCCGTAGCCAAAACGCAGCGCCTCGCGAAGTCGTTCGCCAAACGTGCCGCGCACCGCGGTGTCCGGCAGCGCGTCTGCGGCTTCGTCGCGCGCGCGCATCGCCGCCTTCTTGTGCAGCGTTGCGACGGCCATGCCGACCGACAGCGCGAGCAGCGCCGCCATCGCGACGCGCATGCCCGCGATCTCAGGGCCGAGCAGTTGCCATGTGAGCAGCACGGCCGCGATCTCCAGTTCTGGCGTCGCGACGAGGAATGCGATGGCCGCCGCGAGCGACGCGCCTTGCGCCACGAGTTGGCGGTAGATCGGGACGACGCCGCACGAGCAAACGGGCAGCGGCAGGCCGATCGCGACACCGCGCAGCGCTTGCTGCAGCGAACTGCCGCGCGTCATGCGCGCGAGCCAGCCTTGCGGCAAGAACGCGTGGCAGAGGCCGACCAGCAGGTAGGCGAGCAGCAGCGTCGGCGCCGACTCCATCGCCAACTGCAAGAACACGTGCGACGGTGCGTGCTCATCGTGCTCGTGCACGTGGCCGTGGATCACGAACCACAGCACGAACACCGCGATCGCCGCGCCGAGCACGGAGGCGAGGTGGAGCCGTTGCTTGTCCTTGGGCGCCGGAATGTGCGCGTGGAACACCACGTGGAGCAGCGAGCCCGCGAGCAGCGATTGCAGCAGCGCCAAGCCCGAAGTGGATTGCTCGAGGTCGTGGCCCAAGAAGAAGCCGAACAACGTCGCGAGGATCGTGACCGCCATCACGAGCACCGCGGCAGTGCGTCCGAGCGTGCGCGGCACGATCCACCAGATACCGATGCCCTCGGGGATGCGATGCAAGATCACGGCCCAAGCCGTCGCCGAGTGCGTGTGCACGTGGCCCGCCTCGCCGCCTGCATGCGCTTCGTGCCCGTGGCCGGACGCGTGCAAGAAGATGCCGTCGAGCGTGTCGTGCGCCGCCATGCCAAGCACTGCGAGCACGAGCACGAGTCGCCGCAGGTTGGGGCTGTTTCGCTGAAGGCCGCGTTCTGCGAGCGTCGGCGCCAAGAACCCAATCAGCGCGAGCGGCAGCACGAGCCAGCCCGCCTGCTCGGCGCATTCTGGCAACAGGTGCAGCAGCGAGAAGCCGCTGATCGTCACGACGCAGAAGCTGTCGACGAGCACGGTCGACCACGCGTGTTTGCGCGCGGCGACGACGAGCAGCGGGCCCATGGCCAGCGCTGCGAAACTGAGGAGGAGCTTGTCGACCAAGGGAAGCGGGCCATCTTGGGCTAGCGGACCAGCCGCGGCAAGGCAGTGGTGCTGTGCGAGGTCGTGGCGGCGCGGCCTCATCCATGCGTCGGTATGCTCTCCGACCTTCATGCGAAGCTCTTGCCGCAGGCTCGGTTGGTTGGTGCTTTGCGCCGCATCGGCGCTCTCCTCTGTTGCGGCGCAGTCGCCAGCGGGCGGGCCCAAGGCGCAGAAGAAGCTCGAACTCATGGTGCGCGAAGCGCTCGAGCTCGATGTTCGCCGAGGCGATGGCATTGCGCGCCTCGACGCGCTGCTGCCGACGCTTTTCGCCGTGACGCTCGACGCCAAGGCGCGCACCCACTACGGCAAGGTCATCGCGGATGGATGGAGCAAAGGTCGCAAGCTGCAGACGAGCGGCGACCATCTCTTCTTCGCGGCAGACAACTCCACGGGCGCTGCTGCGCGCGGGCGCTACCTGGTGGGCGGCGAGACCAAGAAGCCCAAGGGTCTCGCGATCGCAATGCACGGCGGCGGCGTCGGCTCCGCGGACGCGGGCGGCGCGTTTTCGGCCTACGAGGCGGCGGTGCGACAACTCGGCTACGTGATCGTGGCGCCCGAGTGCCTCGAGGCGACCGAGTATGGGTGGACCGACGCAGGCACCGAGGAGTTCGTGATCGACCTTGTCGACGCGGCGTTGCGGACCTGGAAGATCGATCCCGACCGCGTCGTCTTCGTCGGCCATTCGATGGGTGGCTACGGCAGTTGGGCGCTCGGCGCGCACCACGCGGATCGGCTCGCAGCGATCGCGCCATCGGCCGGCGCGCCGACGCCGATCTACAGCCGCAAGGGCGGGCCGATCATCGATGTGCAGGACGGCGTGATCCCGAGCCTGCGCAACGTGTTCGTGGCCGCCTACCAGAGCACGGATGACCCGCAAGTGCCGCCCGAGCCCAACCAGTTCGCGATCAAGAAGCTCAAGGACGCTGCCGCCAAGTGGGGCGGCTTTCTGCACGACTATTGGGAAGTCACCGGGCAAGGCCACGGCGCGCCGCCAGGCGGACACGAGGCACACCTCGCGCGCATCCGCGACTGCGTGCGCGCGCCCGTTCCCGAACGCATCGTTTGGCAGCCTGTGCTGTCGTGGAAGCGACAGTTTTCGTGGCTCTACTGGGCGGCACCGAAGCAGAAAGCGGTGGTGCAGGCCGATCTCGACCGCGCCGACAACTCCGTGTCGATCACGTCGACACGCGACACGAAGGGCCTCTACGTGCTGCTCGACGAACGCGTGCTCGACCTGCAGAAGGACGTCGTGGTCCGCGTCGGGGGCACTGAGGTCTTCCGCGGCCGCGCCGTGTCGGATCTCGGCACATTCGTGCTGACGAGCCTGCAGCCCGACAAGGCACTGCAGTTCTGCGCGCGCGTGCCGGCGTTCGCCAAGTAGGCAATCACCCAGTGGTGGAGGCTGCCCCTGCAGCGCTCTCCAGAAACGAAAACAGCCCTGCGACCTTACGGTCCCAGGGCTGTCGTCTACCCAGCGACTGCGCCTAGGCGCAGCGAGGGAATCGCTGGATCACCAGCGATCGCCACCGCGGTCGTCGCCGCGATCGCGGCCACCACCGTAGCCGCCGCGGCCACCGCCGCCGCCGCCACCGAAGCCGCCACGGCCACCGCCGCCGCCGCCACCGCCGCCGTAGCCGCCACGGCCACCGCCGCCGCCGCCACCGCCGCTGTAGCCGCCACGGCTGCCG
>JBEELK010000001.1:0-3046 GCA_041168165.1 Planctomycetota bacterium | reverse complement strand
CTGCTCCGTGACGAACCCGCCCGACGCCTTCATGTGCGCCGCGATGCGCTCGGCGGTGACGCCTTTGTAGAAGCCGTCTGGCCCAAGGTCGGCGTAGCGCTGCAGCGTCGCCGCGAGGTCGGGCTGCAGCAGCATGTCGCCTTGGCGCAGCGGCTCGTCGCCGCGGAAGAAGATCGCGCGCGTCGTGGCAAAGCGCGACAGCGCCTTCTGCTCTTCGACGAGCGCTTCCGCGAGGAACTGATCGACCGGGAAGCCGTGCTTCGCGAGCGCGATCGCCGGCGCCGCGAGTTGCCGCAGCGGCTTGGTGCCAAAGCGCTGCAACGCGAGATGCAGTCCCGCGGGGCTGCCGGGCACGCCTGCCGACGAAGCGCCGAAGCGAACCTTGTCATCGTCGAGGGTCCCGTCGGCGCGCAGATACATGCCCGCGGTCGCGGACTGCGGCGCGCATTCGCGGAAGTCGAACGACGTCGTCGTGCCGTCCGCCATGCGCACCAGCAAGAACCCGCCGCCGCCGAGGTTGCCCGCCTGCGGATGCGTGACCGCGAGCGTCAGCGCAACTGCAACCGCCGCGTCGACGGCGTTGCCGCCATCGCGCAACACCGCGAGGCCCGCAGCCGTCGCATGCGGCTCACAGCTGACGACCACGCCCGCCTTGCCGCGAGCGACCATGTCGTTGGGCAGCCTCGCTGCGGCGCTTTCGTCATCGCTCGATCGCGCCAACTGCGATGGCAGCGCGAGCAAGCACAGAGCCGTGCCGAGCGAGAGCCGCGCGTCGAGCGCCATGCGCCAAACGCGCGAAGATGCGACGCCAATGCGCGCGCCGATCATCGCTCCGTGCCGCCGAGCCCTTCGCCGAACGTGACGCCCTGCGAATGCAGATACTGGATCACGCGGTCGATCTCCGATTGCTCGCCTTCGAGCTCCAGCGCGATGAAGCCGCCCTGGTCCGTCACCGACGCGCCGCGGATGTTGACCACGACGTCGAACGAGCGATTGATCTTGTAGAGCAAGGGCTCGCGCACGAGGTCCTGGCTGAATTCGAAGTGGATGTTCTTCTTAGTCTTCACGGGTCCAGATCGCCGCAGCAGCGGTCGCGCGGCGGGCGCGGGATGATAGGCAGCCCTAGGACAAAGTCTCGCACTTGATCCAGAACCGATCCTCGTTACCCTGTCGCGCCCTCACGGTCCCGTAGCCGAGTGGTTAGGCAACGGATTGCAAATCCGTTTACGGCGGTTCGATTCCGCCCGGGACCTCACTTCTCGCTCGCGCGCCACCCTGAGCAGCGCAGCGAGCCCGCGGCGCGAGTCGGCACCGCCAATCGAAGCGGCCCCGTGAACGAGCACTGCTCCGCGTCTCAGCGCTGCGCCGCCATCTCGTCGCGGCACTGCAGCAGCAACTTGTGCGTCGCCTTGATGCCCTCGTCCTCGGACAGGCGGCCGCCCTCGTATTCGATGCCGATGCGACCGCGCCAGCCGTGGTCCAGCACGCAGATCTTGAGCATCTTGCGGTAGTCCGTGCCGGTCTCGTTGCCTTGGTCGTCGAAGTCGTGCGACTTGGCCGAGACGCCCTTCGCGAACGGCATCAACTCGCTGGTGCCGATGTAGCGGTCGTAGGTCTCGTCCTTGCTGACGCGGAAGTTGCCGAAGTCCGGCAGCGCGCCAACCCGCGGGTGATCCACCATCGCGAGCACGGTGCTGAGCCACTTGCCGTTGCTCGAGAGCCCGCCGTGGTTCTCGACGATCACGTTGATGCCGTGGCCATCGGCGAACTCGCACAGGCGCCGCAGGCCATCGACGGCGAGCTTCGTTTGCTCAGCCCACGAGCCGGAGCTCTGCGCGTTCACGCGAATCGAGTGGCAGCCAAGGCGCTTCGCGCATTCGACCCACTTGTGGTGGTTCTCGACCGCTTGCGCGCGCTTCTGCTTGTCGGGATGGCCGAGCTCGCCTTCGCCATCGACCATGATCAAGACGCTCTGCACGCCTTCGCCTTTGCAGCGCTGGTCGAGTTCGTTCAGGTACGCCTCGTCGCGCGCCTTGTCCTTGAAGAACGAGTTGACGTATTCGATCGCGTCGATGCCGTAGGACTTCGCCTTCTTGGGGAACTCCAGGTTGTCCTTGCCGTCGCGCGAGAACGTGCGATGCAGCGACCACTGGGCAAGGCTCACCGTGAACAACGGCTCGCGCGCGGACGGGACCAGTAGGTTCGACGCGGCGGACGCGGAGTTCGCGAGCGACATGGCGCCGATGGCGGCCGCGGCGCTGGCGGCAGAGCCCAAGAACTCACGGCGATCGGGATGCGACGAGGACGAGGCGGAGTGCATCGCCGCATTGGAGCGGCGCGCGGGCTTCGCGCAACCGCCCCCGCATCCCTCAGCGTCACATCATCGGTTGCGGCGCCAAGCTCGCGGCGTTGGGGTCGATCGGGCCAAGGATCTTCTTGGTCACGGCCGACTCGCCGAAGGTCCAGATCATCGAAGTGACCATGTAGACCATCAGGCCAGACGCATAGTTGTAGAGCATCACGCCGAACATCAGCGGCATGTAGCGCATGATCTGCTGCATCTGGCGCTGCTGCGGATCGGTCGGCAGCGGCATGCGCGACTGCAGGATCACCATCAGCGCGATCCAGACGAGCGGCAGCACATTGAACAGCCCCGGCCAGAACGGCAGCGGGAACAGCGCGTCCGGCGCGCTCAAGTCCGACATGAACAGGAAGCCCTGCTGGCGCAGGTCGTAGCTCGTGCGCAATGCGGTGAAGAGGCCGATGTAGATCGGCATCGTCAGGAAGATCGGCAGGCAGCCGCCGAGCGGCGGCAGCATCTTGTTCTCGCGCTGGAACGCGATCATCGCCTGCTGGTAGGCGGCCTTGTCTTCCCCGTGCTTCTGCTTCAAGGCGTCGAGCTTCGGTTTCAGCACGGCCATGCGGGCGCTGTAGGCGCGCATCGACTTCTGCATGCGGAAGTTCACGGGCGCCAGCAGGCTGCGCACCAGGATCGTCAGCATCATGATCGCTACGCCCCAGTTGCCGACCAGGTCATGGAACCAGC